>JBFMEC010000171.1:0-4654 GCA_040753575.1 Nitrospirota bacterium | reverse complement strand
CCATTGTTGCACCCGGCATTGCGGAGGCATTGATTACAACTGCAGCAGGTCTTGTTGCAGCGATACCCGCCGTCATAGCGTACAACTATTATCTCAGTATGGCTAGAAGAATGATTATAGAAATGGAGGATTTCTCAGAGGAACTACTCGATTTTTTTTCAGAAGGAACAAGTGAAAAATAGAAACAGGAATGTCCTATCGGAAATAAATGTGACGCCTTTTGTGGATGTTATGCTCGTTCTCCTTGTCATCTTTATGGTCACGGCCCCTCTTCTTCAGCAAGGGATAGATGTGAATCTTCCTAAGGCTAAAGGAAAAGACCTTCCCCCTGAAGAGCGGATAACACTGGTCATAAAAAGAAACGGCACTATCTATATGAATGAAAATTCTGTATCCCTGTCTTTAATGAAACAAAAACTGGAAGCGATAAGTAAGCTTAATCCAAATGTCTTTCTTAAGGCAGATAGGGATGTGCCTTATGGTCTTGTTATTGAGGTCATGGGTGAGATAAAGGAGGCAGGCATAGAAAAGGTCGGGATGATTACTGAGCCCAAGATAAGCTTGAAATGAGAGAGCCCAGCCTTTATAAAACAACGGCTTTTTCATTATTCCTTCATGTAACCCTATTTCTAATTGCCTTTATTATACTGAAACAATCGAACCGCATTATTATTCCATCCCCATACATTGTGAACCTTGTGAGTCCCGATACTATAAAAGGGAAACAAGCAGAGATATTAAATTCTATGAGGACTGCCAGCATGGAAGACCTTCCCGCAAAAGGTCTTGAAAGGGTGACGAAAAAGGACGAAGAGATGGCAATGGAAAGGATATCTGCCATCGCAGCGAAGAAGAGGGTTGAGCGGATAGTCAAACTCCGATCAATTATCGCGGTTAAGGCCGGCGGTGATAAAAATATCAATTCTCAGAAAATATCTACTCCTGCTGGAAAAGGTGATGTCTTTGACGATTATTATTCTAAGATTACCGGTGAGATATGGCGGCAATGGATATTTCCGGACACCGGACAGAAAAACCTTGAGGCGATAGTCTCTATAAGAATAATGAAGGATGGCAGGGTTTCAGTACAGAAGATGGAAAAGAGTTCAGGTAATCCCCTTTTTGATAAATCTGCAGTAAGGGCCCTTACAAAGGCAAATCCTCTGCCACCTCCTCCCTATGAGATGGAGATAGGAGTGAGGTTTTTTCTGTGAAAAAAAAGTCTAAAATTCAAAATCCAAATTTCAAAATTTTAATTTTATTACTATTCACTTTCCACTGTTCACTATTCACTGTTTCTGAAGCCAAGGTTTATATAGATATATCCTCACCTGCCTCTAAACAACTTCCCATAGCAATTCAAGAGTTTTCTGGAACTACCGGTAAAGAAATATCAGAAATTATAAGAAATGACCTTGAATTCACAGGTCTCTTTTTTTTAATTGACAGATCCGCTCAACTGGAAAACCCCTCGCAGACATTTAACCCGAGAAACTGGACTCCCCTGGGAGTGGAGGCTGTTGTGAAAGGTTCAGTCGAGGAAGGTAAAGATTTAACAGTAGTGGCAATCCTTTATGATGTCCTCGAAGGAAGGGAATTATTAAGAAAAGAATACAGTGCAGAGAAAGAATTTATCAGGCCACTTTCACACAGTATTGCAAATGATATTTACAAGGCACTCACCGGTGAAACCGGAATATTCAGATCAAAAATAGCCTTTGTTGCAGAGGAAGGAAATGGGAAAGGCATATTCATCATGGACTGGGATGGAAAGAAAATTAAGCGAACCGGCTTAAAAGGAAATGTGGCAATTTCCCCTCGGTGGTCAAGAGACGGTACAAAACTCCTCTTCTCAGCTGAAAGGAATAGACAATGGGGGATATATTTGTTAAACTTAACGATAAGGACAGAAAATAAAGTTTTTTCTTCAAAGGGCACAAATGTTGTTGGAGATTTTTTGCCTGACGGGAATAATTTTATATTCTACTCTTCAAAGGACGGCAATCCAGACCTTTATATCATGAATCTCAAGGACAACGAGATAACAAGGTTAACCTCATCGTATAGCAATGAAGTATCGCCTTCTGTCTCCCCCGATGGCAGGTATATTGCCTTCGTTTCCGATAAAGGTGGAAGTCCACAGATTTATGTGATGCGTATAGATAGCTCTGATGTCAGGAGAATTACCTTTGAAGGTTCTTATAACACCTCACCTTCCTGGTCTCCTAAGGGTGACAGGATTATCTTCTCAGGAAGAAGAGGAATGACGAACCAGATATTTCTTGTCAACCCCGACGGCACAGGGCTGACTCAACTTACCACTCAGGGAAACAACGAAGACCCTTCATTTTCACCCGATGGAAGATACGTTGCCTTTTCCTCAGACAGAGATGGCCTTAAAGGTATATATATAATGAGAGCAAATGGAGAATCACAAAAGAGAATCACTCCAGATAGTATAATAGCCTCCGGGCCGAGATGGTCGCCAAATTAATAACAATTCCGGCCCCGGACAGGAACCCGATGGTTGAGAACACACATTTCCTGTCTTTACAGGAGTGATAAAAAGCTAAATGAAAAAGGAGGTTTTCATGAAGAAGGTTTTTGCAGTGATATTAATGCTGGTAGCAGGATCCGTCTTTTTTGGTTGTTCTCAGAGAAAGGTGGTACAGCCAGAAGCACAGCAGCAACAGCCGGCAGTGAGTCCTGAAGAGACGAAAAAGAAAGCACCGATAAGACCAGAAGAAAAGATAGCAGCGGAAAAGATAACGGAACAACAACTCGCTAAAGTAGAGACAAGAGATATAGAAGCTCCAAAATATATCGAGGAAAAAGGCGTCTTTGAAGACATCTATTTTGATTTTGACAGGTATGACATTCGATCAGATGCTAAGCCTGTTTTAGAGAAGATTGCCTCATGGTTACTTAAAAATACTTCTGAAAAGATTCTAATTGAAGGCCATTGTGATGAAAGAGGCACTAATGAATATAACCTGGCGCTTGGAGATAGAAGGGCAAAGGCCACAAAGGATTTTCTCATTGCCCTCGGTTTGTCGCCTAAGAGGATCGAAATAATAAGTTATGGTGAAGAGAAGCCACTATGCACTGAGAAAACAGAAGATTGCTGGCAGAAGAACAGAAGAGATCATTTTGTTGTTTTGAGGGAAACCGGCAAATAGTGCTGAGGAAGTTTAAGACCCAAAGTTCAAGATTCAAGATTGTCACTTATCTTTTACTGTTCACGGTTCACAGTTTTTTGTTTGGTTGTGCGACGACTGCTGATCTGGAAGCGCTCAGAAATGACGTGGACTATTTGAAGGGTGAAATCTCTGGACAAGAGAAGAAATCTTCTGAGATAAGAAGAGATCTTGAGGATCTCAAGAAAAAAACGGATACTTTAAAAAAAGAGGAGCTCAATGCTCTCAGAGAAAGCCTGTCTGAGTTGAATTCCAGGCTCTCCGACATCTCTAAAGATCTTCAGTTGCTGACAGGGAGGTTTGACGAAAATAAATATTCTCTTGAAAAAGAATTGAAGGATTCAATTTCACAAATGGAGCAGATAAAAAGTCAGGCAACTTTTATGGAAGGCCAGACAAAAGAGATTAGAGACAGGCTGGGCGCCTTGGAGAACCAAATAAAACAGGCAAGGGAAGCCGGAAAGATTGAAGAATCTAAAAAAGAAGCTCAAGAAGAAATATCCCAGACCCCAAAATTAGCGGAGCCACAAGATAAGATGGCGATATATGAGTCTGCTTATGATGCCTTCCAGAAAAAGAAATATAAAGAAGCAAGAGAAAAATTCGAAACCTTTTTAAAGGAATTCCCTCAGGATGAACTTGCTGACAACGCCCAGTTCTGGCTTGCCGAGATATATTACAACCAGAAAGACTTCGAGAGCGCTATCCTTGCTTATGAGACACTGTTAAAGAAATATCCAAATAGTGAAAAGGCACTGGCTGCCCTTAAGAAACAAGGTCTTTCCTTCATTGAGATAGGAGACAGAAAAACGGGAAAGGTAATCCTTGAACGTCTAATAGAACGTTATCCCACTTCAAAAGAGGCGGGGGAAGCAAAAAAGAAGATTGAAGAAATGGAAAAGAAGACAGGTAAAAAGAAGAAATGATCAGAGACGATTTTCAGCGCCCCGTGGATTATATGCGTATTTCCATCACAGACAGATGTAATCTCCGTTGTATCTACTGTATGCCTCCCGAAGGAGTGAGGCCGATAGAACATAAAGAAATTCTCAGTTATGAAGAGATAGTGAGGATAGTGAGGATTGCAGTTAACATCGGCGTGAGGAAGATACGTATAACCGGTGGAGAGCCCCTGACAAGAAAGAATGTTACCTATCTTATTGCTTCAATGAAGAAACTGGATAGCATTGAGGATCTAAGTCTGACAACAAACGGAGTACTTCTGTCAAGGTATGCTCAAGAGATTGCTGACGCAGGTTTAGACAGGGTTAATATAAGTCTTGATTCTTTGAGACCTGATAAATACAGAGAAATAACAAGAGGTGGAGATGTTAATGTTGTCCTTGACGGTATTGCAGCGGCTGAGAGGGCAGGACTTTTACCCATAAAGATCAATATGGTTCCGATAAGAGGGTTAAATGATGACGAAATAGAGGAGTTCGCAAAGATAACACTAA
>JBFMEC010000170.1:0-4656 GCA_040753575.1 Nitrospirota bacterium | reverse complement strand
CCATCCCTGGGATAGGGGCCATACCAGGCATATACACAGACAAGGCCCGAAAATACAAAGTAAATAATGGGGTAGAGATACCATTTGATATACTTTCCTGCAGTTTCCTTTGCCTTTGTAAAAGGACTTGCTTTGTTCATGAAAATATATTACCAGAATGGATGATATATGATTCTTTCTCCTGCTAATCAATAAGCTTTGTTCCACTACAAGAGTGAGTCTTTGAAGGTATAACTTTCATTTTCAATAGTATATCTGATATGAAGATTCGATGAAGAGGTCAACAATCTATCCTGCATATCTGATAGGTCAAATCCTGTTACAAATGATATTATGCCCAGGGGGTGCCGCCGTCCACAATGCTGTGTTCTTCCCACATGAACCAGCTACCCGAATCGGAGAGGAAAAAATATGTATTCGAGAAAATGGAAAAGTGCTCCTGTTCCTCCTTTATGAGTCTCTCAAAGAGGGCTTTTTCTTTTGGTGCTTTGACCTCCTCCAAGAGTTTCTTGTAGAGTTCAATGCTTTCTTTCTCCATCTGCATAGCAATCTTCAGGGCCTCCATCTCATCTGTGGTTGCTCTAATCCTTTCAAGAAGAACCTTTTTGTTCTCTTCAAAGACAGTCTTTATCTTTTTCATCGGGCTTATAACATCGCGAACTTTTATATCAAGCCCCTGGAGGATACATTTGAAGTCTTCAAGATGTCTTTTTTCATCCCCCATGATAGAGAGGAACATCTTTTTCCCAATCGGATGTTTAGTTTTTTCTGCAGCCTCCTTATAGAAGGCTATTGCATCGGTCTCTGTCTTAATAGCTAATTTGATTGGATTCATCATAGTTCTCCTTTAGTCTTGTTCAAAAAAATACGAATCTGGGAATCATGAATTTCGTTTCTTTCCTCCTTTTTATGCAGTCTTTTCAAAGGCATCCTTTGGCGCTCCGCAGACGGGACATACCCAATCATCTGGTAAATCCTGAAATTTCGTGCTAGGACTCACGCCATTTTCAGGATCACCAACAGCGGGATCATATACATAACCGCATACGGTGCATACATATTTATCCACCCTCTAAACCCTTTCTCATAGATTTTGCCTCTCTAATTTTACTAGGAAATCTCGATTTAATTTTACTGTTCTATTAATTCTGATTCTTAGAGCATACACTTTATTAGCGGGAAATGTTCTATCTTCTTTTAGATATTGGATGTCAAGAAGGAAAAGATTCAGATTTTTTTGATGGATCTTGACAAAGGGTTTTAGGTGAACGATACTTTTTAGAGAAAAATTTTCTGACAGGAATTTGCTCAGTACGTTATTGATGAAGAATAAATAAATTTGATTCCGAGAGTTTAGCTGCCGTGCCATTAGAGGTAAAAAAGAAAAAGGAGGTGAGGAGTAAATGTTTCTGGTTCAGAAGGTTCTAACCATTTTGTTGAGTATCCTTTTTGCTTCCATTGCCACAGCACAGGTTTGCACAGACTGCCATAAAAATGTCACACCCAGTATCGTCTCTGACTGGCAGCTTAGCGAGCATAATAAGAAAGGGGTAGAATGCTCAACATGCCATGGCGATCAACACAAATCTGTAGAGGATGTAGCGAAAGCAAAGATTCCAACACCTGAAACCTGTTCTACCTGCCACCCAAAGCAGGTCAAACAATTCAAAGCCGGAAAACACGCAGCGGGTTGGGCAGCGATGAAAGCCCTACCGACTGCGCACTGGCAACCCATGGCACTTATGGAAGGGATGAAAGGTTGTGGAGGATGTCACAAAATTGGATTGAAGACCGAAGCTGAAATAAAAGAGTTGAAAAAAGATGGAGCGGGATTTGGAGTTGCCTCCTGCGATTCATGTCATACCAGGCATATCTTTTCTGTTAAAGAAGCCAGTCAGCCGCAGGCGTGCCAGACCTGCCATATGGGATTTGATCATCCTCAGTGGGAAATGTATTCCTCTTCCAAACACGGTGTCCGATTTTTGCTTAGGCAAATCAAAATTCTTTCTGAAGATGTTGCAGCACCAACTTGTCAGACATGCCACATGCAGGAAGGTGATCACGCTAATTTGACTGCCTGGGGATTCCTTGCCGTTCGATTACCAATGTCGGAGGACAAACAGTGGGCTGCCGATCGTACAACCATCCTCGAGGGTCTTGGCGTACTTGATCCCGAAGGGAAGCCAACACCAAGGCTTGAATTAGTGAAGGCAGCAAATCTTGCCCGGCTGACGCAGGAGGACTGGCAGAAGGAAAGGGATAAGATGACAGCGATTTGTCATCGGTGTCATTCCATCAATTTTGCAAAGGGAGAATTAGCAAAAAGCGATAATATGATTAAAGAAGCGGATCACCTGATGGCTGAAGCGATTCGCACAGTTGCTGCTCTCTATAAGGATGGGATTCTTGAGAAGCCAAAGACCTATGCCTATCCCTTTCCAGACTTACTCACATTCCATGATGCTCCAACTGTCATTGAACAGAAACTTTTTGTAATGTTCCTCGAGCATCGCATGAGAACATTTCAGGGGTCCTTTCACTCCAATCCGGATTATGCCTTCTGGTATGGCTGGAGTGAGTTGCAGAGAGATCTGACAGAGATCAAAACAATGGCAGCGGAAATGAGAGAAAAAGCAAGAATTACAAAAAAATAATGTCAGAATGTAGCACGGCAGCTATCCAATGTTCGCCCATAAATGAGATCAGCTGATACAAATAGTGGAGGGAGAAAAAATGAAATACTTAATGATAATAATGATCGCCCTGGTGTGGACGGTTAGTGCTCAAGCAAAATTGCATACTGAAGCCATTGAATATAAACACGACCAAACTATGCTGGAAGGCTATCTGGCATACGATGATTCAATGAAAGGTAAACGTCCCGGCATCCTCGTTGTCCACGAATGGTGGGGTCTTAACCCTTATATCAAAAAGCGGGCTGAACAACTGGCAGAACTCGGCTATTTAGCCTTTGCGATTGATATGTATGGAAAGGGCGTTAGGGCGAAAGATGCCAGAGAAGCAGCATCAATGTCCGGAATTTATCTTGCTAACCGGCAGCTTATGCGCTCTCGTGCTGAGGCAGGATTGGAAGTTCTCTTGAAGAATGAACTTGTGGACGTTAAAAGAATCGCCGCAATCGGTTACTGTTTTGGCGGAACGACGGTGCTTGAGTTGGCCCGGGGAGGAGCTGATATTGCAGGTGTCGTGAGTTTTCATGGTGGACTTGATACGCCAAATCCGGGTGATGCAAGGAATATAAAAGGAAAAATACTTGCCTTACATGGAGCAGACGATCCTTTCGTGACTGTAGAACAGATTGCTGCCTTCCAGGATGAGATGCGGAAGGCCGGTGTGGATTGGCAGATGGTATACTATGGCGGAGCGGTCCATAGTTTTACAAATCCTGAGGCTGATAACTATGGAATTAAAGGTGTGGCATATAACAAAAAGGCTGACCGGCGCTCGTGGGAGGCTATGAAGATATTTTTTTCTGAGAGATTCAGGTAGAGAAGGTATGGACAGGCTGATCAAGAAAAGGTCAGGAAAGGTTGGTCTCCCTCCCGGTACGCTCGTTCATATTGGAGAGAAAAGGAAGGAAAAGTTAAAGATTACCATTATTGACTATGATGAAGTTCAATTTCAGGAGAGGGAAATAGAAGGTATTGAAGAATGTTTCCCCTATAAAGACAGGCCAACTGTAACCTGGATAAACATAGACAGTGTTCATCAGATCGAGATTATAAAAAAGCTCGGTGACTGTTTTCGATTGCATCCCCTGGTGCAGGAGGATATCTTAAACACAGATCAGCGCCCGAAAATAGAGGATTACGGTGACTACATTTATATTGTTCTGAAAATGCTTTATTTCAATAATAAAAGCGACAATATAATTACTGAGCAAATAAGCTTAATCCTCGGTCCAAATTTTGTCATCTCCTTTCAGGAAGGGATTGAGGGCGATGTTTTTGAGCCTGTCAGAGAGCGGATCAGGAGTGGAAAGGGCCGCCTGAGAACTTCTGGAGCTGATTATCTTGCCTACTCCTTGATCGACTCAGTAGTGGATAATTATTTCACGATACTCGAAAAGCTTGGGGAAAAGATAGAGTTCCTGGAAGAAGAGTTAGTTACCAATCCAACTCAGAAGACGCTGGCAAAGATCCATAACCTGAAAAGAGAAATGATATTTCTGCGCAAGTCAGTCTGGCCATTAAGGGAGGTAATAAATAGCCTGGAAAGAGGGGAATTTTCATTGATCAAGCAATCCACAGTGATGTATCTGAGAGATGTTTATGATCATACAATTCAGGTTATTGATACGATCGAGACCTTCAGGGATATGATCTCAGGAATGCTTGATATTTATCTTTCAAGCGTCAGCAATAGAATGAACGAAGTGATGAAGGTCTTGACTCTTATAGCCACGTTGTTCATGCCTTTGACCCTGATGGTGGGAATCTACGGTATGAATTTTAAATATATGCCAGAGCTTGAGTGGCGATGGGGTTATTTTGCTGTCTTGACGGTCATGTTCATAATTGGCGTTTCCATGTTCATTTATTTTAAAAGAAAAAAATGGTCATGAAATATTCCCTTTTTCTTTTTATTTTGTAGGATAAAGACTGACAAAGTTTGAATCAAAGTCTTACAAAAAAA
>JBFMEC010000169.1:0-4681 GCA_040753575.1 Nitrospirota bacterium | reverse complement strand
CATCTGGTAAATCTACCCCAAGCATGTGAAGTATTGTTGGCATTATGTCCATAATCCTCGCTCTTCCAATACAAAAACCTTTTTTGATATCGGGCCCATGAGCCATAAGTATCGCCTCAATAGCGCCTTCGTGATCACCACGAAAAAATCTTCCTTCTGTAATTTCATAAGAATCCTTATTCAGACGCCCTGTGATTTTAAATGAAGGAAGTGCTCCCGCCGCATATTCTTCCGAAGTGAGAAATACTATGTCAGGAACCTGATTGAGATAAGGGCCATGGAAGAGATCCTCTCTTTTCCATGCCTCTTTAATTATTCTTTTCCCATTTTTGTCCTCAAGTAGCTTTAATTTCCTTATTATATTTTCACGTAGAGTCTCATACTCTAAATCTTTTGCATTTATAATCCCTATTCCCCAATGATTTTTTAAATAAGCCTTCGTCCGGATCCAATCTATACCATAAAGTTTGTTGTAGGCAACATCACGAGGCCCCTTTCCACTTTTAAAATTCTCAACATATATTTCTTGAACTTGTCCCTCCGACTTTGAACGTAATTTGTCAACAAGTCTTTGAAGCCTGTTTTTTGTTTTTTTAGAGAAAATAGAGCCCATCAATGGCAGAGCAAGCTTTCTTAACCCTCTACTTATCAGATTGCCATCAAGATACAGATACCCTTCTCTTTCTAACCATGCATTTAAGTAGAATTTTATATTCTGTCTTGGCTGACAACCATGATCAGAGATGATAACTATGTTTCTGTCAGTAAAGGTTTCTGTAATATCTCTCAGTATGTGGTCTACTTCCCTGAAATATCTCAATAGAGTCTCGTCATCATCCCAGAACCAGTGCTGCATGAAGTCCGTTCCACCTATCCAGAAAAGGGAAAAGTCATAATCTTTTTCGAGGTTCAATTCCTTAAAAACCTTGTAGCGATTCTTTGTCATGGTTATGCGATAATTCAGTATGATTTCCTTATTTCTCTGTGGATCAATTGTAAGTTCTTCAGAGAGATTATTGATTTCCTCGCATTTAAAGCCTCTTATTCTCTCCTTTAATTCCGGTGGATAAACATAATCACTATCTTCGGATGTGGCAGGGTTACCAGAAATCATAATGCCATTTAGTTTTTCCACAGGAAAGGCCATTCTGAGATTCACTATACAGGAGGTCTTTCCATTTATATCAAGGATATTCCATAGCTTCAAATGCTTCATGGTTTTTAAAGTTACAGGAGTACCATCAGGATAGAAGAAATCAAAAATACCTGTTTTTGCCTGGTTTTTACCTGTCACCAGTGTGGGTATGGCGGGACATGTAT
Source organism: Nitrospirota bacterium (assembly GCA_040753575.1). Classification (GTDB taxonomy): domain Bacteria; phylum Nitrospirota; class Thermodesulfovibrionia; order Thermodesulfovibrionales; family SM23-35; genus JBFMEC01. The sequence goes on along the minus strand of JBFMEC010000169.1, from coordinate 3,361 downwards.
AAGAAGGGATGGTACTTAACATAGTTCCATGTCCATATTCCCTATAAATCTTGGAAATAGTTGGAAGTTCCCCCATCTCAATCCACTTTTCGAGTTTGGTCCAGGTAGCCCCGTCAAGTCCTATTAACATTGCTTTCATGTTTAACCTCTAAACTTTTTTCAAAAGATCGCTTACTTTACAAAACTCAAGACCCTGTGATTTAGCCTTTTCTATTATCCATTCGAGCAATCCATCTATATATTTAGCATCTTCATGAAGAAGAATGATATCACCACTGCTTAAAAATTTTGATTCAAGCATCTTTATATTGTCTTCAAAAGACAACCCATCAAGATCACAAGTATCAACAGACCATAAAACAATAGTTTTACTATTCTTCCAGGCATACCACAGTGTCTTCAGGTCAACTCTTCCGTCAGGAGGACGAAGAAATCGAGGAAGGTTATTTAAAGAAATAATCCCCTGCACCGAATTTTCCCATTGAATGACTTCTCTATGTAATTCTTTATAGGTAAGCGTTGAAACTGGCCTGTGATTGTAAAGATGGTTATCTATTTCATGGCCCGCTTCTATAACCTTACAGAACGCCTTCCTATGCTGCTCAATTGCCCTCCCGTTCATAAAGAAACTTGCTTTTACATTGTGTTTCTCCAGTATTTTTAGAATTTTATAAGTGTTATCTAAGTACGGCCCGTCATCAAATGTAATGGCAACCTTGTTGCTCTTTCTATTTCCTCTATAGACCAGCAAATTGTCAGGGAGCATCTTCTTTATACCTTGATTTAGAATCTTCCTTAGTCTCTTAAATTCTTTCATCAATATACATCCTGTGCCAGAACTCAAGAACAAGCAAGGAAAATATCCTTCTACTAAGATCCTCTCTGCCCATTTTATGACTGGAAAGCAATTTCTCTATGTAATGCCTTTTAAAGTAACCTCGAGAAAAAGTTCTGTTATCAAGGAGAATCTCTGAAGCAACACTGAGGAGGTCTGAAGAAAACCATTTAGATATCGGTACAGGGAATCCTCTTTTCTGCCTGTAAATAATATCATCTGGAAGCAATCCCTCCATAGCCTTCTTAATGAGCAGTTTGCCCTGGGTTCTGTTGACCTTGAAATGATCAGGCAGAGAGAAGGCAAATTCTACAAGCTTATGGTCGAGAAACGGGACTCTCAATTCCACTGAAGTTGCCATGGTCATTTTGTCAGCTTTTAAAAGAAGATCATCAGGAAGCCAGTACCTTGTGTCTACATAAAGCATCTTCTGCAAGACACTTAAATCAGAAAGCTTCGAATAAACGAGCCTGAAGAAATCCTCTACTTTGCCGTCAAGGGAGTCTCTGAAGTCTCTCTCATATATGTCGTCCCTGACACTGGGCACAACATCGCACGAAACGGTCTTATATCTCTCCTCCAGGGGCACAGAGAACCAGAAGAGGTATTTTTGGAATTTCTCCGGCAGTTGTCTGAGAAATACATTTCTTCTTATCCAGGGAACAAGCCTGACATACCTGTAATACCTCTCAATGCTACCCATTCTCCAGTACAGTGGATAGCCACCAAAGAGTTCATCAGCACCCTCGCCTGAGAGCAAAACGGTAACTGACGACCTGGCGAGCTTTGAGAGTTGATACAGGGCAATAGCCGCACTCTCAACAATTGGCTCTTCACAATAGTAAAGAAAAGTCTTTATAGATTCAAAAAACTCACCTGGCTTTAAGAGAAACTCATAGTGCTCGGTATTGAATCTTCTGGCAATTTTCCTTGCATATTCAAGCTCGCTTACTTCTATCTCATCATCGTATCCCACAGAGAAAGTTTTCACAGGGTTATCTAAAATTTCACTCATACAGGCAACGACGGTGCTTGAGTCTAAACCTCCACTGAGAAATACGCCTAAGGGAACATCACTCACAAGGTGATTCTGTATAGTTCTTTTAAGGATCCCCCTTAGTTCTTCACAAGCTTCCTCAAAAGACATCTGAGAAGTTTTGAAAGACTTTAGATTCCAATACTCCTGACTATGCGTTAGAACTTCATCAACAACTATATAGCATCCGGGACGCAGTTTGTATATCTTATTGAACATCGTTTCAGGGCTAGGGACGTAGCCAAGCCTCACGTAAAAATCTATTGCATCATAATTTACTTCTGAAGCAACAAGTTTGGTGTTTAGTATTGCTTTTATCTCGGATGAGAAAACAAACATTTCCTTATCGTTGTAAAAATATAGTGGTTTTATTCCAAGTCTGTCACGAGCAATAAACAATTGCCCTTTGCGTTGATCGTAAATGGCAAAGGCAAACATCCCACACAGTTTCTCGACACATCCTGTACCCCATTCTTCATAAGAATGGAGGATTACCTCCGTATCTGTACGACTAACAAACCTGTGTCTTTTCTTTTCAAGTTCAAGTCTTAGGTCTTTGAAGTTGTATATCTCTCCATTAAATACTATCCAGACCGACCTGTCCTCATTAGACATCGGCTGATGTCCCGCATCTGAGAGGTCTATAATAGAAAGCCTTCTGTGACCAAGACCAAGTACAAGTGACTTTTCAGAGATATATAGGCCTTCATCATCAGGACCCCTGTGACTCATGGAAGCAAGGGACTGTTTTATCAATCCTTCTGGAACTCTTCTTCCGCTATCTTTGAGTAGAATTCCAAAAATCCCGCACATGATTATTCTCCAGATAAGACCTCTTCATAGACTTTCAGATACAATTCTGCTGATCTCCCCCAGGAAAATTGTTCCACTCCTTTTGAAATAACCTCCCTATCCCATTCTTTTCTGAAAGCAATTTCTATAGAATTTGCAAGTGCCGCAGCATTTTGCGGTTCTACAAGAATACCATTGTCTTCGCTTATAAGCTCAGGTATCCCTCCAACTTGTGTAGCTACCACAGGAAGACCACAGGCAAGAGCCTCTAAAATGACACTGGGTAAACCTTCTCTGAGGCTTGGAAGACATAATATATCACCTGCATTCATCCATAGAGGAATCTCATCATGGGGTCTATTACCCCTCAGGTACACTTTTTCAGTAAGTTCCTTCTCTTTAATCAATTGAGTTATTTCATATCTTAAAGGTCCTTCTCCTATCAAAACAGTGTCAAAAAACAGGGTTTTCCTTTTTTGAAGGATTGATAATGCCTCTATCAGATTGTTGATACCCTTAACCTCTTGGAGTTGCCCTACAAATATCAAGTATTGTTTATTCTGATTTAGGCCCAGTAATTTCTTTGTATCGTTCTTATTTTCTTTCACACTAAATTTATCCCTATCAACCCCGTTTTGAATCACAATTACCTTTTTCCAATCCATACCAAGATTCTCTATAATTTTATGAGAAAGAGC
>JBFMEC010000168.1:0-4782 GCA_040753575.1 Nitrospirota bacterium | reverse complement strand
CGACCTGCGGGCATGACGAACAGGAGACATTTATGAACTTATGAATATCCATTTTTATTATGAGATCCTTTATAAAGCATACGCACAAATAGTTTCCTATATGTGCACAAATGATTTTTACGTAACACGAACCCTCACAGAAAGGAAAACCTGGAGGTTGAAGTGAAACCCAAAAGATATTATTATTTTAATGTTCACTTCATAAGAATGAAAATATATTTGGAGGTATAATGGCACAACCGAAAGTACTTGCCTTTGTTCTTGCCGGGGGGAAAGGTGAAAGACTTTTTCCTCTCACCGTTTTTAGATCCAAACCATCAGTCCCCTTTGGAGGCAGATATCGTATTGTGGATTTTGTTTTGAGTAACCTTGTTAACTCACATATTTACTCAATCTACTTGCTTGTGCAGTATAAATCGCAGTCCCTCATTGAACACGTGAGACAGAAGTGGGTCCTGTCCTCTGTTATCAGAGATCATTTTGTGGCAGTTGTGCCGCCACAAATGCGCATGGGTCCGGAGTGGTTTCAGGGCACGGCCGACGCAATTTTCCAGAATATCAATCTTATCCGTCAGCATAATCCAGAACTGATTGTTGTCTTCGGCGCTGATCACATTTACAGGATGGACGTGCGTCAGATGATAGACTTTCATCTTGGAAAAAATGCCTATGTTACCGTAGCAGCACGGCCGGTTCCTGTCGATCAAGCGCAAGCCTTCGGGGTTATTCAGACTGACAGTGAAAAAAGAATCATAGGGTTCCAGGAAAAGCCCAAGAAACCTTCTCCGATGCCCGATGATCCCAACAGAGCCTATGTCTCGATGGGAAATTATATCTTTAGCAAGGACATACTCTTAAATGCCCTGGCCAAGGCACAAAGGAAAAGACAACATGATTTTGGTGCCCATGTAATACCCGATCTCGTGGGAACAGAGAGAGTCTTCGCCTATGACTTTGAAAAAAATGTTATACCTGGAACAAAGGTCTACGAAGAGATGGGCTACTGGAGGGATGTGGGAACAATAAAGACATACTTTGATGCCAACATGGATATGCTGGAAAAGAATCCTTTGTTTGAACTCTATAATCCGCTATGGCCTATACATCCATCAGGATATGAAGGACCGGCTACCAAAATAATCAGAGCAGATATCAGGAACAGTTCTATTTCTGAAGGTGTCACCATTCACAAGGCTAAAATAAGAAATTCCATTATCCGCAGCGGGGTCGTCATCGAAGATGACGTCAATGTTGAAAACTGCATCATCATGGATCATGTACTATTAAAGAAAGGATGCAGTCTCAAAGGTGTTATTGTGGATAAGGTAAATGTGATAAATGAAGGCGAGCAGCTCGGTTTTGACCCGGCAAAAGATCGGTTTCGCTGTCATATTGACATATCAGGAATTGCAATTATTCCCAGAGGTGGTAGAGTAACAAAGGCCTTGATTTGGTGAGGGCCGGTGTAATGGGAGTAATTGCAGACATTATCTTTCTGATCGGACTGGTCTTCCTATCCGTGATTTCTGTAATATTAGTTGCTTGTGAGATGATCTAACGAAGCTCATCTCTTCACATTTCGACACGTGTTATAACACCGTGAAGCTTGTCCGGGGGAAGTTTATAGAACTGCACAAATGTGGGATTCAATCGCTTGATTATCGAGAAAATTTTCCAGATCGGGTTTTCCGTTACGATATCCTCAAGACCATAAAAAATGGTATTTTCTTCTATTCCTGCCTCTTTTAATATTTCTTCAATATCAGGGACTTCCATGTAACCGGTTTGAATCTCGAATATCCTTAATCCGTTCCCAAGGTCTTCTTTAAAAAACCCTGTTATGCCAAAGGGATCATCGCGCTTTATGATAGTCACGAGAATATTGTCTTCATAGAGTATGTTATTTACAAACATGCTGCGGATCATAAAAGGCGGGATCACGTTTGGGTCTTTCAAAAAGAAGAGAGCAGCCCCTTTGAGCTTGTTCCTTATCCTATAGGCAAGGTTGTACCTTTCCAGAAATTCTTCCAATGGTATTGCCTTAAGGTTCCTGTAAAGTCTTTTCTGCCCTCTGGTATAAATCATGATCACCAAAAAAGGTATAGTCCCTATAATGATTGACCAGTACCCGCCATGAGGTATTTTGTAGCTATTTGAGAGGAGATATGCAATATCTACGAAAGTTATCAGTAATGAAATGAAGGCGAGGTGATTTTTTCCTCTCAGATGGAATATCCAGGTCATCAAAATCCCTGTGAGCGTCATTGTGCCTGTAACAGCAAGACCGTAGGCAGCGGCAAGTCTGTGAGATTCTTTGAATATGTACATTACGATTAAGACAGCGAACAGTAAAAACCAGTTCACAATTCCTATATATATTTGAGACCTTAGTTCGGTTGAAGTAAATTCAATCTTGAACATTGGCATAATATGAGTGGTGATACTCTGATAGACTATGGAGAACATGCCGCTGATCATCGCCTGGGAAGCGATGACTGTGGCCAGAATACTGAGAATAAGAAAAGGAACATAAAGCACAGGTATCTGATGAAATATCATCTCAAAGAGAGTAGTCTTTGCATCGGGATGTTCAATGAGAAATGCACCTTGCCCGAAATAATTGATCAAAAGTGCGAAGAACACAAAATACCATGCCCTGACAATGGGTTTCCTTCCTAAATGTCCCATATCGGCATATAATGCCTCTCCGCCTGTGGCACAGAGGAAAACCTCGGATAGAATAAAAAATCCTGAGATGCCGTTATCAATAAGAAATTTGAAAGCGTAATACGGATTCAGGGCTTTTATTACATAAGGGGTATGAATGAGCGATATAATCCCTGAAACTGACAGGGATAGAAACCAGATGACCATTATCGGGCCGAATGCCCAGGCTACCTTTTCGGTCCCTTTTCTTTGAAAGGAAAACAGGACTATAGCAATCATGCCTGCGATGATAATCAAAACCTCCTGACTTGTTCTTTCAAACCCGGGGATCAGGAGAGAACCTTCAACTGCACTCAATATACTGATTGCAGGAGTAATGACTCCGTCTCCGATGAGAAGAGATATTCCAATAAAAGAGAGGAGGGTGATAAGGGATACCTGTCTGCCCCTCATAAGAAGCGGAACAAGTATCTCCTTCAGAACAATTGTCCCGCCTTCGCCTTTCTTACCGAGGCTCATAGCAAGCCAGGCATATTCAACTGTTACAAGGATTGTCATTGTCCAGGCAATAAGGGAAAGAACTCCCATTACATTGGCTTCGGTAGGTTTCGTTAAGAGAAAGACGACTGTTATGGTGTATATGGGACTTGTTCCGATGTCACCGAAGACGAGACCGAGAGATTTTATTATTCCCTTCACAGGAGATTCTCTGTTAAGCATTTCTCCTTCTTAAAGGGTAAAGGAGAAGAAATAAAAAACCACTGGCAATGCAGTGGTTAAATCTCTTTCCATTGCCCCTCCAAATGCCTACGGGGTTAGCTGTCGGGCTCGGGCTTGGAAGTACCCTATTCCCGGCAATTCCAGGAAATACGCCCCTTAAATTGGTTCCCCCGCATCCATTTCTAAAATGGATTTAGGCTACAAATTACATTCTAAAATTATCATAAGGCGCAGGTTTTTTTATGTCAAGCAAATTATTGAATGATCATGCACTCACAATAGCAATCGTTGGATTCTGGCAGCGTTGAAGGACAGTTGTACTTACTCCACCTAAGAAAAGATCCTTAAGTGCGGAACGGCCTTTGCGACCCATAACGACCAGATTGTATTGCTCTTCTTCAGCCTCTTTAAGAATCTCCTCAGCAGGATTTCCCATCTTCATTTTAATCGTAATAAGTTCTTCAGAGACTCCTGCCTTAAGAAAAACCGCCTTAGCTTCTTCCAGTATCCTTTTTGCCTCTTCCTCAGGGTCTATTCTCTCTTTAAGCCTTTCCTCAAAGAGTGCTATATTAATTACCCTTAGCAGGGTAATCCCACTAATAGGGCCCCTTAGCTTCTTTGCCAGACTGGCAGCATGTTCTACTCCCTTCATTGAATAGATAGAACCATCAACGGGAATAAGAATCTTAGGAATAGGACATGTCTTGTCTTCAAGAACCTTATAGCCTACTACATATACTGTCTGATTGCTCGCTGTATGAACAACTTTACCGGTCACACTGCCCATGAAGGAACCCTTCAGTTCTGAAAGCCCTCTCCTTGCCATTATTATCGTCGAGAACCTCCTCTCATCAGCTATGCGTACAATTTCACTGGCAGGATCTCCGTCTACTATCAGTTTTTCGATTTTCACCTCAACACCTAAATCGATTAGTATTTTTTCGCTTTGATCCAGAAAAGGCTTGATTCTCTCTTCGATATATTGATTCTTTATCTTCTTGAAGGCCTCCGTCTGTAACAGATCCTCCGCCCTGAAATCGATGTAACCCATGTGGCGGCTGAAATATCCTTCGGCAGTAACATGAAGCAAGGTAATACCTGAAAGACTCTTGCTCAGGGCCGCACCCATACATCCCGCAAACTGTACAGCCCTTCTGGAATCTTCGCTTCCGTCTACGGGAAGCAGTATCTTCGAAACAGGATCATGTTGTTTCATAATTATTTCTCCTTACAATACCAGATCCTTCAGTTCTTCATGCTTCTTAAGCATTTTACTTGAACCTTAACTCCTTGAATTCATTGTTTAATAGAAAATCAACAACCAAACATTACAGATAGCTACACTTATGATCATGTAAAGGAAAGCATACTTCATGAAACCAAAAAAACTGATAT
>JBFMEC010000167.1:0-4911 GCA_040753575.1 Nitrospirota bacterium | reverse complement strand
GATACTGGACTTAAAGAAACTTCTCAATTACTTTTTACAGCATAGGCGCGATGTAGTCATAAGAAGAACCCGCTTCGAACTCAGAAAGGCTGAAGAGAGGGCTCATATCCTGGAAGGACTGAAGATCGCCCTCGATCATCTGGATCACATAATAGCCCTTATAAAAAAGTCAAAGACACCAGAGGAGGCAAAAAATGCATTAATGAAAAATTATCCCCTCTCTGAGATCCAGGCACAGGCAATCCTCGATATGAAGCTCCAGAGGCTAACAGGACTTGAACGAGAGAAGATAATAAAGGAGTTCACCGATACTCTTAAAGAAATAGAAAGGCTCGGGACTATTCTTGGAAGTGATGCCCTTGTTTCACAGATTATTAAAGAGGAACTCCTGACAATCAAGAACAAATATGCCGATGAAAGAAGAACAGAGATAAGCACAGAGACGAAAGAAATAACCATAGAGGATCTCATAACTGATGAGGAGATGGTCATCACCCTTTCCCACCAGGGCTATATAAAGAGGAATCCCCTGAGTGCTTACAGGAGCCAGCGGCGTGGAGGCAAGGGACTCATTGGCATGGAGACAAAGGAAGAGGATTTTGTCGAAGAACTCTTTATAGGTGCAACCCATGATTACATGCTCTTTTTTTCAAACCTCGGCCGCCTCTACTGGCTGAAGGCATATCAGATACCTGAGGCAGGCCGCGCTGCAAAAGGGAAGGCCCTTGTGAATCTTCTTGCCCTTGCGGAAGGTGAAAGAATTACGACTGCCCTCCCTGTCCGTAACTTCAAGGAAGGCTACCTTGTAATGTTTACCAAGAATGGCCTAGTGAAGAAGACCGCCCTTGAGCAATACAGTAATCCCCGGGGAAGAGGAATTGTAGCTATAACTCTCGAGGAGGGAGATGAGCTTATGGCCGTTAGAAAGACAGACGGGAAGAGTGATCTCATTATAGGCACCAAGAATGGCTTTTCCATCAGGTTCAATGAGGAGGAGGTACGCGGTATGGGACGCACCGCAAAGGGAGTCAAAGGCATCAGACTGATGAGTGGAGATGCCGTTGTCTCGGCTGAAGTGGCAGGAGAAAGGACGGCCATTCTTACTGTCACAGAAAAGGGACTTGGAAAACGTTCAAATGTGGCAGATTATCCTGTACAGAGTCGCGGCGGAAAGGGGGTTATCTCTATAAAGGTTATGGAGAGGGGTGGTAAGGCCGTAGGTCTCATGCAGGTGAAAGATGAAGATGAGGTTGTGATGATAACCTCTTCAGGAAAGATTATCAGGACCCTCGCAGGAAACATATCTCTTCACGGAAGGAACACCCAGGGAGTAAAACTTATGGATGTCGAAGGTGAAGATAAGATAGTTAGCATCGGAAAGATTGTCGAGAAAGATTAAATAAGTCTTTTATCAGACATGAAGCTCAACAATATCCCTGTCCTTTAAAATATAATTCTTCTCCACTCTCTGGCCATCGAATTTCGCAGAGCCCCATATCCTTGCATACCTTAAAGTGAATGAAAAAACCTTATGGATTGAGGCGGCAAGATCAAGTATGGTGGAACCTGATGGTATCGTGAATGGCATCGAAAGGTCCGGCCCTTTCCCGGGTGGCTTTGAATAAACCCTGATGATCTCTGAGACCCTGAATATTTCTATCTTTAGATCTTCAAGGTTATCTTTTTTCAGAGCAGATACAGAAATGCAGGGGTAAATGTTCCCGTATCGCTCTTTCAGTCTGTTAAAGGAGTCTTCTCTTTGACAGAGATCTTTTTTGTTGCCAACAATGAGCGCCCTTTTGAACACCCCGACAGAAATTGTGGAATTTGGAATTTGGAATTTGGAATTTGAGATTATATGGATATTCCAGCGCTTGAGTTGCTCTATAAGAAGCTCCGCCTGCACATCTGGGTCCTCTGTAAGATCCACGATGAGTACGAGCGCGTCAGAATATCTGAGAATTCCTGATACCCAACCATCAGTTGCCTCGTTCCCTATCGGAGGCAGATCTACGAGTTGAAACTGTATATCCTCAAAAGGCATCATACCCGGCAGAGGAGCCAGCGTTGAGATTGGATAATCTGCTATCACGGGCGTAGCCTTCGTTAGACATGCAAGGAGAGAGGATTTCCCCGAATTCGGAAATCCTACAAGGGCTATCTGGGCTGCTCCTTCTTTTTGAATAACATAAAGATCCCCCCTGACTCCCCTCTTTTTCCTTACAGCTTCCTTCCTGAGTTGAGAAAGTCTTCTCCTTAAATCAGCCCTTAGTTTGTCCGTTCCCTTATGTTTTGGAACCGTTGCTATAAGGTCTTCAAGGGCAACAATCTTTTCAGTTGGTGTCGAAGCCTGTTTAAACCTCTTTTCGGCTTCGAAATATTCAGGTGGAAGATTAGCAGGCATAATTAATTCTAACATAGCAAAGGGAGGCGCTTGGAAATGCGCTGAGTGCTGATCAAGTTAAAATCACCAATGACCAAATTACAGGTTCCAAACTTTCGGTTATTGGTGCTCGGTTATTGAAATTTATTTGATGTTTGGGATTTGGTTATTGGTTATTTAATCATAGGACGACCCATTGCTGAGGCATAAAAAGCCTTTCATAGGTCATGAGGGCAAATCTGTCTGTCATGCCTGCAATAAAGTCACAGACCATGCGGTGCCTGTTTAGTTTTTTTCCCTTTGGTATATCAACAAAGACCTCCTCCATGTGTTCAAGGTAGTAATCATATAAATCACGGAGGATCTTCTTCGCCTTCTTGAATTCTCTAATTATCTGGTCGCTTTCGTAAACACGTTCGAAAAGGAAATCCCTGAGCATATATATGGCCGATGATATCTCCTGAGTCATTCTGAGTTCCTCAAGGTTTGTCTCCAGAGAGTGGTAGACAAGGTTTTTTACCATTGTGTCTATCCTTTTCGAGTGGGAATCGCCAAGAACCCTCGAAACTTCTTTAGGGATATCCGATCGTTTAATCACGCCCGCTCTCAAGGCATCATCAAGATCATGATTAACATAAGCAATAATATCGGAGACTCTCACCACCTGACCTTCAAGGGTATCGGCCCTGTCTGCCTTTGTCTCAGGTATGATCAGCCCTTTGCCCTTTGAATGTTTAACTATACCATCCCTTACTTCGTGCGTAAGATTTAGCCCTTTGCCACCCTCTTCGAGGAAATCAATGACCCTCAGGCTTTGCTTATAATGGTCAAACCCTCCCGGATGAATCTCTCTTAGAATCGCCTCACCGGCATGGCCAAAGGGTGTGTGACCGAGGTCATGTCCTAAAGCGATAGCCTCGGTTAAGTCTTCATTTAATCTCAAGGCCCTCGCCATTGTTCGTGCTATCTGTGATACCTCAAGAACGTGAGTGAGCCGCGTCCTGTAATGGTCTCCCTTTGGTGCAATAAATACCTGTGTCTTGTGTTTCAGCCTTCTGAATGCCTTTGAATGGATGATCCTGTCTCTGTCTCTCTGGAAACAAGTCCTTACATCCCCTTCCTTTTCAGGCCTTAATCTGCCCTTGCTCTGAGAACTACGGCATGCCTTTGGGTGGAAGATCTTTTTTTCTATTTCTTCCGTATGTTCCCGAATAGTCATTGAGTTTATTTGCTCACCTTTATTTCCACAATCTTATTTTTCGATTTCATTCCGGAAAGAATAGTAATTCGAGATTTTGGAACTCCAAAATATTCGGAGAGCAGTTTTATTAATGCGCTGTTTGCCCTGTTTTCTATGGGCTGCTCTTTAACGTAAGCGACAAAGCCATTATCAATTTTTTCTAATCTTTCCTGCTTCGATTTCGGCTTCACCGTAATTAAAAGTTTCATATTTTACAGTCTTCGCATCTGCCAATAATCTTCAAGCTTGAGGGCCTTTCACCCCTGAAATCAAGACAGTATCATCAGCAAGGATTTTCTTGATATTTCTCATTCCTGCCTCCAGGAACCAACCTTTTATCTCATCGGGGGAATAGCATCTTCCCCTTTCTGTATTAACGAGCATATTTACTGAAAAGAGGGCAGCCTGCGGTGGATAGATTCTGCTATTGTCTATGTAAAACTCCTGAACGACTATCCTTCCGCCATCGTTTAATGCCTCTTTACACCTTTTCAATATCCTTAGATTATCCTTCTCTGAATAGGCATGTAGAATCTGACTGATAAAGATAAGGTCATAACCTTTGCCAATATCATCGGTCATAAAATCACCGCTTATAAAATTTATATCTTCTACCACATCCTTCCCGATGATTCTTTTTGCAATCTCTATAGTCTCAGGATAATCAATAAGTGATACGTCGACGCCCTTCTTTGCCATTTCCATCGAATATGTGCCCGGACCTCCTCCAAGATCCAGGGCTCTCCTGACACCTTTTAGACCAATTTTCTTGATAACGTCTTTTACCTTCAGAGAGGCGAGATTATGCATTCCTAAAACAAAGGCTTCCTGATTATAGGCCTTCCGAGATGGTTTCCCTGTTTTTACAACTTCATCGAGCTCTGACCAGTTCTTCCATAAGGTATCAGCATGCCTTATGATGTCGCCCTGGTAATAGGGCCTTCCGTACACGAGAAATCTTGAAGCCAGCTTTCCGTTTCTGTATTCATCTTTCCGCTTATTCAAAAGTCCGATCCCTGTAAGTGCATCGAGCAATATCTCTGTCGCCCTCAAGTCAATATGAAGTTCCTTTGAAATTGTATCAGCTGTCTTAGGTGCTATTAGACGGTCAAATATCCTGTAATTGTTAGCAGAAATAAGTACCCTCGCCTGTCTGAAGCTGCTCCAGATTTCTCTTAATTTTTTAACCTCATCAAAAATCTTTGGCACAGCTACAGCCCCATTTTTCTTAAGGCGTCCTCGGCCGTGCTCCTTGAAGTCGGTGCTTCCTCCGGTAGATAGAGCATGA
>JBFMEC010000166.1:0-4931 GCA_040753575.1 Nitrospirota bacterium | reverse complement strand
TGTCAAGTTCGTCTTCCATTTTTGCGGTAAAACTCACATCTATCAGTTCGGGAAATTTTTCAACGAGGAGGTCATTTACAACAGTGCCGAGTTCTGAAGGAGAAAACTTGCCGTCCGTTTTATGCACATATTTTCTCTCCTGAATTGTGGATAGTATTGTTGCATAGGTACTCGGTCTTCCAATGTCCCTTTCCTCAAGGGCCTTCACGAGAGTTGCTTCTGTATAACGAGGCGGTGGCTGTGTGAAATGCTGCCCGGGTTCTAAATTTAAAAGTCTCAACTTTTCTCTTTCCTTCAATGGAGGGAGTATGCCTTCTTCATCTTCTCCATTATCTTTGCTTTCCGTATACAAGGTCATAAACCCGTTGAAACGTACTACTGTGCCGGACGCTCTGAATTCTATACCCCCATTTAATTCCCCCCTCGGTAAGGGGGGATAGAGGGGGGTAATGGTAAAGACAGTCTGTTCAAGTTGGGCCGGCGCCATCTGGCTTGATATGAAGCGATTCCATATTAACACATAGAGATTGTACTGATCCTTCGAAAGGAATTGTTTTACATCTTCGGGTCTCTTACCGGGGTAAGTTGGTCTTATAGCTTCATGCGCATCCTGCGAAGATGCTTTGCTCTTATAAATTGGAGGCTTATCAGGGATGTAATCCCTCCCGTAAACCTTCTCGATGAACTTCCTTGCCCACTCCTGAGCCTCCGGAGCCACCCTGTAAGAATCAGTCCTCATATAAGTGATGAGACCCACGGCGCCTTCCTCTCCAAGTTCAACACCTTCATAAAGCTGTTGCGCTATCATCATCGTCCTTTTTGCAGGAAATCTCAGCTTCCGTGCCGCCTCCTGCTGTAAGGTGCTTGTAATGAACGGAGGAGAGGGCATCCTTTTTCTTTCCCTGAGCTCTATCTTGCTGAGGATAAACTCCTTATCTCTTAAGTCATTAATTATTTTATGGGCAACTTCACCATTAGGAATTAGGAATTTATTATCAGTTTTTGAGGATGCCACTGTGCCTGGCTGGGCATATTGAATTATCTTATGGAGCCTTGCCCTGAAATTCGGAGGGGCAGAACCCTCAAATTCAGCATTGATGCTCCAGTATTCTTCTGACTTAAAGGCCTCTATCTCCCGTTCTCTTTCTACAATTAACCTGACCGCAACGGACTGGACCCTCCCCGCGCTGAGACCTCTCCTTACTTTTCTCCAGAGCAGGGGGCTGAGTCCATAACCTACCAATCTATCAAGTATCCTCCTGGCCTGCTGGGCTTCGACCTTATCCATATCTATTTTGCCAGGGTTTTTGATCGCTTCTCTAACAGCCCTCTCGGTTATCTCGTTAAAGGTGATCCTGTATATCTTTTCATTTAAAGATTTCTTATTACAGATTTCAGATGCGATGTGCCAGGCGATTGCTTCGCCCTCTCTGTCAGGATCAGGGGCAAGATATATCTTTTCAGCCTCCTTTGATGCCCTTTTTAATTCTTTAATAATCTTTTCTTTACCAGGGATTACAACATAATTGGGTTTGAAATTATTTTCTACATCAACTCCGAGTTCTTTTTCAGGAAGGTCCTTTATATGTCCGACAGAGGACTTGACGGAGAAGCCCTTTCCGAGTATCTTGTGTATAGTCTTTGACTTTGCTGGAGATTCTACAATTAAAAGGTAGTTCATGCCAAGGAAAATCTCTTTCCGCTTGTCTGTCTGACAGCGCCTTTTAATTCAAGTCCGAGGAGGATACCGAGGACCTTCGATGCCGGTAATCCGCTTTCCCGGGAAATGATATCTATATGTTTTGGTTCACCCGAGAGCAGATCACAAAGGTTCTTTTCTTCACCCGTAATTTCTATTCTTGTCTTTTCTCTTGACCTTATAAACCCTTTCAAAATGGGTGAGAGGTCTTCCACAATGTCATCTGCTTTTCTGGTGAGTATTGCACCCCTTCTGATGAGTTCGTTTGTGCCTTCAGACGTGGGAGATGTTATATTGCCAGGGACGGCAAAGACCTCTCTGTTCTGCTCAAGGGCATGGGCTGCTGTGATTAAAGAGCCGCTGTCCGAAGTCGCTTCTATTACAAGAACACCCAGGGAAAGGCCACTTATCAATCTGTTTCTTCTGGGAAAGTTTTCCCGCTCAGGAGGGGTGCCTGGAGGGAACTCACTAATCAGACAACCGGAGTTTTCAATCTTATCCATTAACCCTTTGTTTTCAGGAGGATAGGGCACATCAAGTCCTGAGCCAACTACAGCTATGGTTCTACCGCCTGCTCTCAGGGCACTCCTATGGGAAAGGGCGTCGATACCCCTCGCCAGACCGCTTACAATAGTAAATCCCATGGAGGCAAGTTCTTCGGAGATATTTTCTGTGACTGATATCCCATAATGCGTTGGTTTTCGCGAACCAACTATTGCGATCGCATACCTGTCCCGGGGCAGGATATTGCCTTTCATGTAAAGGACAGCAGGGGAATCCTCTATATCCCTTAGCATTTCAGGATATGAGGGTTCATGAAGGCTCACAACCCTTATCTGCTTTTTTTCAAGAATCTCAATCTGTTTATCCACTTCCTCCCACAATGAAAATTTCTTAATATTTTTTGCCCTATTCAATCCTATCCCCTCAACAGAAAGAAGATCATCAGCCTTCGCATTGAATATCCTCTCAGGAGTCTTAAATGATGAAAGCAGTTTCTTGGCTCCCACAGGTCCCACATCTTGCAACATTGACAGGGCAATCCAATATCTAAGATCTGACATAATACTAAAATTCTAAATCCTAATATCTAAATCCCAAACAAATCCAAATTTCAAAATCCAACCCCTCTTAATCCCCCCCTTATTAAGGGGGGACTTAGGGGGGGTATTTTAGGCTTCGACATTTGAATTTTTAAATTAAATGCTAAAACATTGATCTCAATTTTCGCAATTTCAATCTTAGAGCATTAATCTTAATGAACCCTTCTGCATCTTTTTGATTATATACATGCTCCGCCTCAAATGTTGCAAGATCTGGCCGATAAAGCGAATTCGGAGATTTTCTCCCCACAACGTAACAGTTTCCCTTGTACAACTTAATCCTGGCAGCACCTGTAACATCTTTCTGAATGTCATCCATAAAGTTCTGGATAGCAGCTCTCTCCGGTGAGAACCAGTACCCATAATATATGAGTTCAGAATATCGAGTTATGAGAGAATCCCGGAGGTGCACTATTTCCCGGTCAAGGGTGATGGATTCTATCGCCTTATGGGCAAGATGGAGGACTGTGCCGCCAGGAGTCTCATAAACACCTCTTGATTTAATCCCTACGTACCTGTTTTCAACTATATCAATCCTTCCGATGCCATTTTCACCGGCAAGGGAATTCAATTTCTCAAGAAGGTTTGCTGGAGATAGGCGCTCACTATTAATAGCTATAGGGTTCCCATTCTCATAATCGATATCAACATATATCGGCCTGTCGGGCGCTTTCTCGGGTGGTATAATCATTGTATACATCCCGGATGGCGGCTCCTGCCAGGGATCTTCGAGAATACCTCCTTCATAACTTATATGGAAAAGGTTTTTATCAATGCTATAAGGTTTCTCTTTCGTTGCCGTAACGGGAATACCTTGTTTCTCAGAATATTCGATCAGGGATCCTCTTGAATCAAACTGCCATTCTCTCCAGGGAGCTATTACTCTTATATCAGGCTTAAGTGCGTAATAAGTCAATTCGAATCTGACCTGATCATTTCCCTTTCCGGTTGCACCGTGGGCAACAGCCTCCGCACCTTCCTTTTCTGCAATCTCTATCTGCCTCTTCGCAATTAGAGGTCTCGCAACGGATGTCCCCAGAAGATATGAACCTTCGTATATTGCATTTGCCCTGAGCATCGGGAATATATAGTCTCTAACAAATTCCTCTCTCAGATCCTCTATATATACCTTTGAGGCACCTGTCTTTAATGCCTTTTCTCTTATTGCCTCAAGGTCCTCATTCTGGCCGATGTCCGCGCAGAAGGTAACAATGTCTGCATTGTATTTTTCCTTTAGCCATTTTATTGCAACAGAGGTGTCAAGACCACCGGAGTAAGCGAGGACGATCTTCTTAATCACAAAACAGATCTCCTTTATTAATGATGGTTTCTATTAATGCTCTTCAAATCTGTGACCAAATCACGTGAACGAATAAAAACCAATAATTTTAGGTCTTGTATTTTTATGATTGGTTATTCTGGAAGCTTCGTAATCACTATTTAACTTAATGTAATATTACAACATTTTGTCAAGACACGACTCTCTTAGGTTATACACCTTAGCACAAATCAAAAAAAATGTAAAATTTATGGAGTCTGCTCAAAAAAGAAATTTCCTTTGAGTGAATTTTGAAGAATCTAAATTTCTCTTCTTACCGCACTTGCGGCAGTATCCTTTTATCTCGAGGGTATGGGTTATGCCTTCGAAATCTTCTTTTTTGCATATCCTATTTTGAAGTCTCTCCAACATCGCAGAATAAAATTCTATGACACCACCACAGGAAATACAGATCATGTGATCGTGGTGGTTGCGGCCCGATGTCTTTTCATAGTGGGCGTGTTTTTCGGTCTTTTCCACTTGCTCAATAAGACCGCTTTCAAGAAGTAAAGGGAGTGTCCTGTAAATGGAGGCCTTCGAAACCTTAAACCCCTTCCTTCGCATACCCATATGAAGCTCTTCGAGATCAAAGTGGCCCTGTTGGGAGAAAACCTCTTTGAATATCAACCCCCTTTCTTTTGTAAACTTAAAACCCTTTGCCTTTAGATATTGTCTTAATGCCTTTTGTTCCATACTTTCACTTCTTCAGATAGATACCCTTCGCTATTTCTTCATCAATAGCGATAGTCGTCTCCTCCACGCTTAATACATAAGAAGGTTTTTTCTGCAAGAGTTTGATAATTTCCCCCGG
>JBFMEC010000165.1:0-5031 GCA_040753575.1 Nitrospirota bacterium | reverse complement strand
TTGCAAATGGTATCTCCCAAGGAGAGATCCATAAGGAGGAAAGCAAACTGTCTTTCCTGCTTTAAAGACTTCAAAAACTATTATAAACTTCCTTACCTAATCTACAGGTGAGGATTATACCAGGAGGCTCCAATAATGGCAATCGAAGTATTAGTGGAATGAAAAAGGTTAAGAAATCTAAACTTGCAATCGCTATTACTCTCTGGGGATGGCTCCTCTTTATAACCTGGGTTACTTTCCAATTTATTGAACACAAAAAATTACTTTTCTATAGATGCAAATCAAATCTTCCGTATTCTTATTATCCTCATACCTTTCATCTACACATTCTTGGGTTATCTTGTAAATGAAAGAGAAAAGTATTTAATAAGACTTAAAGAATCTGAGGAAAAACATAGGACGCTCTCACAATCACTGGTATTATTTAGAAAAACATTTGAAACTATGCAACTCGGAGTCACGATTACTGATCTGCAAGGGAAGATTCTTTATACTAATCAGGCTGATGCAGCTATGCATGGTTATACGGTTGAAGAATTGATAGGAAAAGATGTGAGGCTCTTTGCACCTCCAGAAATGAGCAATCCTATGACTGCAGAAAGGATAGAATCTTTTGGAAGATGGCGACGAGAAAGCATCAATAAAAGAAAAGATGGAAGCACATTTCCTGTCATGTTAATGTCTGATGTTGTTAAAGACATAAATAGTCAAACTATAGGAATTATCACAACGTGTGAAGACATAACGACACGTAAACAATTCGAAGATCAGATCATCTATCTGGCATACCACGATACTCTAACCAGTTTGCCCAATCGTTATTTATTGAAAGATCGTCTAAGACAGGCAATAGCAATGGCAAAGCAACATAATCAAATAGTTGCGATTCTATTTCTTGATTTAGATCATTTCAAGGGTATCAATGATACATTCGGCCATGATATGGGCGATATGTTACTGAAAGCTATCGCAGATCGGATTGCGAAATTTGTTCGTGCAGGCGACACCGTT
Organism: Nitrospirota bacterium; assembly: GCA_040753575.1. Lineage (GTDB taxonomy): Bacteria > Nitrospirota > Thermodesulfovibrionia > Thermodesulfovibrionales > SM23-35 > JBFMEC01. The sequence goes on along the minus strand of JBFMEC010000165.1, from coordinate 4,020 downwards.
GCTCGTCTCAGCACGGAGTCATTAGAAAACACTGTAGCACGTCTTGGTGGGGATGAGTTTATCATATTACTTACTGAAATCAATATCGAACAGGATGCGGCCGCAGTAGCGCAGCGTGTACTGGATATGCTATCCGAACCTTTCACGATAGGAAACAATGAAATATTTATCAATGCCAGTATCGGTATATCCTTGTATCCTCACGATGGTGAAGATATTGACACTCTGCTCAAGAAGGCTGACATAGCAATGTACCACACCAAAGATATGGGAAGAAACAGCTTCCATTTCTATTCGGAATCTATGAATATTGCCATCTCAGAAAGGTATGCCATAGAGAGCAAACTACGGAAGGCACTTGAGCGTAATGAGTTTCAGTTATTCTACCAGCCCTATGTCGATGTTTCTAACGGAAGAATCATTGGTTTGGAATCATTGATACGCTGGATACAGATAGACTCAATGGAAGAAGTTTTACCAAATATGTTCATTCCAATTGCTGAAGAAACCGGACTTATTGTACCGATTGGTGAGTGGGTCATTCGAACTGCATGTACACAAAATAAAGCCTGGCATACAGCTGGTTTTGAGCCCATGCCTGTGACAGTGAATATATCCGGCATTCAGTTTCGCAGAAAAGATTTTGTTGAAACCGTCGCTCAAATATTAAGTGAAGTTAGTCTTGACCCTCAATATCTGGAATTGGAACTCACTGAGAGTACTATCATGCAAAAAACAGAAGAGACCGTAGATAAGTTTAAAAAATTGAAGGCTATGGGAGTGCGAATCTCCATTGATGATTTTGGTACTGGTTATTCTTCACTGAGCTATTTGAAACGGTTCCCATTATCTACTTTAAAGATTGACCGGACCTTTATTCAGGATGTCGATAAAGATAATGCAACTATTGCTAAGGCAATCATTGCCCTGGGACATAGTCTAAATTTAAAAGTTATAGCCGAAGGTGTTGAAACAAAACAGCAGGCGGCTTTTCTAAGTGAGCATGATTGTGATGGGATGCAGGGTTGTTTAATCAGCGCACCTCTGGACGCTAATAAAATAACAGGCCTCTTGAAGGGAAAATAGAGTCATCGTAATCAACTGCAATCCCATTCTTATTCCTCCTTATTCCTCAGTGCAGGATTGAAATCACGATGAGAAGAAGGGCTAATTATTTAATAGAAAAATTCTATAGATATTATTAATTATATCGATAATAACTATTGGACATACAGCCCGGAATATTACTATAATTTTTATAACAATAAACTAATAAAATTTAGGGGGGGATACATGCAGAAAGATTACACATTTTTGTGGGAGAATCTCGGTCTCAATCTCGAAAACCATGCCGGTCTTCTGGGGGTCTTATCTAATGCTTACAAGAACATTTATCTTTCTCAGAATAACCGTCCCCGCGGTATGGACTATTTTGATTTTGTCATCTCCGAGATTCACGGGCTCAGGGTTGAGGAAATATTCGAGGCAAAGAAAGAGAGAAGAAAGGTCGTTGGTACCTTCTGCCTCTACGTTCCTGAAGAGATTGTCCTTGCGGTGGATGGAATATGCATAGGTCTTTGCGCAGGTGCAGAGGTTGGAACGTATGAAGCCGAAAAATTCATACCGAGGAATACCTGTGCACTTATAAAGGCCTTTATGGGATTTAAACTTGCCGGACTTTGTCCCTATGTTGAACTGACTGATCTCCTTGTAGGTGAGACCACATGTGACGGCAAAAAGAAGGCCTATGAGATATTCAATGACATAACGAAAAAGGTCTATATCATGGAGATACCCAATATGAAGACCCAGGAAGGCAGAAAGCTATGGCTCAGCGAAGTCAGGAGATTTAAAGAAAAGATGGAAGATCTCTCAGGGAAAGAGATAACGCTTGATAGCCTCAAAGGGTCTGCCTCTATTGTTAATGAAAAGAGAAGGGCCCTCCAGAGATTGAGTAGATTAAGGGCTGCAGATCCTGCGCCGATTTCCGGGCTTGATGCACTCCTTGTCAATCAGGTCTCTTTCTATGACGATCCTGTAAGATTCACAGAGATGACAGACAAACTCTGTGGCGAACTTGAAGAAAGGGTTAAGCAGGGAATCGGCGTGGCCAAGAAGGGCTCACCGAGAATACTCATATCGGGGTCACCCCTTGCTATTCCGAACTGGAAATTGCATGCAATTACAGAAGGCAGTGGTGCAGTTATTGTGGGTGAAGAGTCATGCGTGGGGGAAAGAAACCATAGAGAACTCCTCGATGAAGATTTCAGGACCGTCGATGAAGGATTAGAAAAGATGGCCGCCCGATATCTGAACATCAATTGCGCCTGTTTTACACCGAATAATGAGCGATTGGAAGATATAAAATCTATGGTCGATAAACTTCACGCCGACGGGGTCATTCATTATTCGATTCAGTTCTGCACCCCCTACATGATGGAGGCTTATAAGGTGGAGAAGGCATTGAATGGCATTCCCTTCATGAGGCTTGAGACAGACTATAGCATGGAGGATATGGGACAGATTAAGACAAGGGTTGAGGCCTTCCTTGAGATGATGAAGTGAAGGTATTAGGCATAGATATAGGCTCAAGGTTTATAAAAACTGCTCTCCTTGAAGAGGGAAGCCTTATTTCCTGTGAAAAGGTAGAGACGTCCTTTAATCCGATCGAGAAATGTTTTGAGCTATTGAGAGATATTCGGGCAGACAGGATTATAGCCACAGGATACGGTCGCCATTTACTTGAGGTTCATATAGACGCCGCGACCATAACAGAGATAAAGGCCTTTGCAAGGGGAGCAAGAGCGCTATTTCCTCAATGTAGAACAATAATAGATATAGGAGGCCAGGATACAAAGGTTATAAGCCTCGATGATAAAGGCAGAGTAAGGAAATTCGAGATGAACGACAGGTGTGCTGCCGGAACAGGAAAATTCCTTGAGATTATGGCTACCGTACTTGGTTACCCCATAGAGCAATTTGGCTCGGGAATATTTAATAATAGCTCCACCGAATTACAGATCAGCAGTATGTGTACCGTCTTTGCAGAATCGGAGGTTATCTCTCTTATATCTAAAGGTGTAAGTAGAGAGGACATAACCCTTGCCATACACAGGGCCATAGCTAACAGGGTTGTTGCGATGCTTAAGAGGATCCCCATTGAGGATGATGTTGTTTTTGCTGGAGGATGTGCAAATAACAGATGCCTTAAAGAGATGCTTCAGTTAAGCCTGGATAGAACTCTAAAGGTGGCTTCAGTCCCCGAAATAACGGGAGCGCTTGGTGCGGCCCTTTACGCAGAACACGAGGGGTATGGAGCTGGTGCTCCAGTTGGTCTGCAAAACCAGCTTGACGGTTGTAAGGAAGGGGCCGTTGTGGGTTCAATTCCCACTACCCCTCTCCAGTAATTATTGGCTTTTTACTTAATCTGCTCAATGGCTCCTGCCTCATTTTTGGTGGAAGTTAGAGACAATGCAAAAATCATAATTATCATTATGATAATTTTAGAAAGGAAGGATTTCTTTATCACCGGTTATGCCTTCTCACTGATTTATTTCCTGAACTCCTTTCCACGCCAGATCATATAAATAGCAGGATAGATTATCAGTGTAAGTATTGTAGATGTAATAACTCCTCCAATCATCGGTGCGGCTATCCTTTTCATCACATCTGCTCCGGTGCCATGGGTGAACATAATAGGTATGAGCCCCGCAAGGATGACACTGACAGTCATAATCTTTGGCCTCAGTCTTTTCACGGCACCATGGATAACAGCATCTCTCAAATCGTTGATGCTATTGAGTCTTCCCTCGTTCCTCCACTGTTCATAGGCAAGTTCAAGATAAAGGAGCATCACAACTCCCGTCTCAGCCGCAAGACCTGCGAGGGCGATGATTCCAACACATACGGCAACACTCATGTTGTAATTGAGAAGATAAAGGAGCCAGAATGAGCCCACAAGAGAAAAGGGAAGAGCTAATAATACGACCATTGTTTTTGTCACAGACTTTGTATTTAAGT
>JBFMEC010000164.1:0-5115 GCA_040753575.1 Nitrospirota bacterium | reverse complement strand
TCAATATAGGCACCACTGGCAAGGGCAACCGTTATAGCGGCAAAAGTCATCTGATATACCACATATATATACTCAGATATCGTTTTCGCCAAGTCATTGATACTGCTGGTTCCGACACCCGAAAGAAAGAGCTTTTCTGCACTCCCGATAATACCCCCTATATCTGTTCCAAAGGCAAAGGTGAATCCATAGAGAACCCAGAGGAGACTCACAATGCAATAGGTTATGAAGGACATAGCCATGGTGTTGAGACTGTCTTTACGTTTTGCCAACCCTCCGTAGAACAGGGCCAGACCAGGCAGGGTCATGAGCATAACGAAGGCAGTTGCAACTATCATCCATGCCGTATCCCCGGTGTCAATCTTTGATGAAACAAGGAGAGCAAGCTGAGCAGGTTCAGCCTGCCCAGCCGCAGAGGGGGTTGGAGGGTTAATCACGGCTTCTTCTGCGAATAGAAGACCTGAAATACTTAGTATCCCTAAAACTATCAATATGCTTAATAATCGTTTCATAAAAATCTCCTTTTAACCTAATTCTATTACCAGGTATACATCACCGCAAGGGCGATAGTATCTTGGCTCTTTCTATGGTTTGAATCGAACGCCTTCTCGTCAGACCAGTCATGTCTATACTCTGGCCTGAGGATCAGACTCTGTGCGAGCTTGATTTCGGGCGTGAAAGTGATCTCCTTCAATGACTGAGCGATCCCTGTTCTTACGCCGTCCTGATCTTTAAAATATTCTGTCCTTAGAGATAAGCTATATCTGTCATTGAAGTCGTATTTTGCAATAGCCGCAACACCGTACCACTTTGCGGTATCGCCATCGGGAGCAGAATGTTCCTCCGTCGCATAATCGGCATTGAGGATGAAAGTCAGGTTCTTAACTGGCTTCACGGTGCCCACCCAGTCGAAGAGGAACCTTCTGTCATGGTTGTTGTCATCCTTCTCGGGTCCGTACATCAGGTTAAGGTTCATTGAAAGCAGTTCTATCGGAATAATGCCAAGACTGAAGCCCACTGTTTTTCCTTTGTTATTATCATCGAAGTTATCCCAGCCATTGACAATATGAACCGATGCATTCAGAGCATCAGAAAAGGGATAACTTATCTTCAGTCCTGTATGAGTGAAGGGTATTGCGAAGTTGAAAAGAAAGGAGCGCGAATAGTTTGGATTATCTTTCGCTTCAATGACCTCAGCCCCATGGTAAGTGACAAATTTACCAAAGGTAAACTTCAGCCCTCCTCCCACGGAAGCAAGATATTGAATATATGCCTCTGTAAGATCAAACTCATCACCGGCTTCACCTAGACCTGTTGCATGAATAAATTTTGCGGTCTCACCTGCCGAGAGTTTTAATTTATATCCCAATCCTCCCATAGGAGCATCTTTTACAAATTGTATCTGAGCCAGATCTAAGGTAAAGCTGTTCGCCTTGTGATCAAAGACTCTCAACTCGTTTTCCCGTGAATCAGGATTTTCAAAGTTATAGATATAGCCGCCCTGAAGATAAATACTCAAACCGAGCATCTTTTTAATCTCTTCGACAGTCATACCACCTGTTTGCTTCTCCTCAGCCCTTGCTCCAGCAACCAAAACAAAAAGTAACGAGAAAAATAAACCGAAGTTTAAAAGCCTTTTTTCCATCTTCCCTTCTCCTCCCTTTTTATCCCGTATTTTTTCATCTTGTAACCGATTATTCTCTCAGTAATACCGAGTTTCTTTGCTGCCTTCGCCATTATCCATTTACAATCTTTAAGAGCATTGATGATCGCCTCCTTCTCAATCTCTTTTACCTTGTCTTTTAAGGAATCCACCCCTGACACCTATCATGTGTATGACTTTGATATTTACCAAAAGCATGCCAGTTGGAATGTATCGATTTTTAAAGATTTTTAAATAGGAAAGGTACTACAATTTTGTAAGATGCTACAATAATGTAAAAATTTTTGGAGTTCTTTTCATCTGTCATTTTGAGTCCGCCAGAGGCGGACGAAGAATCTAATTACTTAAAACTAAAATCACTCATATAGGGTGCCGCTGAGTGAGATTCTTCAGTATTCCCTCTCTCAGAATGACAACATTGAATGATTCCTTTTCCATCGATTAAGACTATCAAGATTATCTATGTCATACCATATAGGAAGTAGAAAATATCTGATTGCAGCATCATCTGCAATGTTGATAGTATCTCTTAAGACTGTATCGGTTCCCCATCTTACGTTTTTGAAAAGAATTTCGCGTGCTTTATTAACACCTATAAGATAGTAACCACCGTCTTCAGAAGGCCCTATCACAAGGTCATAAGATTCGAGTCTTCTGAATGCCTCAACTATAAATGAAAGAGGCAGATCTGGAGAATCAGCCCCAATAAGTGAGACCTTTTCATATCCTCTATTAAATAACTCCTTAATGGCGTTATACATTCTTTCGCCAAGGTAATAACCTTGCTGTGGTTCGCAGGGAAATTGTTTTTCCCTCACCCTATCCCTCTCCGGCGAGGAGAGAAGGGAATATCCCCTCCCCTTAATGGAGATCTCATTAATATCTCCCTGCCCTTGACGGGAGGGGATTAAGGTGAGGGTGAAAATATTTTCACCTTCAAAAAAGCCATAGACATTCACACCTTTAAGTTTCGACACATTATCAATAGTTGAATTTAACATTGATTCATATGCCTTTAATGCCGCTTCTTCTCCTATCTCGGCAGCAAGCCTTTTTTTGACTTTTCCGTATTCAGGCATTCTGAAAAAAATTCCCAGGGCGGATTTATTCATCTTGTAAGATTTTAGATTCCTTTCAGAAGAAAATTAAAGGATATTTTCGCCGCTTCCCCTCGCCCTGTAACGCCGATAGGAAATCGGGATTATGGAAATGATACCGATCAAGAATATCCCGGCAAGAAAGGTTGGCGAGATTCTTCCTTTTAAAAGATCTAACAGTGAGCTTGAAAAGACAATAAAGGCTATACAGGCAGGAAGCATGCAAACAAAAGTTGCCAGGACATAATGGAGAAATTTTATTTTAGTCAGTCCGAAGGCATAATTAAGAAGATTGAAAGGAAATAATGGTATCAACCTCGTAAAGGCAACAACCTTCCAACCATGCCTCTTTACACCTTCGTCGAGACTTTGCCATCGGGGACTTCTGAGTTTACTTTCAACCCAGTCTCTGGCCAGATAACGCGAAATCAGGAAAGCCGCAGAGGCGCCAATTGTAGAACTGGTAATAGTATATACAACCCCCCAGAAGGGTCCAAAGAGAATCCCACCGACGATAGTTATAGGAAGTCCCGGCAGGAAGAAAGCCGGAGCGATAGCATAAATTAACATATAAATAATCGGTGCCAGAGGGCCATATCCATGAATCAGGTTCCTCAGATTTTCTTGCTCTAAATAATTCGTTGCCCCTGTTATTCGAACAATCATTAAAGCGAAACCTATAAAAAAAAGGAAAAGAAAGGGTCTCATGGCCATCCCCTTTTTTGACTCGCCCGCAGTAAATGTCCTTTCTCTCATCATCTTTGCATCAACAGTCTGCCTGAATCTTTTTTTTAGCTTCAAACGGTTTAGATAAGTAAAGGGAGTTCTGGAGACCTTAACCTTTCCTGTTAGGGCGGCTTCGGGTTCAAAGATTAAGTCTAATATGTGACTTGTCGGTACAACAGACCCCAGGGCGTTTGCACAACCAGCACAGTAAGTAAGAATCTTTCGACCCCTTGCCTCCTCTTTTCTAAGGCCGCTCCACTTCTTTGGCAATTCCTCTGATATACAGCCAACTGCTCCTCCTTCTCCGCAGCAGAGGGCCCTTTCTTTATGATGGGGCATCTCAAGGATAGAGAGACCTTTCCTTATGGCAATATCCCTGATAGCCGAAAAAGTTTTTTCTTCAAACCTTGCAACGCAAGGATCATGGATGCTTACTGTTTCAGATACCTGCCCAGTTTCTGGCAGACCATTATCTGCTAAAATTTCGTAGACCGTTTTGACTGTGAGGCCCTTTCCGTAATTCTTGAAAACTTTAAAACAATTCGGGCAGGCCACAAGAACCGTCTGAATCCCGTGTTTTACGAGGAAATCTCTCATCTCATCAAACATGGCATGAAAATAAACCTCACGTCCAAGATCATGGGATGGCTTAAGGCAGCAATCAAGTACTATGCCCAGGGAAGGGATATATTCTTTCAAATATTCGAAAAGTTTAATCACCTTGTCAGGTCGAGTACCTGACAGGGCGCAACCGGGGAACAATACAGTGCCGCAGCCATCAGGGAAGGCATAATAGGTATAACGTTTCGATGTCCCCCTTTTTTCGTATTCCTCCACAACAGAGTGCTCAGGGTATATGCCATAGCCTTGATCAATGGTCTCACGGCGCATTTCCAAAATCATGTCAGCGGGACTTATATTAACAGGACAAACAGCCGCACAGAGATAACAAAGGCTGCATTCAAAGGGCAGTGCCTGAAATTTCTTATTTGAAGGGTCGTAAGAATCAGCAATATGCTTCGGTATGCCATATCTTCTGAGAAACTCACATTCTTTCTGGCAGAGTTCACATTCAGTACATTTCTCCGAGACAGTGTTCAACACATTTCTCAGTGATGGCCTGAGATCGTCCCTTAAATATCCATGTATTTCCTTATTATCTACCACAGCCATCTGAATCCATCATCATTCGTCCAAAAAAGAATTCTATCTCCTCACTTTTGAGCTACCCTGTATGTCAGAATGACCGGTTTTCCATCAATCGGGAGAACATCGGCCCGTCCTTTAAAGCGTGAGTTCGGATTAATGAATCGCTTTATTGCACCTGTCTGCGGATAATTAGCATTGCTTGAAATGGATATCCAGCAGCTTTCAAGGCAGGTTATACAGCCTGTTTGTTTTTCTTCTGAAGCCTTTCTGTTACCACCGAATTTGATGTTGAACTTCTTACCTTTTTCATCAACGAATATATCATTGAGGGAAAGTTCTTTTTCTAATCCGGGCCACGTAGCCGTAACCAGCAAGGTGTCCCCTTCCACATACTTTCCAACAGTGTCTTTATTAAGATTGTTACCAGGTTTTGCACCTATCCTGAGCAGGGCATCATGAAAATCAAGCTGGTTTGAGTAT
>JBFMEC010000163.1:0-5124 GCA_040753575.1 Nitrospirota bacterium | reverse complement strand
TAACCGCAGCTCACAAGTCGGCCTGTCAATCCCGATGTGGAAACCACTGACTGGAGAGCCGGATGCGGGAAACTCGCACGTCCGGTTCGGAGGGAGGGGAGGCGAAAGCCTTCTCTACCCCTATCAAATGTATCAGCAATGATTTGGTTAATACCGATGCAATCCATCAAGAAAATATCAAAGTAAACAGGAGGAGGTATATGACACCAAAAGAAGTAATTGAATTTGCAAAAAAGAACAGGGCGGTAATGGTTGATCTGAAGTTCATGGATTTTCCAGGACTCTGGCAACATTTTTCCGTACCCATCAGTGAACTCACAGAAGATGCCTTTGAACATGGACTTGGGTTCGACGGTTCTTCTATCAGGGGCTGGCAGGCAATACACATGAGTGACATGCTGGTAATTCCCGATCCAACAACGGTAATAATGGACTCCTTCACAAAACACCCCACACTCAGCCTGATATGCAATGTTGTTGATCCGATCACAAAGGAACAGTATTCAAGGGATCCCCGTTTTGTTGCACAAAAGGCAGAAGCATACATGAAGTCAACAAACATTGCCGATACAGCTTACTTCGGGCCCGAGGCAGAATTTTTCATTTTTGATGATGTGCGTTTTGATCAGACTGCCAACAGCGGGTATTACTTCGTTGATTCCATTGAGGGAATATGGAATGCGGGAAAAGAAGAAAATCCAAATCTTGGATATAAACCGAGACATAAAGAGGGATATTTCCCTGTTCCACCCATGGATAAATTGCAGGACATCCGCACAGAAATGGTTCTTGAAATGGAAAAGGCGGGTATCACTGTTGAAGCTCAGCATCATGAAGTTGCAACAGCAGGACAAGCAGAGATAGATATGAGATTTGCGCCATTGGTAAAAATGGCAGACCAGTTGATGTACTACAAGTACATTCTTAAGAATGTGGCATTAAGGCATGGAAAGACAGTAACTCTCATGCCGAAGCCCCTCTTCGGGGATAATGGTTCAGGCATGCATACACACCAGAGCCTCTGGAAGGATGGAAAGCCGCTCTTCGTCGGGAAAGGCTATGCAGGGCTCTCCGATCTTGCTCTTTACTATATAGGTGGAATATTGAAACATGCGCCTTCTCTCGCTGCCTTTGTTGCTCCGACAACGAACTCTTACAAGAGACTTGTTCCCGGTTATGAGGCTCCGATAAACCTTGCTTATTCAAGCAGAAACAGGTCTGCAGGTATTCGTATACCTATGTACTCACCGAGTCCAAAGGCGAAGAGGATAGAGGTAAGATTTCCTGACCCTTCATGCAATCCCTACCTTGCATTCTCGGCCATGCTCATGGCAGGACTTGATGGGATAGAGAACAAGATTGACCCTGGAGAGCCTCTTGATAAGGATATTTATGAACTCGGTCCGGAAGAGCTTTCGAAGGTTCCAAGTCTGCCGGGTTCTCTTGAAGAGGCCCTCAATTGCCTTGAAAAAGACAATGACTATCTCAGGAAGGGTGATGTATTTACAGATGATGTGATCGAGATGTGGCTGAACTACAAAAGGACAAAAGAGGTAGATGCCCTCAGGCTCAGACCTCATCCCTATGAGTTCTATCTCTATTTTGATATTTAATTTTTATGCAAGAATCAATGGCGGATATAGTATTTGAGCGACTTTATCCCGAAAGTTTTCTGGGTACCTCGGAGTCCCGAGAATGAGCGAAAATACTATAGCCGCCATAGGCTTTAAAATTTATGAATTAAAGGATGCTATATAGCACCCTCTCCTCTCTCTCCAGTCCTGATTCTGATTGCATCCTTAAGATTATAGATAAAGATTTTTCCATCACCAATTTCACCGGTATGCGCTGCTTTCAGTATAATGGCAACAATCTCTTCGAGCTTATCATCAGGAACTGCGACCTCAATCTTTAACTTTGGTATGAATCTCACCTCGTACTCCGTACCTCTGTAAATCTCGACATGTCCTTTTTGTCTGCCAAAGCCCTTTACCTCGGTAACAGTCATTCCCTGGATGCCAGCCGTGGAAAGGGCGTCCTTTACATCATCTAACTTGAAGTGTTTAATCACCGCCATTATCATCTTCATAGTATTTCCTTCCATGATCCTTTTAGCTAAAGCGTGAATGAAGCCAGTGACGATACGTTATAATATCAAAAATTCATGACAATAAAAACCCTTTTAAACGAAGCATCTGCAGGAACTCCTGATCCTGAGAGGGCTTCAAAAAATCTTGAAAGGCTTTTAGACCATTCACCGGAATTTCTGGAAGCACATGCACGGCAGATTACGACTATAGCCAGATTGTTTGCCTATAGTCAGTTTCTTGCAGATTACTCTATTAAAAATCCTGCCAATCTTTCTTTCTCTTTAAGAAACCTTTATTACCAGGTAAACAAAGAGGAGATCGTCTCTGAAGCTCGCAGGTATTTTGAAGTATCTCCCGGGAGACCTTTTACTCTGGAAAGAAAAGAGGCATTGAAACTCCTGAGGGATATTAAAAAAATTCATCTCTTAAGGATTACTCTCAGAGATATCCTGGGCATAACAAGTTTAAATGAATCTATGGCTGAATTAAGCACACTTTCAGAGGCACTCATAGAAATTGCCTTTGCCATCTCACTCATGCTAATGAAGGAAAGGTTTGGTGACCTGAAGGGCTGTTCCATGGCAATAATCGGACTCGGAAAACTTGGCGCAAGAGAATTAAATTACAGTTCAGATATAGATATTATCTCTGTATATAGACCGGAAGAATACCAGTCTTCCGGGATCCTTACACCATCGGGTGTCAGGGCCAACAGGATTTATTCCAGCGAATATTTTTGCAGGCTTACCGAAATAATGGCGGGTTTACTCCATTCACAGACAGAGGATGGAGTTGCATACCGGGTGGATCTGAGGTTGAGGCCTAATGGACAGAAAGGGGAGATAGCCCTATCTCTAAATTCTTATATCTCCTATTATGAGTCCTGGGGAAAGACATGGGAAAGGATGGCCCTGATACGGGGAAGACCTGTGGCCGGAGACAGTGAGATAGGTCAAATATTCATAAACGCTATAGAACCATTTGTATGGAAAAGATCGATCGATTACGGTGATTTCGAAGAGATTAGAGAAATTAAACGTAAGATAGATACTATCTCAGATATAAACGACATAAAGAGAGGCTATGGCGGAATCAGGGAGGTCGAGTTTTTTGTGCAGACCTTTCAACTTCTCTACGGGGGTGAAAGAAAAAAATTGAGAACAGGAATGCTCTGTGAGGCCCTTCAGGGGTTATATAAGGAAGGCCTTTTATCCATCGATGATGTTACCACACTTTCGCAAAGCTATCTATTTTTTAGGAGACTCGAACATATCCTCCAGATGAAAGATGACGTTCAGACACACTCTGTGCCATCTCAGCCTGATGAAATTGAAATACTTTCAAGAAAAATGAACTTCCACAATGGAAAGGAATTTATTTCTCAGCTTCGATTAAGAAGGCTTATGGTCAGGGATATGTATAACTCCTTACTTGGAGGAGCGGAAACGCAAAATGAGGTGATGGCATTTCTTGAAAGTGAGCTTTCAGAGGATGCCCTCGAGCATTATCTCTCCTTTAAAGGTTTCAGACATCCCGGAACGGCTCTTAAAAATGTCAATGCCCTTTATGAACAAATGTCTTTTGGTAAGACTATGAAAGAAAGGGGTCTTCTCAGAAAGATAGTACCCTTATTCCTTCAAGAGATAATGAAATCTGGAAATAAAGACAGGGCATTGGGTATGCTCGTCACATTCATAGAGAAAATTGGAAATCATGAATCATACATAGATTTACTTTTGCGGAGACACGACACAATAGAGATGATTGTCAGTACCTTTACGCTGAGCAAGTACCTAACGCGATTACTATTAAGCCTCGAAAACCTTGAAGGTCTTTTCGAATATCCAGACATACGAAGGGATTTCAGTTCTGTGGAGATAAGACTTTTACACACGCTCATGCAGGGTACCGATCCATTAAAGACAATAAGAGAACTCAAGATTATTGAAGAAATGAAATCGGGTCTTCTCTTTCTTAAGGGTTTTTTAAATGTCTATGGACTGGCCCGTACATTGAGTGTGCTTGCGGATACTATAGTAAAAGTCGTTGTGAGGTATTTAAATCTGGAGAAAGACTTTGCAGTTGTCGCCCTGGGAGGATTTGGAGCGAGGGAATTGAATATCGGCTCTGACCTGGATCTTGTTTTTGTAGGGGAGGAGGATTCGGGCGATATCTCTCCAAAGGAAAGATCTGCTGAAGAGTTAATAAGATTCCTTTCCGAATATACAGAGAAAGGTATAGCCTACAAAGTCGATATGCGGTTAAGGCCGGATGGCTCGAAAGGGGTGCTTCTAAATAGTATTGATGGCTACAGGAACTATTATTTAAAGTCAGCCCATCTCTGGGAGATACAGTCGCTCCTGAGGGCAAGACCAGTTGCCGGAGACAGGAAACTCTTGAGGGCTTTTGACAATCTTAAAAAGATGATAATTCTAAAAAGAGGCATAGAGGTAAACGGTTCAGTCATGGAGAGGTTTAGAAAAAGGATTATCCATGAAGTTTCCAGAGAATCCCCCGGTTCTTATGATATTAAGTATGGACCCGGAGGAATCAAAGAAATAGAATTTCTTGTCCAGTACCTCCAGCTTAAAAATATAGAAAGGTTTAGAAATCTTGTTATATATAATACGGTCGCCACTATCAAAAGTCTTTCAAGATATGCAGTCCTCCACCGGGATACCGAAGAATTCTTGTTACAATCACACAGGTTTTTAAGAACCACTGAAACAATTCTCAGGCTTAACGGAGAAGTTCTATTGAAGGTTGATTCTGAACTTATTGATATTATAACCGGGTTCTTAAATCTCAGGTCTAAAGAAGATTTAATTAACCGGATTGAGGAGACAAAGAACGGGATATGCGAAATCACCCAGGAATATTACTAACTTGAACTCCTGATCCAGAACACATTGTTTTATACTACTATATTATATTATATACGGGTTACCGTTTACCGTTTTAAAGTTAACCTAAATAATGCAGACATTGCTCAAAAATTTATTTAATTCGATGAATTTATTGGAAATATTTTTAT
>JBFMEC010000162.1:0-5127 GCA_040753575.1 Nitrospirota bacterium | reverse complement strand
CGATCATTAACTCTACAAGCGTAAAGCCTTTTCCAGAGCAAAGGGCACAGAATCCAGAACTCTCACCCTCTCCCTTGCCTTCTCTCCTCGAGGGGGAGGGATGGGTGGGGGGGACTGACTGCTGGTTAGGGCATTGCCATTTCATCCCATTTCACTCCATTTAAAGTAACGAAATGATTCCCGCCGTTCTTGTCAAGCCAGCATACCCTGACTGCAACTGTCATAACGTTATTCATTGGAGAGGGACAGCTAACTGCTGAACCAGGATTGCACGGGTTGTTTGGATCAAGAGAAACATTTATATCTCTGCAATTGTTCTGAACCCACCATCTTCTCGTGAATGTGAGGCCGCCGTACCTTGAAGGGTTTGTGGGATTTGAGAGACTGTCACCTCCGCTAACAACACTGCCATAGTTCGAAGATTTTATTATTTCAATTCTTTCCTGCCCGAGCTCTGTCGCAATCTGCATCTCTCTTCCAAAGGCATTCCCCCCTATAGCCATGTACTGCATCATCGCAACACCAAGAAGACCGATTGCAAGGATCACGATTGCCACAAGAACCTCAATAAGGGTGAGACCCTTTTCAGAATGACAAATGACAAATTTCAAATTCGGAACTTTAAATTTCCTTAATTTTGCATTTTTCTTCGAAAACGTCATGCCGAACTCGTTTCGACATCTCTTGAGACCCTGAATCAAGTTCAGGGTGACATTTTCATGCCTCTTTATAAACCAATTCATGAGAATTTGAAATTTGGATTTGGGATTTAATTTCATCTGTACTCCGACCAGTTTGTTTCGGTTGGATTATCTTTATCTCCATTCCATTTCCATATATTCAGTGCACCGGCATTGTTGCTTACTCTGGTGCAATAACTATAACCTCTTGAAGTCTGCTGAAAATAAACAGAACCAAGTTTATCCATAGAACCATCGGAATCAAATTCTGCCGTTGGTGGTGTTCCACCAAAATTTACGCCAGAAGCAGGGATTGTAGTGCCCGGAGGAGGTGGATATGGAGGTCCATTTGGGGGAGTTGTTCCTGTTCCATAACCAAATATTATGTTGTTTCCACAACTGCTTAAATTTACTACCCTTACACAATCAGGCACACCATCTCCATTTGCGTCAGTGTCATTATTTGGTAGTCTGTCACCATCTGTATCCTTGCAGATTCCGAATGTATCAGAATTCAAGGTTACAAGGTTCTTATCACCATTTCCGTCAAATCCTATCATATACCTTTGATTTGTTGTATCAAAGACTATTAAATATTCCCTGTTTTCTTTCATCGCCATCGCCCTTGCAACCCTCATATTCTGAATTAAATCCGTTGCACATGAACGCACTCTATAATCCGATGAAAATCTGTTAATCTCTGGAATACCGATCAAAGCCAGTATTCCAATAATAGCAATAACTATTATCAGCTCAACGAGTGTTATACCTTTTTGATTTCTCAATTTTTCTCGGTTAGATCTTCAGCAATATCCATACCGATTTCAAAAACCCGCTTCAGATAAGACAGCGAAACAAATAGGGGCTAAAGAATTATGTATTTCTCTTCACAATTATGAAATGAATTACATAGAGTGAAATAATCGGCTTATCTTTTCTTCTGCTTTCAAAGGAGAGTAATCCGGGAATTGAGATCATCTGCTGACCTTCAGGACACCCTCCATCTGGGCAATCTTCTGGGTGAGGACTGAAAGCTGGCTTTTATCTTTTATGTCGAGGTCAAAGATGAGATGGGCCTTTTTGTCCTGTGTTGAACTCGCTTCTAAATGGCTTATATTTATTTCAACCGATGAAATAAGTGAGCTGAGTTCTGCCAGTATCCCTGGTTTGTCAACAGTCTCCACAAAGAGTCTGGCGGTGGACGTAACATCACCTTCTGATCTCCATTCAACTTCAACAAGTCTTTCATTATCCACGGCAAGTCTATCGAGGTTTGGGCAGTCTTTCCGGTGAATTGTGACACCCTTGCCCCTTGTTACAAAGCCCACAAGGTTGTCACCCGGGACGGGGAAACAACATTTGGCCGTATGGTAAAGGACATCATCCACTCCTTTTATGCTTATCCCCTTGTGTTCCCTTCGAGGTTTTGCGGGCTTCGTAAGAGGAATCTCTTCCGGGGGTTTCTCGGGGACCAGCTTATTTACAACCGAATGGGGCGATATTTTCCCATAGCCAATAGAGACATAGAGATCCTCCAGGGATGGGATATTAAGGAATTTTAAAATCTTCTGCATACTTTCGGATTTGAGAATGGAAGGATTAAGGTCATGTCTTCTAAGTTCTACTTCAAGGAGTTTCAGACCGAGTTCGATTCCCTGTTTCCGCTCTTCTGCCTTAATCCACTGTTTTATTCTGCTCTTTGCACGCTGTGTGACAACGAATTTTAACCAGTCTCTGCTCGGGCCATGGGTGGGAGATGTCATTATCTCAACGGTGTCGCCGCTTTTAAGGGTATATTTGAGAGGTACTATCCTGCCATTTACTTTTGCGCCAATACAGCTATGGCCGACCTGTGTGTGTATGCCGTAAGCAAAGTCCACCGGTGTTGAACCAACGGGCAGTTCCTGTATATCCCCTTTTGGTGTAAAAACATATACGACGTCCGGGAAGACCTCGCCCTTTACGGCTTCAAGAAAGTCTCTTGCATCCGAAAGGTCTTTCTGAGTCTGTATCAGGTCTCTCAGCCACGAGATATATCTGCTGCTCTTTTCATCGACTTCGCCTTTTTCCTTGTATTTCCAGTGTGAGGCTATACCGTGTTCGGCAATCATGTTCATTTCAGAGGTTCTTATCTGGAACTCGACCCTTTCTCCTTTTGGTCCTACGACAGTAGTATGCAGTGATTGATACATATTTGATTTCGGTACACCTATATAATCCTTGAATCTGCCAGGGATGGGTGTCCAGAGGGAATGTATGAGACCGAGGATCGCATAGCAGTTAGCCTTTGTATCTGTAATTATCCTCAGGCCGAGAACATCATGAACCTCCTCGAAGGTTACCCTTTGTTTCTGCATCTTTTGATAGATGCCGTAGTAATGTTTTATTCTCCATGATACCTTTCCAGGAATACCTGCTTCTTTCAGTTTATCATCTATTATCTTGGTAACTTCCTTCAGATATTCCTCCTGTTCTTCCTTCCTCTTTGCGACCTTCTTGACCAATTCATCATAGAGTTCTGGCATGAGGAATTTGAAACTCAGATCTTCAAATTCGGTCTTCAGCCACCCTATACCGAGTCTGTTGGCTATGGGTGCATAGATATCAAGAGTCTCCGAGGCGATCCTCTGCCGTTTGGCTTCAGGAAGATACTGAAGAGTCAGCATGTTATGAAGCCTGTCAGTAAATTTTATGAGTATCACCCTGGCATCCTCCGACATGGCTAAGAGCATCTTCCTGAAGTTTTCTGCCTGGGCAAGCTCTTTTGTCTTAAACTCCATTCTGGAAAGCTTTGTGACGGCATCAACAAGGAAGGAAATCTCTTCACCGAAGAGCCTCTTTAAGTCTTCTATTGCCGTTCCCGTATCTTCTATGGTGTCATGAAGAAGGCCGGCTGCGATCGTGGGAACATCCATCTTCATATCAGCAAGGATCGATGCTACAGCAATAGGATGACCTATGAAGGGCGAGCCCTCCAACCTCCTCTGGCTATGATGGGCTTCTTTTGAAAACTGATAGGCCCTCTTAAGTAACTCTGTGTCGGCACCGGGGTTATAGGAGAGGACCTTTTTGATTAAATCGTTTATTGTTATTAGATCTTCTACCATAATTTATTATAACTTTGAATAGGGGTTAGTGAACAGTGACGAGCAGTGGACAGCGAAGGGTTGCTGAAAACTTTTTACTAAACATTATTTACTGTTTTCAACAGGGTTGGTCTGAATGCCTTGAGATTAAGCTGGAGGCATCTGCCCCTTTCCCATTCATTTATGCAGGGTGTAAATACAGCATCCACTGTAGTTGAGACCTCAAGCCTGTCAAAAAAAACAGCCATATCAAACCCTATTGTATCAAAAGACTGGGATTTCTGTTTGAGCTTCATCTTCAGATGATTGTTTCCGACTATGCGCGGATAAAGAACCTCAAGTCCCCTTGAACCCAGGAGTGGCTCAGGATTACCAAACCCGAAAGGTTCAAGCAGCTCAAATTCCCTTATAAGGTTGAAGTGTATGTCAGAGAAGTTTACATCGGCATCTATCTCAAGGGTGGATATAAAATCTTTATCGGCCAGTGTCTGGCTCACAATTCTGTTAATCCTTTCCTCAAAGGATGATATATTACTTGCCTCGAGTTTAAAACCGGCAGCCCTTTTATGGCCGCCAAAGCCTGTGAGAAGTTCCCTGCAAGCCGTTAGGCCCTTATATATGTCGAAGGGAGGTATACTTCTTGCCGAACCCCTGGCAAGATGACCTTCTATAGAAATAAGAAAGGTAGGCCTGTAGAAACTCTCTGCAATCCTTGCTGCTACGATGCCTATGACCCCTTCATGCCAGCCTTTGGAGGAAAGCACGATAGCTGGCCCTACATCCTTATTATCAAGCCTTGAGAGGGCCTCCTGATAAATTTCTTCTTCTATCTGTTGCCTTTCAGAATTAAGTTTATCGAGCCAGAGGGAGATATCAATCGCCTCATTTTCAGAATCAGCAAGGAGAAGGTCCACAACCTTATTAGAGTCGGCGAGCCTGCCCGCTGCATTAATTCTCGGAATTATTGTGAAAGATAGCAGGCCAGACTTTACCTGCCTTCCTTCGATGCCTGAAACCTTATTAAGTGCTCTCAGCCCTGGCTTTATCTCCTTCTCCATAAGATTCAATCCCTCTTTCACTATGAACCTGTTTTCGCCTGTAATTGGCACAACGTCAGCTATTGTGCCGAGGGCTGCAAGGTCCAGAAAATCGTGAATCGTGAATCGTGAATCGTGAATCGTGGCCAGGGCCTGGGCGAGTTTAAAAGCCACCCCGGCTCCCGAAAGATTCGAAATTGATGGCCTGAGATTGAAGGTTTTTGGATTTATGACAGCCAAGGCATCGGGGATTAAAAATTCAGGGGGGAGGGGTGGGGGGGGGGGAGCTATGTTCTGTGTTACAGGTTCGTGATGGTCCGTTAT
>JBFMEC010000161.1:0-5189 GCA_040753575.1 Nitrospirota bacterium | reverse complement strand
AAAACTATCTTTCGCTCTCTGATTTCACACCTGCCTACCGCAGGCAGGGATTTCAAAAAATGATTTCAGAGATTTCTGGACTTTTTCAGAAATCTCATTAAGATCACAAGGTTTAATGTGCCGTCTCTATTATTTTTAATGCCTATTTCTATCGGAAATCTTTGATTCCTGAAGCATGCCCCTGTTACAGAGGCAGGTGTAAGCGACATGGTCTTCTTAACCACTCCTCCTCCCCATTGGAGCGGTATTTCTTTCTTTCAGAGTCTTTAAGTTCAAATCGCACTATCGTTGGATTCTTATTGCGGGCTACCTTGATTTTAAGACGTGGTTGGATCAGAAACACGTTAACGAACATCGCAACCGCATAGATAAACCAGACCGAACTGAAAAAGATGGCAAGAAGGGTAGAATAATTGGATTATTCAGGAACACCTCCTGTAGTATTGTAAATTAAACTCCTTATTCCACATGATGGTCATAGCCTTCCCAATCTATTACGTACGCTACATTTACAATAATTTGAATATTATCAGACCTGCTCACGAAAATAGGCAATTGTCAAAATAATAGGCAATTTTGCTTACATTTTTTAACATTTTCAAATTTTGAGAAATTCAAATAATTTTTTAATTCCGAAAAGTTACAAACTTTTTAAAAATTTTTATATTTGGCAAAGAATTTGCTTTCATATTTAAAGGTCTTTGAGTCGTTGCATCACCCGGTCATTGAATATAATCCATACCCTTTTCAATTTGCTAATAAAGGAGGAACAAAATGCCTTATAACTGGGAAGGTGATCTGATTCTTCAGGACACAATCATAGAAAAAAAGAGGTATGTGATAAAGAGTAATAAGCCTATCAAGACCGATATCAGGGAGTGGATATCATTCGAAGATAACAACATCATGAAAGGAATTCTCCGGGAGCTTGTCAGCAAGAAAGTGCTCCCTACGAGCAGGGGACCTGGTAGCTTCGACAAGAGGGCAATGGTCATATGGAATTTTGTGGCGAAGAGCATCAAGTACGTCCACGATATTAAAAAGCAGAGAAAAGGTGATTTCTGGCTCTTTCCTCCGGAGATTTATACACTGTGTGAAGGCGACTGTGAGGACGGAAGCTTTCTCCTTGTAAGTCTTCTCATAGCGAGCGGCATAAGCCCTTTCTGCGTGAGAGTCGTTCTGGGGGAGGCCTTTGATGAAAACGGTAAGTCATTGGGTGGACACTGCTGGCCCGTTTACAAGAACGAAGCTGGGCAGTGGTGTATCCTTGAAAGCACTCTCGATAATATCCCATCCCGCATGCCGGAGGCAGACAAACTCGCGGAAGAGGAACAGTCTTTCCAGTACGTACCTTACTATTGTTTCAACAACTACCATCTCTGGGAGATCTTCCCTCAAGACGCAAAAAGTACAAGATCAATGAAAATTGGTAGTTATCTCAAAAAGCGGGGCGATAAGGTCCATATGAAAAAGACCCGTCTTCCTTCGGGTGGATGGCTTTCTCGAATTACAGGTGATTGGGAGCCGGGTCATCTGGAGATTACAGGTGATGTGTTAAGGAATTTTCAGTTTCATGAAAATGCAATAGACGTCGTAGCAGATGCCTCGCAGGATCCTGATTTTTATGACTGGTATGCTCCATCCGCCCATGCACAGACCAATAATGACGAAAGAGGGAGGACGACGGAATCCCGTGAAGAAGCAGAAAAGAACTACATCACATGGATCAAGCAACTCACGGGAAGGCTTGTTTCAGTCACAGATAGAGATATCCGTTGGGGGCTCTTCTTCTTGGGATACGTCCTCCACGGCATTCAGGACCTTGCAACCCACAAAGGCATCACGAATGCCCAGCATTCGTATGTTTCAAAGCTTTTCGGAAGGAAAGACGACCCAGACCACATTGAAGAGAATAGGGCCAAGGCAAGAGAATATTCAAAGAGGTATATTGAATTTTTGAGAAAGAGATACAGGAAGTCCTATGAAAAAATGATGGGCTATAAGGGGAGACTGTTGCCATGGGATAAACTTATGCCTCCGGAGAAGAGCAAGCTTCTGAATAAAGATGGCTGGGACCTCACCCCCCAGGCTTTTATAGAATATTCAACTCTTTCCAAAAAATACGAGGAGATTAAAAAAGATTACCCAATAGAAAAAACGCTCTGGAAAACTGATGAGGTGTTCAAGAGATTGTTAAAGAATATTAGATAAGGAGAAGAGGGGGTTATGGAAAAAATAAACCGTAAATTACTCCGTTTTTTCATCGGGCATTACAAACCCGGGATCATCGGTATTGTGGGAACTAAACACACAATAGGAATGGCGATCCGGGAGGCACAGAGAAAAATAACTGTGGATGGCGAGGCTTCTCTCTGGTCTCATTGCTTCATCTTTGGGGATTTGAGGCTCGATAGAAGAGGGAAGGGTGGTGCGAAGAGCAAAAGTCCCTATATTTTTGAGTCTGATCTTAAGGTGAATGTTTTTAAACCACAGCTCCGGAACGGTGCCCAGGAGAACTGGATCGGGAAATACTGCAGAGAAAAGGTCGAGAATGCTGCTGTTATAGATTTCGGATTATCGGAGAGCCAGAGAGACGATATTCTTGCAACTGCCCTTCAGCTTGTTGATGAACAGGTGCTCTATCCGATCCATGAGCTTCCTGGAACATGGTGGGCCATCATCACCAAAAAAGAGTGGCGTCCTAACCCCTTTGATGATCCCCATGCCATGTACTGTAGTGCCTTTGTGAGGTACTGCTATAAGGAGGCAGAAGCAGACTTCCTTGGTCGAAAGGTTAGCATTTCAAACACCACCCCCGAGCACATCGCCCAAGCCGGAATTAAAGCGGGCAAGATGATTCGCTATAAGCCATAGTGTGGTAATCAAAAGTCAATGGGGCAGACAACTCCAAATGAGGTATTGACTTTTTCCTGTACTAAATAGTTTACAGATTTTGTAAAAAGGTGTATATTCTAACCAGTAATTCACAAGTAAAATGTCCACACCAGGTGAAAATGTAACAAAGTTAGGCGAAACGGCGATTATGAGAATAGACAAATATACAAGGATAAGGTATTATACTTAAAGGAGCTGATTATATATGAGTAGAAAAGAACGGCTAGAACTTGTCAAGAAGATCCAAGAGTCTCGGAACTCCAAGCTACTTGTGTATTTTACAGGTGACAGAAGGCCGTTCCCTTCGCAAATAGCTGAGGATGCTGTCCTCCCGTTATATAAACATCTTTTAGCTTTGAAAGAAGACGAGCCAAAGACGGAAAGGATAGACCTATTTCTTTACACCAGGGGTGGTGACGTAAGTGTTCCTTGGCGAATAGTAACAATGATTCGTGAGTTCTGCAGTGATTTTTCCATTTTGATCCCATATAAAGCGCACAGTGCTGGTACAATGATTGCTATGGGTGCTGATAGAATTGTTATGGGCAAAAAAGCAGAACTTAGTCCTATTGACCCCACTCTTGTAAGAGCCGTTATTGGTGAAGCTACTGTGCCACCACCAGAGATAAGCGTTGAAGACGTTTCATCCTACATCTCATTTATGCGAGAGCGGGCGAATATTACAGACCAATCCGCTCTAGCTCAAGTTATATCTCAATTGGCAAGCAATCTAACTCCTTTGACACTTGGTAGTGTAAATAGGCAATATTCTCATATTAGACTCGTAGCGCGTAAGTTATTAACGTCGCGGAAAGAAAAAATTGAAGAAGGCAAGATCGGAACTATTATCGAGGCATTGACAGAAAAGATGTATTCTCATGGTCATGCAATTGGTAGAATGGAAGCAACAGAGTTGGGTCTTCCAGTAGATAAGCCAGACGAGAATCTTGAAACACTGATTTGGAATCTTTATCAGGAATATGAACGTTTGATACAACTCGCTGAACCGATTGATCCAGAGGAATTGCTTACCCGAGAAAATAAAGAGGAACGCGCAATAGATAATATCCCTTTAGCTATTATTGAAAGCATTCCTAAGATAGATATATTCGAGCTTAACTCCGTTTTCCGTCGAAAGAGACAAGTACCGTCCAACCCACAGATTAATATCAACATGAACCTCGGACTTCCGCCAGGTATCGATCCAACAAAGTTGCCCCAGAACTTTCAACAGGTAATCCAGCAACTTATGGGGCAGGTCGCTCAGGCAATTCCGCAGATGATCCAGCAAGAGATAGTTCGTCAGTCTCCAATTGTTGGTAATGAGGGAAGAACCTTCGGGGGGAAGTGGAAAGAAAAGACAGACGAAACCATTTAAAGGAGGAGATTAACATGCCAATTAATATTGAGATAAATTGTGTCCCTTTTGGGCAGGTCCGATTGGAAATAAGTAAGTCTATTCCTTCAATTGAGGAACGTCAAGTATTCCCAACTAGAGAAGCAGTTCGATACCAGGAGCCTCAAGAAACTGCCTCCCTGATATACGAGTTACTGTACGGTGAAAATCCAATGAATTACATTGTCCCTCTTTCTACAGGATAGCCGATGAGAATAATGGCGAAGCATCACCTAACAGCGGATAAAAGTGAGATCAAAGATTTCCAAAATTGCCTCCATTCCGCTGCGGGGAAATAGAAATGAAGCGCTCGAAAGGGTATGGGCTTTTCTTATCCATTTTGGTCTTCTTGATCGCAACTAGCGAGCTCTGCTGTGTTCCAACCACCATTTGGAAAATTACGAGACCTGATGGAACCATCGAAGAGGTTAGGTATTGTATGAAAAGTTGCGAGGTCATCGGGTGGAAGGAAAATTTGGATATTGAGTTCGTTATCAGTGTCATGGAGAAATTCAAAGGAGAGGCTGGATTCAACTGGGGCAGAGAGGAGCTACGAAAGCTTGATGAGCTGAACACAGATTTTGGAATCCAGTCACGCTCTTTATGCGTTGATTGGCAACAGGGCGTCTACAAAGGATGAGAGGCCCTCTACGACTGCCGCAAGGCAAACATGGGGAAAGCCCTGTCAAAACTCCGCGAGCTAAAGCTCCTCCTGGAGACAGTGAAATCGCTAGAGGACGCAGCTGCAAAAAGAGATACAGCAAAAACCCTTCTAGTGTAATGGCGCATAAATAACTTGACATTTAAATAATCTTTTTGTAAAATCCTTATGAATGAATATTGCAGAGCGAATTGTGCTTACCCCAAAAGAAGAAGCGACCATCCATCACTGGGCGCA
>JBFMEC010000160.1:0-5199 GCA_040753575.1 Nitrospirota bacterium | reverse complement strand
GGAGGCTTCTGACTCCTGACTTATATATTCTCTTATCGCTAACATAGACGCCTTTCGGCAGATAAACTCAATATCCGAACCAACCATGTCCTCCGTTTCTTTAGACAGCCCTTTTAAATCGACATCCTTATCCAGGGGTTTACCTTTTGTATGAATTTCAAAAATCTTGAGCCTGGTCTTCTCGTCAGGAATGGGTAAATCGAGTAAAAGGTCAAACCTCCCGCTTCTAATAAGCGCCGGGTCAACTAAATCCAGTCTGTTGGTTGCGGCTAAGACTATTACTCCTCTTAATTCCTCTATGCCATCCAGCTCAGCTAAAAATTGGCTGATAACCCTTTCTGTTACATAGGCATCCGTAGGACTTGAGACCCTTTCAGGAACAAGGCTATCTATCTCATCAAAGAATAATATTGTGGGCGATGCCTGCTTTGCCTTCTTAAAAACCTCGCGGATTCCTCGTTCGCTTTCTCCGACATATTTTGAGATAAGGCTCGGCCCTTTAACCGAGATAAAATTAACTCCGCTCTCATTGGCAACTGCCTTGGCTAATAAAGTCTTTCCCGTTCCAGGGGCACCATGAAGTAAAATCCCTTTAGGTGGTTGGGTATTGGCCTTTTTGAAAAGTTCAGGATATTTGAGGGGCCATTCGATTGCTTCCTTCAGCTCTCTCTTTATATCCTCTAAGCCTCCCACATCATCCCATTTGACATCAGGCACCTCTACAAAAAACTCCCGTATAGCAGAGGGTTCAACCTCTTTCATTGCCTCCAAGAAATTATCCATAGTTACTTGAAGTTTCATAAGCTGCTCATAAGGAATATCTGCCAGTTCAAAATCAATTTCGGGCAGAATCTTTCTTAAGGCCGACATCGCTGCTTCTCTAACTAATGCTTCCAGGTCTGCCCCAACAAACCCATGAGTAATATCAGCCAACTTTTCAAGGCTAATATCTTCTGATAGGGGCATCCCTCTTGTATGGATATGGAGTATCTCTAAGCGGCCGTTTCTGTCTGGAATAGGAATGGGTATCTCCCTATCAAATCTTCCCGGCCGCCTTAAAGCCGGGTCTATGACATTAGGAATGTTGGTTGCGGCTATTACTATAACCTCGCCCCTTGATTCTAAGCCATCCATCAGGGCTAAGAGCTGGGCCACAACCCTTCGTTCAACTTGTTTTTCTCCACCCATCTCTTCTCTTTTCGGTGCAATCGCATCTATCTCATCAATAAAGATTATCGCCGGGGCATGTCTCCGGGCATCTTCAAATACGCTCCTTAACCGTGCCTCAGATTCCCCGTAAAATTTACCCATTATCTCGGGACCGCTTATGTGAGTGAAATATGCTTCTGTCTCATTAGCAACAGCACGGGCAATCAAGGTCTTTCCGCAACCAGGAGGGCCATACAAAAATACCCCCTTTGGTGCATTAATCCCCAACCTTTCAAATACCTCCGGATATTTAAGAGGCAACTCTATCATCTCCCTGATCCTCTGTATCTGAGTCTTAAGCCCGCCTATATCCTCATAAGAAACTCTTGTGCCTTTTATCTCCTTTGTTCCCTTTGCCTCAATCCTGATAAGGGTGGGGGGCTCTATTAACACGATTCCATCAGGAATCGTATCTATTACCTTAAAATCACAGGACCTTGCCCCAAAAAGGCTGGCCCTGACTCTATCTCCAGCAGTTAGCGGAAGCCCTTCAATAAGAGAGCCGAGATACTTAATATCTCTGTCCTTTTGCAGGAGACCTGATGCACTCAGGGGTGTTAGTGTAATTTTACTTGCTGGTCTGACCTGTACCTGTTGAATCCTTACTTTCTCGTCTATTCCAATCTGTGCATTTTCCCTTGTTATCCCATCTATCTGAATAATCCCCTTTCCTCTTTCTTCGGCATAGCAGGGCATTACCTTGACTGGGGTTTGCCTTTTGCCGGCAATCTCGATGATCTCACCCACATCAACCTCTAATCTTTTCATATCTTCAGGGTCTATCCTGGCTATTGCCCTTCCAACATCTTTGGGTAATGCCTCTTTTACTTTCAAGGTAATGGTATCTTCTTTCTTATTCATAACTTATCCAGCAAAGAACACACTTCCAAGATCCTTCAGTGCATATCTCCTTTCATTTTTTAATTCTAATTTCTAAGATACCGTTCTTATAAATATAAGAAAGTGTTTCCTTCTTGACCCGGACTGGCAGAAGGACCTCTTTGCGATACTTCCTATTCTTGCCCGCTGCTGAAATTTCTAATATATCCCCCTTTAAATCTATTGTTATACTTTCCTCATTGACCCCGGGAATCTCGGTTATTACCAGGATCTCTTCTTTCTCATCAAACACATCTGTTAAAGGTTCTCTTTCTTCTTCTACCACAGGTCCTTCGGGAGTTTTCTTAATATTGCCAAACGTCTCGACAATCGGCTTCCCGCCAACAGCGGTCTTTATAGAAAAACCATATACCCCTTTCATACCTCTTTTAAGATGGCTTAAGTCAATCTCACCTTCCTTCTTAATTTCGCCACCTGCTTCTTTCAGTTCAGCCGCAAGGTCTATTAACTTCTCTATACCTTTAAATAGCCCACCGAGACTGAGTTTTCCTATTCCAAAATCAATCTCCAAACCTTCCTCTTCCTTTTTATCTTTTTTCTTCACCCTGACAAACCTCCTTTATTTTATAAGAACTAAAATTTCTCATAGTGTTCTAACCTAGTGTGTTGTCCCTAACGGATCCATACATTATTTTTTTCGTCATTCCCGTGTAAACGGGAATCCAGTGGCTTTGGTTCTGGATTCCTGCTTTCGCAGGAATGACACATTGGATAAAGGTATTTATAGGACATAACACTGGCATCTATCAATAATTTATAGCCATTGTCTTAAGTGGCCTTGTGGGTATACTTCTATAAGTTTTAATCTTCTGCTCTTCCCGCACTTCTTTTTGTAATTTTTCGATTCGCTTGTCGATACTATCTAATTGTTTGTAGGCTGCGCTTCTTCTTTTATCTATCGCAAAAATCT
This sequence comes from Nitrospirota bacterium, assembly GCA_040753575.1. Taxonomy (GTDB): domain Bacteria; phylum Nitrospirota; class Thermodesulfovibrionia; order Thermodesulfovibrionales; family SM23-35; genus JBFMEC01. Next base: position 2,180 of record JBFMEC010000160.1, on the reverse strand, counting down.
CTTTCTCTAATCTATCTTTTTCTCTTCTAAGCATGTACAACTCTAAATAGCTTGACCTTTGAACCTTTGGGATAGACCGCGCACCTATAGAATGTACACTTTTCATATCTCTAATGCCCGGCATTCGTTGTATTTCTCTCATTTAACCTGCCCTCTTCCTTTGTTTATTTATAAGCACTTTCCTTGCTTTATTTATTCCCAAATACAATTTGAAACGAGTATTACTAACTCGGCCATAAGTAAGAATACATTCCGTCATTCCTGCGAAGGCAGGAATCCAGAAAAAATACTGGATTCCGGGCCAAGCCCGGAATGACAGATTGGTATTCCATGTCGCCATACTTATAACCGCATTAGTAACACATCAGTTGTATAAAATTATGCTGTTAACCTTTAAGAATAGTTTACATTTGGTGTCATTCCCGCCTGTCGGGAATCTTTCTTTAAGAAGGATTTCGGACAAGCCGAAATGACGTATAAATAGCATTAATTTTTCCAACATTAAGGTTAACTATACTTTTTCACTAATTCTTTAACTATCTCTTTTACCCTGGTTTGATTCGTCTTAGAGCCAACCCTGCTTGTCTCAGAAGCCAATATGTCCTGACACATCTGCGTAAAGGTCCCATTAGCTTTAGAAGGGGTAATATTCTGAACCATAAGGGTCCTGGCAATCATAATGCATCCGCGGATGGTAGGAGAAAATTCGCACTTTCCAGATTCCCTTAGGCCTCTTACGATATTCACTATCTTCTCAGAGTCCTTTTTAGAGAGTTTAGACTTTTTCTGAGTTATCGCAACCTCTGTCTCGTAATCAAAGTGATCCAGATCCATGGTTATCATCCTGTCACGGAGGGCGTCCTGACTCCTGTAAACTCCTGCGTATTCCTCAGGGTTGCTTGTAAATATCGCTGTAAAATCTGGATGAACCCTTAGATATGGTTCTTCACCTCTTCCTACAGGCAAATCCATCATCTTTTCGCTCAGGATGGAAAGCAGAATATTGTTTGCCTCAGGCTTTGAACGGGTAAACTCATCATAAATCAAGGTGAATCCATATTTACATGCGATGGTTAACCGATTATCCACCCAGCGTTTAACCATATCCTCTTCTAACTTCAAGACCCGGGAGACAAAACGGTCGACCACCTTTTTAAATCTGTAACCGTATTCTCCACCGACTAAGTTAGAAGTGGTAAATTCTTCGTCTCCATGAATCATAACTACCGGCCTTTCTATTTTACTCGCAACATGCATAGCCATCGTGGTCTTGCCGGTACCTGAGACTCCTCTAAAGTGGACGGGAAAACCAGCCTTAATGTAGGAAAGGGCCCTATCGGTAATATCCTTAATGTACCTTGTTTCCACAAAATCAGGCAGAGGCCTAGGCTCTAAAACTGTAGTCATCTCATCAATCATCTTATCTCACCTCCTTTATTTTATTCTTAAATTAAGCGGTTACGCTTTGTTTCGGCTGTCATGCTGAATTTATTTCAGCATCTCAAGAGATTCTGAAACAAGTTCAGAATGACAATTTAAAATGGTTTTCGCATAAATCGCTCAATTTAGGTTATTTTTATTTTATTACGGCAATTCCTGCTTTTGCCACCATCTGAATCTTTCGCTCAATTCTCCCCAAATCCTACTTGCTTCTTCTAAATCTCTTCTTACATCCTCTTCTTTCCTCTTAAACTCCTCCCTTAAAAGATTTACCTTAAGACAATTCTTCCTTAGTCTCTCAATAATCTCCTCTTGCTTTTTCATATAACCCCTTTGCCATCACAGATGAGGCAGGGGAGATTGTTCTCAGGAGCTCTTCCCGTTCCTTTACAATCAGGACACTCTTTAGTCTCTCCTTCTTTAACCGTAACCATTCCTCTGCCACCGCAAACATAACAGGTAATACGCACTCCATATGGATAGACTCCTGTTCCCTGACAAAAAGCACATTTAATAGCTGGCTCTATAACTTCGACTTTACCTCTACCTCCACAAACCTGGCAGGCAGCAAGTGGGGAGAGAAGTTCAAAGGGGTCTACTCCTTTCCCTTTACAAAAGGCACATTCTACCACGCTCACTATCTCACCTTATCCTTAAAGTCTTTTTCATCTCATTCCAGATTTTGCTTGTTTCAGCTAAATCTGCCCTTATTTCTCTTTCCTTTTTCCTGAAGTTTTCTC
>JBFMEC010000159.1:0-5248 GCA_040753575.1 Nitrospirota bacterium | reverse complement strand
AGGATGGATGTCTCCATCAAGGATGTCCAAAAAGAAAGGACAGAAAACTTGCAGGTTTCAATATTAGAAATTGAATTAAAAATCTACTGGACGAAGGGCGTAAAAGATAGATCATTAACTCTGAGGACAATGAAGGTCGTGAGTAAAAAGATATAGGATGACAAAGATGTCGAGGATACGAGATATCCGTGCTTACCTTTCAATTGAAAATCCCCCCATTCCCCCCTTTACTAAAGGGGGGTCAAGGGGGGATTATGGCTTTACCCTACTTGAATTGATAATTTCCATCTCTATTATCGGAATTATTGTTTTAATCATTGTCAGCGCCATGAGACTCGGATACCGTTCTGTAAATGCAGGCGAGAAAAAGGCTGAATACCTTGAGAGAATCAGGACATCGTTAAACATTATAGATTCGCAGATTCAGTCAGAAATTCCACTGATCTTTGATGAAGATGGCGTTAAAAAAATATACTTTAAAGGTGAGAGAGATTCTATTCAATTTTCGACAAACTATTCCATCTGGGGCGGACAGAAGGGTTATGTGATCGTCGCCTACAGGATAGAATCTGATGATCACGGAAAACAGAATTTATATGCCTCTGAAAATGTCATCGGCATTTCCGAGAATAGAGAGGTAAGACTTTTGGTTCCTCTCGATAAGATATTTTTTGAGTATTTCTACAAGGATCCTACCGAAGAACAGGGCAAATGGGTGGAAAGGTGGACAGATGAGACGAGAATTCCCGAGAAGATCAGGGTAAACCTGATTGATGGAACAAGAGACTTTTCTATTATTATTCCAATGAGGTCAAGGAAGTTTTTGACGCAGTTATCTTCAGGACAGGGTGGGAAATTTGTCGGTCCCTTTGGAGGGCAGTAATTTTAAAAGTTTATAAAAGAGATGTTCACTTCTGAAAAGATAAACACTATTTCGGGATCGCAGAAGGGTATCGCCCTTCTCTTAATATTGTGGGTTTTAACAATACTTATGGTCATCGTTCTCTCATTCTCTTATATGGCAAGAACAGAGACCTATTCCACATTATCTTTCAAGGAAGGTATAGAAAAGAAGTTTCTTGCCGAGGCTGGAATAGAAAGGGGTATAATGGAGCTTTTTTACAGAAATATTAATAAAAATCTACCCATGACCGAAGATATGGAAGTCTGGAAAACTGACGGCAGGCCCTATAGCGGTCAGATAGGAGATGGATATTATTCGGTCAGGATTATGGATGAGTCCGGTAAGGTAGACATAAACACGGTTTCTGAGGTAATATTGAAAAATCTCTTTATAAATTTAGGAGTTCAGACCGAGGAAGTAGATACAATTGTTGATTCTATAATGGACTGGAAAGATCCCGATGACTTTCACAGACTTCATGGAGTAGAGAGTGATTATTACATGTCTCTGCCAAATCCATATAAGGCGAAGAATGCCAACTTTGACACATTAGAGGAACTTCTCTTAGTTAAGGGAATGACGTCCGAAATTCTTTATGGAGGCGCTGAAAAAAAAGGCATTATTGATTTTCTTACGGTCAATTCAGGGACGAATGAAATTAATATTAATGCAGCGCCGAAGGAAGTTTTAATGGCGATTCCGGGGATGACCCCTGAGATTGCTGATCAGATAATAAGTTTCAGACAGAATAGAGAGATAGAGGGTATAGAAGATATCGAGGGAATTACAGGAGAGATTATTGATCTCATGGATCAATATATTGACACAGAAGGTACAAATACGTTCACCATCGAAGCAACAGGTTACAGGGTCACTGAGAAAGAGAGTTATGATATAAGGGCAACTGTCGTTATCGCTGAGGATTACGCTGAGGATAATAAATACAACTATCTTTATTACAAGAGCCCAACAAGGATAAGACAGTGAACAGTACAATGGCAATAAGAAAGTTAACGTCCTTTGCTTCTATTTCAGTAACAAAACTGAAAAGTATATGGAATCCTCTATGGAAGGTTCTCTCATTCAGCCCTGCTGATGACATGATCTTTCCAGCAAAGAATGTATCCATTTCCATAGAGAAGGATGGCCTATCTGTAGCTTACGGTTTTAGGTTTCTGTCGAGATACAAAATCAGGGGTCTTAAAGTATATCCCTCAGAAGGCAGGTACCCTTCACCCGAAAGTCTTGCCTCATCAGTAGCCTTGGCTGTCAATGAATTTAGGGCCTCCAGGACTGGCGTAACCCTTTGTATTCCAAAGGCATGGGCTATTATTAAAACCGAAGAATTTCCGTCCACCATCAAAGAAAACCTATTAAGCGCTGTATCCTATGAGCTGGACAGGTTGACCCCCTTCAGTCCTGAAGATGCGTACCATGATTTTAAGATACTGGAAGAGAGTGCAGCAAAGCTAAGGATTTTAATAATGGCTGCAAAGGCCGATCTGATAAGACCTTATATAGAGGCTCTCAGGGAAAAGGGTATCACTGTGGAAAGGATAACGGTCAATCTCTCGGGTATATGTACCTTATGCCGTTATATAGACAGGAATGGTGATTTTGTTTTTGCTGAGATAAACGAGGATGAATACGAAGGTGCCTTATATTCCCGCGGCTCGATAATGAGTGCCTTCACGGGCAATTTCTCAGAGAATGATGAAAGGTTAAAGGTGGATACAATTGTGACAGAGATTGGCTCTCTTATGGAGGAGGCTCAAAGAGAGAATAGATCAGCGAAGGTTGCGGTTCTCTTAAAGGATAAGAACCCCTCCTTGAGGGAGTTATTGAAACAGCAAATAAGTCATCCCATTATGATATTGGATGAGACAGATATAAGACTTAAGACAGGATTGAATTTAACAGAAGATGTCCCTTATTCTGCCATTGGAGGAGTCGTTGAGTCGCTATGGCCAAAGGCAAAGGGACTGAACCTGATTAAGAAGGGTCATCATGAGGTAACTAAAACTCCTATAGCATTTACAATAGTCCTCTCGCTTTTAATTATAGCAATAGGGATTTTTTATATGGTTGCTCCTCTTCGCGTAGAAGAGAAGAGGCTCAAGGAGATTGATAAACAGATAGCGATAAGAAAGGAAGAGGTCAGGAGAGTTGAGGCGATTAAGAAGGAGATAGGGGCTTTAAGAAAAGAAATTTTGGCAATAGAGAATTTTAAGGGTAATAGGTCAATGGCGTTGAATATACTGAAGGAGCTCACTACTATACTTCCGAAGAATGCGTGGCTGACAAGGGTCAGGATTGCTGAATCAACAGTCGATATTGAGGGTTATGCCAGTTCGGCCACAACGCTTTTGTCGAAACTTGAGGCCTCAAAGCTTTTCAGAAAGGCTGAATTTGCCTCTCCAACCTTCAGGGATGCGAGGATGAACGCGGATAGATTCATTATAAAGATGGAGATAGAGGGTGTAAAAAAGGATGAGGAAATAAAAAAGAAGGAGCAGGTGGAAGATGAAGAAGAGTAAGACATTAATGATTACCCTGCCTCTGATGTTCATACTGCTGGGCCTGGGCATATATCAGTATGGTTATTTGAGGATCAAGGCTGATCTGGTTTCCATAAAGGAGGAGCAATCTATAAAGAAAAAGACCCTGCAGAAGTATATCTCCCTCATCTCTGAGAAACCGCAACTTGAGAGTAAGCTTGCATCGCTGAAAGAAGCAAGGAAGGCCGATGAATCCAAACTCATAGAAGGGCAGACCCCTTCTCTTGCGGCTGCCACGCTTCAGGATACAGTCAAAGGTATTGTCACGGGAAGAGGAGGAACTATATCGAGCGAACGAGTTGGAAAGCCTGAAGATCTTAGCAATTTTAAGGTCATAAGTGTTAGCATCGATGCCGTATTTCCTGACACAAGGGCGCTAAGTGATGTCCTTTATTCTATCGAGACCCGTACTCCCTATTTAATCGTTAAGGAGCTTGACGTTAGGATCAGAAATTATAGGGATCCAAAAGACTTGATGGTAAAATTGGACGTATCTGCCTTAACGGGCACACGATAAAATGCGTAAAGTGAAATATCTTTTCAGAAACATCAATTTAATCAACACAATATTGATAATAGCTATTATCTTATTTGCCAACTATGCTATCCTTCCAGTATTTAACATGAGTATCAAATATTCGGTACCTGCGATTAAAAAAACTAAAAGTGATATTGAAGAAAAATCTGCCGAAAGTTCTTTGCCATCACTCGCCGACTTCACAATGATAGCAGAGGACAACCTCTTTCATCCGGAAAGAAAGATTCCTCTAGAGAAACCGGCAGCCCCTCCCCTTCCCAAGCCAGAGTTCGTGCTCTACGGAACTTTGATAACAGATGATACGAGCCTTGCCTATCTGGAGGATCTGAAAGCACCTTATAGCACACCGGGAAGAGGAAAGAGGCAGACAGCACTAAAAAAGGGCGATTCGATGAGTGGCTTTATCCTTAAAGATATCGAGGTGGATAAGATCGTAATGGTGAGAGGGGAAGAGAAGATAGAAGTTTACCTGAATGACACACAGAGGCCAAAAACTAGAAAAGAAGCGGGAATCGCCACCATTACCCCTCCCCAACAGTCTCAACCCAGGGTCTTGCCGACTTCGCCCATGAAGGATCAGCGCAGTGCTGTCACCGGGAGCTCGGAAGGGACTACTTCTTCGTTACACACAGATATTAAGAAACAACATCTCCCGGCCCCTGAGGGTGGTAAGGGTGGTAGAGGTTTATTAAGAGGAATGCGGAAATAAGATCTGAATTAAGCAGCATCGTAGTCTCCCATTCTAAAACAGTATTGATCCAGAAAAAATCGCGCGCTCAGCTTTGAACCTTCGAAAATCCTTAATGTATACGGAATTCCTTTTTCTTCCTCGTACTTAAGACTTCTCAGTTTTTGGTATATCTCCTCAAGAGGATTAACCCATAATATTATAGTTTTTATCTTTCTTCTTAGTGCGAAATCTTCGAGACGGCCAAAAACCTTCAGAAAATCCATATTCCTTAAGATAAAAAAATCCAGTATAAAGAGTTCATCCTTTTCTATTTTTATAATTGCATAGGCTTTTAATTCTCTCTTAAAGATTCCGCTTAGTCTCCATATCTCATATTTTCCCCCGGGATTGTCTCTGTAACGCCAGAGTATATATTTGCCTCCTTTTTCTATTGAAAGAAGATATGAATCCCTTGTCTTCATCCACAAATTATCTATTTCCAGGAGACTCGTTCTATTCCAGCCTGTTTCCATCTTCAGGAGGGGGTTTCTATAGGGCCTGAAATTCTCTATATCTTT
>JBFMEC010000158.1:0-5314 GCA_040753575.1 Nitrospirota bacterium | reverse complement strand
TGCTGCCTTAGCAGGCAGAACCCACATTGTCACGGCAAAAATAACAACCACTAAAAAGACACACGACCTCTTCATCTGATAACCTCCCCTTCTCTTATTTTGCATCAGGAATAAACAACTGATTACCATTTTTATCTTTGAATGATGCGATAGCCTGCTGTCCTTCCTTTGAGATGAGCCAGTTCACAAACTCCATCGCCTCTTTATATTTAGCATGTTTGTGTTTTTGGGGATTCACCGCCATCACTCCATACTGATTAAACAGTACGGGATCACCTTCAAGGACTATTGCCATCTCCAGTTTGTCTTTATCTTTTGTTGCAAGCCACGTCCCTCTGTCCGTGAGGGTGTAAGCCCTTTTCTCATTGGCAATCCTCTGGGTCTTTTCCATCCCCTGGCCCACTTCGAGATACCATTTATTACCCTTAGGATCTATGCCTGCCTTTTTCCATATTTCGAGTTCCTTTGTATGGGTGCCTGACTTATCTCCCCGTGAAACAAAAAGATAACCATCTTCAGCAATCTTGCGAAAAGCATCAGATGCAGACTTGATCCCTTTTATCTTTGCGGGATCACCGGAAGGGCCAATAATGACAAAATCGTTATACATCACATCGTGACGGTCAACGAAATATCCTTCTTTGACTGCCTGTAATTCGAGTTCCTTTGCATGGACAAAGACCACATCAGCATCACCTCTTTTCCCCATTTCAATGGCGGCTCCGGTACCGCGAGCAACAACTTTGACCTTTATTCCCGTCTTTTTCTCAAACATGGGTAAGATGTAACCGAACAGCCCTGAATTTTCAGTGCTTGTTGTTGATGCGCATATGATCTCTTTTTCGGCTGATGCATTGACTGCAGTGTAACTCCCGATCACCACAAAAAATACAAGAAACAGTGCTATCCTTTTCATGATCTTCCCTCCTTTTTTATTGACTTACAAAGTTGATCGCTTGAGCTAATCTTCATACTTCCCTGCATATGCCGCATCGTTATAGAGCCCCTCGCCGTACAACTCTTTACCATAATCTCTGATAATCTTTTGTCCTTTTTCGGAAGCTACAAAGTCTGTGAACTTTGCCGCTGTTGATGCTCCAGGTGTTGCACCCGCCGGCTGGCAAAGGGCATGATAGGTATTTACAAGAAATTTGTCGCCTCGAAAGAGTATTTTAAGATTGGGCAAATTCTTTTTCTTTGCCACCCAGGTGCTGCTGTCTGTCATAAAATAGCCCTTTTCATTATTTGCTCTCTTCAGCGTTGCAGTCATAAAGTCTTTTGTAACAATGTACCAATCTCCCGAAGGAGAGATGCCGGTCTTTTTCCAGAGTTCCATCTCTTTTTTGTGGGTTCCTGAGTTATCACCCCGGGAAAAGAATTTGGCCTTCACTTTTGCGATCATAGCATAGGCATCGGCAGCATTTTTTGCGCCGGCAATCCTGGCAGGGTCATCAGGAGGACCTACGATGAAAAACTCGTTTGAACCGATAAGAATCCTCTTCGTTGCCCATCCTTCTGCAACCGCTTTTTTTTCAGCCTCAGGAGTATGTACCATGATCATATCAACAGATTTGTCTTTTAAGAGCTTTAAAGAAACTCCTGAGCCTGCCTTCATCCAGCAAAGGGTTGTTGCCCATCTCTTTGCTGAAAGCTTCTCCAAGAACTTTCAGAATCCCAAGTTCACCGGGACTTCCTGTGGCAAGGGAGAATTTGTTTGGTCCACTGCCGTATACTTCCGTACATTTTTCCTGACCATAAGAAATTGACGCCACTCCACCAAGAGCCAGAACAATTAATAAAGTTGAAGCAATGATAAGCTTTTTCTTTTCCTCTGGCATTCTAACCTCCTTTTTTATCTTTTTGTCATATTTATGTTTTTAATGTGTTATGCATTACCCAAGATTTATATCAGAATAAGAACACAATATAAAAATTTCCCTTGTCTTACCCTTCCAAAGAGTAGGACAAGGGAATAAGGTAGGGTTAGCATCGAGAGGAAATATGGCTTCTTCCCCGCGAATATTTAATACTATTCATTATTCAGGTTTATCATTGGATTAGCTGAAGTGAATTCGTTCATCATAAGTGGTCTTCCTCCTGACTGTGATAAGAAGATACGACTATACTTTAAAAAAGGCAAATTCATTATATTCATTAAAAATATGAATTGATTTCATTTTTACCAGGAATAGGCATATGAAAGCTTTTTCCATTCAATATTCACCTGTCCTCTTCTGCCATACCTGAGACCTTCAGGAAGAGAAATATAATGTCCAGTAACTTCCTGTCGAGTTAAAATCAGATCAGCTATTTCTTACCACCCATTACCAAAGACATAGCATCCGGATAGAAAAGGTTGACACCGTGTTTTCTGTAAGTTGCTATTAAACGTTGTCCTTCAGGAGACGTGACAAAGGCGATAAAATCCATAGCCTCCCTATATTTAGCTTCAGGGAATCTATCTGGATTAACAGCGATAACACTGTAGTTATTTCTTAATACGGGATCGTCCCTGAAAAGAATTTTCAAATTTATCCTGGATTCATAATTGAGAAAGGTTCCCATGTCGGTCAGTGTATAGGCTTCTTTCTGTTTGGCCACAAGGAGAGTATCCCCCATATTTGCACCTGCCTCAAAATACCATCCCTTGCCTTTGGGGTTAATGCCGGCGTCGTCCCAGATATCCAATTCTTTTATGTTCGTACCTGAATCATCACCCCTCGATACAAAGGGAGAGCCTTTCTCGGCAATTTCTTCAAAAACCTCTACCGCACTTTTCAATCCCTTTATCCCGGCTGGATCCTTAGCAGGCCCAATTATGACAAAATCATTGTGCATCACAGACCTTCTGTTCACCCCGTATCCTTCAGCAACAAATTTTTCTTCTCTGAAGGGGTCATGAACAAAGAGCAAATCAGCCTCACCTTTCTTTGCAATCCTTATAGCCTTGCCTGTACCTACCGCTATAATCTCAACTTTCACATTGTATTTCGTGGATTTCTCATATTCAGGAATCAGAATATCGAAAAGGCCGGAATTTTGAGTACTTGTTGTTGATGCTACCACAAGTTTTGTTTTTTCTTTCGGCATTTTAATCTCCCTTACATGGAATTTGTGAATTTCTTTTATGGCTTCTTCTCCCCGGCGGCACGATTCATTCAGTGCCGCCGGGCTCTTATCGGGGTATGTCTGGTCTTCGACCTCAAGCCTATTGTCGCCTATGCCCAAACTAACCCGCATAAAATCAGTGACCGACCCGGAAATACCCAAAGTCTCTTATGGTATTCCCGTGAAAGGAGCGAAATGATACCGCTTGTAGGTGTTTCATTTCAGCATCCTGTATAAATTAAATATAATTTTAACGTGGTAAAAGTCAAACTCAAATTATTCATCGGTCATATGAATAGTTTTCATCTTGGTTGACAATGTCTCTATGACCCCTTAAAATGAGCAATAAGATTTATGGAAGATCACAGACTAAGGGCATTCTGTCTCGTTGTTGAGATGAAGAGCTTCTCAAAGGCGGCAGAGGCAAAGTTCATGACACAATCTGCCATGAGCCACCTTATTAAAAGTCTTGAGGATGACCTTGGCGTAAAATTGTTAATCAGGGAGACAAAGACTGTGACCACAACACCTGCTGGAAGGCTTTTTTATGACTATGCAAAGCAGATTCTCGAACTCTATAAAAAAATGGAGAATGATGTTTACAGTCTCGTTCATAAGGTAAAGGGTCCTCTCTATATAGGTGCAAGCCCAACGGTAGCGGCATATCTGCTGCCTCAGGTCCTTTACAGTTTTTCCAAAAGCTATCCTGAAGTCCGGGTAGAAGTATCCGTCTCCCAGACTGACTCAACAGTCGAGTACCTCTATGAAGGACTGATAGACCTTGGAATCGTCGAGGGGAATATAAGAAATTCGAAAATCCATTTAGAAGAGATTGCAGAAGACGAGATAGTCTTAATCGCATCCGAGGATAATCGCCTCACAAAGGAGGATACTCTGAGATCTGAAGACCTTATATCTCAACCATTCATAATGCCTGCAGTTGGATCTGGAACAAGAGAATTAGTGGATGATTTTTTAAATGTGATGAAGATCAACCCGAAGGATATAAAGATATCTATGACCCTCGGCAATCCAGAATTGATTGTACAGATGGTTCAATCAGGAATGGGCATATCCTTTGTCTCAAAATGGTCTGTTTTCGAGGTGATAAGAGATGGTTCAATAAAGATACTTAATGTATCAAATAAGAAGCTCTTCAGGAAATTTTTTCTGATCAGCCTCGATAAAGAGCCTCCAACCTTGTCCGTCAGAACATTCAGAGAATTCATCAGAAGATATAGATTCTTTATACCCTTTTGAGGATAAGATAATAAGTTGAAATGCAAATACAGAGAGACCAGCGTACAAAGACTCCTAATAAAAAGTCTGTATTCCCGTTTCATACGCGTAAATAACTTCCTTCAAAATTGTGTTTTTCAGTTGAGTCTGAGCCCTCCTTATTGACAAGGTCAACCTTTGCCCCATTCTTTGCATAACAACTCTGCCTGCGAAAGGACAGTTTGTGTTGCCTTTTCCTGCTTATCAGGTGGATAACCATATTTACGCAAGATACGTTTAACCAAAGTTCTTAATTTAGCTTTAACACTTTCCTTAACCGTCCAATCAATAGTAATGTTTTTCTTTACTGTCTCCACAAGTTCCCTTGCCATAGTTCTAAGCGTTTCATCTCCAAGTACCTTTACTGCGCTGTCATTTGTCTCAAGGGCATCATAGAATGCCAACTCGTCCTCGGTGAGGTTTAACTGTTCTCCTCTTTTATGAGCCTCACGCATATCTTTTGCAAGCTCTATAAGTTCCAATATGACCTTTGCTGCATCGATTGTGCGATTCTGATACTTTCTGATTGTCTGCTCAAGCATCTCAGCAAATGACCTCGATTGAACCAGGTTTTTTCTTGACCGTGCCCTTATTTCATCATTGAGCAGTTTCTTTAACACTTCGAGGGCAAGGTTTCGCTGGGGCATATGCTGGATTTCTTCCAGGAATTCATCGGAGAGAATTGAAATATCAGGCTTCTTTAAACCTGCAGAGGCGAAAATATCAACAACCCCTTCAGATGCAATAACTTTAGATACGATCTGACAGATTGCTGAATCAAGCATATCAGGGCTTTTCTCTATTGTTAGCGATAATAAAAAGGAGTACGAATCTAATAAGGTTGTCTCTCCATAAGTTGATAGATCATATCTGTTAAATCTTCCAAGAAGATTACCCTCCGACATATTTTCTTCGTAGTTAGATAAAC
>JBFMEC010000157.1:0-5351 GCA_040753575.1 Nitrospirota bacterium | reverse complement strand
CAAATAATCGCGACAGCTTTTTTCTGTAGAGAAACGAGATTCAAACTCCATGAGAGTTCTGGGGTAGTCCTCCATATTCAGGTATACTACATTTTGTGCTTACCTGAGTCAAGGAGATACCCCCTTTAAACAATTTTACCTGAATCTATTTCTATGTCCTTAACACCTTTCGCCCTTTCTATGAACAACTTCATTTTCTTATGATCCTTCTTGCCTTTTTTTCTTTCCACTCCGCTGCTCACATCAACGGCATAAGGCCTGACCCATTTAATAGCCTTCTCCACATTATCCGGGTTTAAACCTCCCGCAAGGATTATCTTTCCGAACTGTTTCGCTGCCACAGCAATATCCCAGTTAAATATCTGGCCCGTTCCTCCAAGGGCCTCGGGAGTGTATGTGTCAAGGAGAAAGGCAGAAACATTGTAATGCTTGAGAGTTTCAAGGTCGCTAAGCTCCTTCACCCTGATCGCCTTTACAACTTTTCTGCTTATGATGCATGCCTCCGGAGGTTCATGTCCATGAAGTTGGGCGATATCGATAGAGGTATAATTCATATTTTTTTCTATCCCATCAGGCTTTTCATCTACAAAAACACCGACAGTCATCACAAAGGGTGGAATTTTTTTTATCACATTCTTCGCCACATCGGGTGAGATATATCTCGGACTGCCTTTATAAAAAACGAATCCAAGTGCATCGGCTCCAAAATCCACTGCCGCTATTGCATCATCAAGGTTCGTTATTCCACAGATTTTTACTCTGATCATAGCTCCCTTCCCATTAACTCCTTTATCTTCTTTCCAATATCCTCAGCTTCCATCAGGGTAGTACCGATCAATATTGAATCAATATCCGCCTCCTCAATTCTCTTAACATCTTCCCTATTCTTTATACCGCTTTCGCTGACAATTATCTTGTTCAAAGGTATTTCTTTTTTAAGTTCAAAGGTGGTATTGATATCAAGATTCAATGTTTTCAGGTCCCTGTTATTTATAGCAATTATATCTGTATCTATCAGGAGTGCCGTTTCTATTTCATCGAAATCATGTACCTCGAAAAGCACTGATAATCCCAATTCACTTGAGAGATGAAGGTATTCAGCGGCCTGACTTCTTCCGAGCATGGAAGCAATTAGCAGGATGGCGTCGGCCCCTTTCATCCTGGATTCGTAAATCTGATATTCATCAAAGATGAAGTCCTTTCTTAAGATTGGTTTCCTTGTTATCCTCTTAACTTCCTGGAGGTAATCAAGCTTACCTTGAAAGTAATCTTCCTCTGTAAGGACTGATATTGCATTGACAGCGCTGTCTTCGTAGATCAATGCTATAGCTCCCACATTGAAGTCTTGCCTTATAATGCCTCTCGAGGGAGAGGCCCTTTTAATTTCCGCAATAACCCTTACGGGACCTGAGTCTCTTTTTATGGCAACTCTAAAATTTCTTGGTTCCTCAATGTCTAACAATCCTGATTTAATCTCTTTCAGGGGAATACTTGTCTTTATGTTTTCCAGTCTTTCTTTCTTCTTCTCGACGATTATGTTAAGGAAGCTCATACTCAAATTTTAAAGAACCGATAAAGGGTTTTGCAATCCTGGGTATGATATAATCAGGGCCATGAGTGATAAACATCGCATAGCAAAAGCAGCCGGGCTTATGAGCATTGCTACTTTAATGAGCCGGCTCCTGGGATATTTAAAAGACATGGTTCTTGCAAAATTTTTCGGGGCCACAGGATTTGCAGATACGTTCTTTATCGCATTCAGGATTCCCAATCTATTGAGAGAACTTTTTGCGGAAGGCTCAATGTCTTCCGCCTTTATCCCGGTTCTGACGGAATATCAATCAAAGCAGGGGATAGAAGAAGCAAAAAGACTTGTTAGAATTACGTTCACATTTATTCTGATCTTTATCGGTTTAGTTTGCCTCATTGGGATCATTTTCGCTCCTGCCATAGTTACGGCGATCGCCCCTGGATTTCTACAGCTTCCCGAAAAATTTTCTTTAACAGTTTTTCTTACACGGGTGATGTTCCCCTTTCTCTTATTTATCAGTCTTTCAGCCCTTGTAATGGGAGCATTGAACACCCGCCGTATTTTTTTTATCCCTTCCCTTGCACCAGCGACGCTGAACATCTCAATTATTATTACGGTTCTCACACTGACGCCAAGGATGGAACAACCAATTGTTGCGGTGGCCATAGGAGTTGCCTTAGGAGGTTTTGTTCAATTTGCCTTTCAACTTCCATCCTTCTTCAAAAATGGATATACCCTGATGCCGAAATATGATTTCAAACACTCCGGTCTTAAAAAAATGTCTTTATTAATTATACCTGCCACAATGGGAATGGCTGTTGCACAGATTAATATATTTGTGAGCACAATCCTTGCCTCGTATCTTCCTGAAGGAAGTATTACCTATCTCTACTATTCGATGCGCCTAATACAGTTTCCTATAGGTGTGTTCGGGGTTGCCATGGGAATGGCTGTTCTCCCCACACTTGCCGAACATGCAGTAACAGGAAACTTTGATAAACTTAGCGAAGATTTTTCCTTTGCCCTGAGAATGCTTTTTTTTATTACTGTTCCTGCCATGGTTGGATTAATTGCTCTCAGAGAACCGATTGTGAACATTCTTTTTCAGAGGGGTAATTTTGATTATACTGCAACTCTGGGGACTTCCCAGGCCCTTTTATTTTATTCCATGGGGATATGGTCTATCGTTGGAGTAAGAGTTATAACGGCGAGTTTTTACTCAATGCATGATACCAAGACCCCAGTGCAAGTTGCTGTAGTTGCAGTGGCCACGAATGTTTTGTTCAGCATATTATTGATGAAATCGCTCAAACACAGTGGCCTTGCACTTGCTAATAGTCTTGCCTCGGCTATGAATTTTACGCTTTTATTTTATTTTCTTAGAAGAAAACTCAAGGGGATTGAAGAGAAAGGAATTTTTATCTCCTTTCTGAAGACCCTTTTTGCTTCATCCATTGTGGGATTTTTAGGCGGAATTCTCACCAAGGGTGAGATCTGGTATATCCATGGCAATACCCTTTATAAGGCCTTTTACCTGAGTGGAACTATTACCGTATGCATCGGGATATATCTCTTCGTGAGTTATATCCTGAAAAGTGAGGAGGCTTCTTACGTAATGGAGATGGTAAAGCAGAGATTCAGGGAATAACTCAGAGAAATTATCCTTTCTTTTTTATAATTTCCGCCATTCCCTTCAACTGAAGAATGAGGCCTCGTCTCACATCTTTATTATCGATTCTTCGAAAAAGGTTAAGGAGTGTTCTTTCTTCTTTGCTCTGGCCGTATTCACTGATATGCTCTGCAATCTTTTCAGGTTCCTGGCCTTCGAGAAGGCTGTTGATTGGAACCCTCAGGGCTTCAGCTATTTGATGTAAACGGTATATTGAAATCTCATTGATACCTTTTTCGTATTTTTGTAATTGTTGATAGGAAATGCCTATCTTTTCAGCAAGTGCCATCTGTGACATATTAGCAGCGAGCCTATACCTTTTTACTCTTCCACCTACATTCTTTCTAAATTCTTTTGCCATTTAGATGCCTATGAATTTAATATCAATTTTGAATCTATTAAGGTGTAAAGTCTATCATCTCAAAGTTGTATTTAATAGTAGACTCAGTACAACTAACAGTTGTACAATTTACCGTGGCTGGAACCTTAGATAGGACGGTCCTGATTGTGGATGATAAGGAGCCCATCAGGAAACTACTTTCAGATTTTTTTTCATTTAATGGGTATGAGGTTGTTGCGGCTGGTAATGGTAAAGAAGCGCTTGAAATATTAAAAAATAAGACCTGCAGCTTGTTGATTACAGACCTGAATATGCCTGTGATGGGTGGAATCGAGCTGGTTTCTATAATTAGGAGTCTTTATAAATCATTGCCTATTATCGGGATGAGTTTCGAGTATAAAGAATCGGAGTTTTTAAGGGCAGGGGCAGATTATTTCCTATTAAAACCTTTTAGCCTTCGTCATTTAAAATCCATACTATATTCGATATTCGGAGAGTAGACCTCGTTATGTAACCTGTTGACCTCTTAGTCCTTATCGATTATATTTACTAAAAATTAAAGTTATGGAGATCTGTGGTCGTTAAAAGTCTTGTCATCGGTCCGCTTGAAAGTAATTGTTTCATTATTGCGGATGAAAATACCAGAGAGGCATTAGTGATCGACCCAGGCGATGAGCCTGACAGAATTCTCAGCATAATTAACAAGCATAATTTTAAAGTGAAATATATAATCTGTACACATGCCCATTTTGATCACGTAGGCGCAGTTTCTGATATAAAGAAAGAAACTGGTGCGAGGATTATTATCCATCGCGATGATCTGGATATCTATAATCACACAAAGGAAATGGCTTTATTATGGGGATTCGAAATTGAACCTTTACCCGAGCCGGATTCCTTTGTTTCAGAAGGTGATATAATAAAAATTGGAAATTTGAAATTTGAAGTTTTTCATACTCCTGGACATAGTCCCGGAGGAATTTGCCTTTATGGCGAAGGGTTATTAATTACAGGTGACACCCTTTTTGCAGGTTCCGTAGGCAGGACAGATTTTTATGGAGGAGATATCAGCAAACTTAAGAAATCCTTTAAGAGGTTGATGTCCCTACCAGATAAGATAAAGGTCATTCCTGGCCACGGTCCAGAAACCACTATTGGCCGGGAAAGAACTTATAATATTTTTTCTCAGACAATTGTGAGTAACAATGAAGATTTTAAAAATTTTAAATAATAGGCAATATTTTTAAAAAAATAGAGATATTTTAACATTTTAAAAATTATTTTTCATTTTTTGGCATAATTAACTAAAAAATGTCTAATTTTCATCCTTTAAATATATTCTTTAAAATGTTATATTTAATCTAGAAATAGATGCTATTAGAAATTTTATAGATGTTCTAAATAGCAAGTAGTTCTTTGATAAAATTTGGCTATACTACTTGGTATAGCCTCTATTTTTCTCTGCAATACCTTGAGGCAATGTGCGAGCTGAGGGAACAGCTACGGTAAGGGAGTTGATGTGTAAATGTGGTGATGCATGCCCTAAAGTCTTTAGCAGGCAGAGGGGAAGCCTAAACATTTACCTAGACACCCACTTAAAAAGAGCCTCAGGAAGCTCAAACCTCAAGGTAGAGCGGAGAATGTTCTTTGAAAACTAAAAAGTAGGCTCCTGCTAAGTTCTGAAATTTCATATGAGAGTTTGATCCTGGCTCAGAACGAACGCTGGCGGCGTGCCTAACACATGCAAGTCGGACGGATCAGTGCTTCGCACTGGAAATTCCAACGACCAAGCACCAATAATCAAACAATAA
>JBFMEC010000156.1:0-5445 GCA_040753575.1 Nitrospirota bacterium | reverse complement strand
ATTAGATGATTATTTTATAAAAGCTAAACCACCTGAATATCTTAACAGATTAGGAAAGCGAGACCTTTTTTACTTTTCCCTAACTTTGGCTAACCGATTAGGATTAGTGGAAGCAGTTATTTTGCAGAAGATACATAACTGGCTTAAATATAACCATGAAAAATATCCTTCTAAAATGGTTAAGGAAAGTAGAACGTGGGTTTTTCGTGGATATACAGGTTTAAAGAGAGAAATACCATGTTTCAGCATTAGTACAATCAGAAGAGCCATTAGGAGACTTGAGGGATTGGGGATTCTGATTGCTGGAAACTACAGTGAAAGGCTGGGTGATAGAACGAAATGGTACTCAATAAATTACATAAAACTCCTGCCATATATCAGTGATGATTAAGGTCTACCTTTTTGGATATACCAAGCGACCATTTTGGTTATACCAAATGTCCATATTTGATATAGCAAATGTTGTTTTGGTGGCATAAAAATATATATATAAAAAATATTATGGTATTAAACATAAAGGAAACCAAATATCCACACAATTCAATGGGGAGGGAAAAAATATATCATTTTGCGCAAGAGAATTGAAAACGTTTTCAAAAATTTAGGGATGTAACGGAGATTATGGAGCGTTTATTAGACATAGAAGAACTTTCAAAGATGTTAGGTGTAAAAAGGGCAACAATTTATGCGTGGATTTATCAACACAAAATTCCACACATAAAACTTAGTAAGAGGCTCGTAAGGTTCAGAGAAAGTGAAATTCTCGACTGGATTGAGAAACAGTCAGTCAGCCCTTTTTTATTGACCACTCCCCGCAAAAAACTTAAAGGGTCATTTTATAAATTACCAATGCAAACTGACTATATTGAGAAGATTGTAAAGGTAGCCAAAGAGCATGTCCTATGTAGGGCTTCCCAAAATTAAAGGGTCTTTGATATGATGAATCAGGTATTTTCGAGCCTTGTTAGTCCCTCGGTCAAACAGACCAGAAAGGAGGGTAGTTAAGTATGGGACTATACAGGCGACCAGATTCAAAGGTTTGGTGGATGTGTTTTACTGTTGATGGTAGGCTTTATCGTAAAAGTACAGAAACTGACGATAAGGAGCTTGCGAAGCGTGTGTTGAAAAGCATTGAGGGAAAGATAGCTGAAGGGAAATGGTTTCCTGAAAGCAAAGAAAGACTGCCAGAATATACTTTTAGAGAACTTGCAGAGAAATATTCAGCGTGGATTGAAGGAAGGCAAAGGTCAGCATCCTGGAAAAGCTATATCATCAAGCAGCTATTACAAGAATTTGGCAATGTAGCTCTAAATCAGTTCACTACACACGTGCTTGAACAGTTTCAGTCCGAAAGACTTAAAAAAGGTAATAAGCCCGCTACGGTTAATCGCTTGCTTGCCGTTATCTCTCACATGTTCACAAAGGCTGTTGACTGGAAAATGATGCATAAAGACATAGCCCAGTCCATCAATGTTAAGATGCTGGCTGAGAACAATAAGAGATTACGATTTCTCTCAATTGATGAATGCCAGGCTCTTATCAATGCTTGCGATCCACACTTGAAACCTATTGTGATAACAGCCCTTAATACTGGTATGCGCCGGAACGAAATACTAAGTCTAAAGTGGGATGAACACATTAACTTGAAGCACGGGTTTATTCTTCTGAACAACACTAAGAACGGAGAACGCCGAGAGATTCCTATAAACGCAACTGTGAGAGTAGTATTAGATGGATTAACCAGACGCATTGATATTCCCTATGTCTTTTATGACAACACAACCCGAAAGCCTTACAAGGACATGAAAAAGAGCTTTGCCACAGCTTGTAAAAAGGTAGCTATAAGAGATTTCAATTTCCATGATCTCAGGCATACCTTTGCATCTCATCTTGTCATGGCAGGGGTAGATCTCACAACCGTTAAAGAGCTTTTAGGACACAAGGATATTAAGATGACACTCAGATATGCTCATCTTGCACCGGCTCATAAGGTAAAGGCCGTGAACATTTTAGACAGGACGTTGACAGGAAAGTTTCACGATTTTTTCACGTTGAGGGATGGTAGAGAGAGGTAGGCTCTGTAACTTGTTGATTTTTAAATGGAGCTGATCGGGATCGAACCGACGACCTCTTGAATGCCATTCAAGCGCTCTCCCAACTGAGCTACAGCCCCACACAAAAAGTTAGCATCAATTCAAAGCTGTTGTCAATATAGAAGTGCTTCTGTAAAATCTTATTACTCCTCCTCTAAATAAAATGGGAAATATGAGATCATCGATACCCTTTGTTATCATGGGCCTCACCTCCATGCTTCTCCAGATAACAGTCCTCCGCTTACTGCTGTCTACATTTTCAGGCAATGAGCTTGATATCGGGATAACCCTTTCCTTCTGGCTCATCTTTGTGGGAATCGGCAGTTTTACTGGTTCGAAAATAAAGGCCAGGCAAATCTTCCCGATCTCTTTTCTGTTGATCGCTTTTCTCACACTGCCAACTGCCTTTGCCATAAGAGCTATAAGGTCTGTACTTTCTTTGAATCCCGGTGAGGTCGTTTCTCTTTCTTCCATCATTCTTTCTACTTCCATCTCCCTCTTTCCTCTTTGTTTTACCGCCGGAGTTCAATTCCCTCTGGCTGTTTTATATTCAGGCACTACGGCAGGAAAGATCTATGGCCTTGAAGCGATCGGTGCTTTCATTGGCGGCATTCTGTTTACCTTTGTTATAGCCTCAAGAATAAATGCCACAGAACTATGTCTGCTGATCTCCCTTTTAAATATCCTGATAGCTGCATATGTTTCCGAGAAAAAAATTATTACAGTTTCGTTAGTCATTCCACTCTCAGTCTATTTAGGATTTCATAAGATTGCATCCGCTTTACCATGGCAGGGCCTGGAACCTTATAAAACAGTGGAATCTCAATATGGAGAGATTACAGTTATTAAAGTAAGGAATCAGTCAAGCCTTTATATTAATGGTCATCTTCTCTTTTCATATCCCGATATGACAACGGAAGAAATGAGCTCTCACATGGCGATGACCTTGCATCCATTGCCATGGAGAATACTTGTCATTGGAGGTTCACCCGGAACTTTGAAGGAGTTTCTGAAATATCCTATTAAAAGCGTTGATTTTGTAGAACTTGATAAAAAGATAATCGATGTCTCCCTGGAACTTCTAAATTTGGAAGACAGGAATGCTGTGGAAGATCGAAGAGTCAAAATAATAATAGAGGATGGAAGGAAAATTATAAAAGGATTAAAGGAACCCGCATATGATCTCATAGTTCTTAACCTGCCGCCGCCTTCTACGGCGGGCATTAACAGATTTTACACAACTGATTTCTTCAAAGAAGTGAAGGCCGTATTGAAGGAAAAGGGTATTCTTGCAATGACGATGCCGCAGTCAACAGGTTATATAGGAAGGAGCATGCAGACAGTAAATGGTGCAATCTATAATTCACTTAAATCTGTTTTTAGATACGTGGAGGTAACAGCGCAGGAATATGGTGACCTCTTTGGATCCGATTATCCAATAATTGCAGATCCAGAAATACTTGAAGAAAGATTTGTAAGGAGACATTTGAGGACAGGATATTTCAATCAATATATCTTACGCGATGCCTTTGTTCCCTTGAATGTGGATTATGTGAGAAATAGACTTGATGAGATAAAGTTTATAAACGAAGACCTTAGGCCCTCGGCTTATCTCTATAATCTCCTCCTGTGGTCTGAGATCCACGGAGGGATGGGGCTTAAGTATCTGCTCAAGATCAAAGGGAGGCATTTTATTATTATTTCAATCGTTGCCATCCTGGCGGTCTCATCATTAATCTTCATGAAAAAAAAGAGGGTAATTTATTATTCTATCTTCACAACTGGCTTTTCAGGAATGTCCTTCATGGTTGTAATAATCCTCCTTTACCAGGCTTTATATGGCTATGTATATGAGATGATAGGAATTTTATCGGCCATGTTCATGATAGGGCTTTGGTTTGGTGTGTATCTGTCTGGCTTTAATAAAGATGCTTTAAGGACCCTCTTTTATTTAGAGATTTTGACGATCACTCTCGCCCTTATTTCTCCCATATTTTTCAAAAGTGAACTTCTATTTTATTTATTAAGTCTTCTATCAGGGGCAATAACGGGTGGACAGTTCAGCACGTCCAATCAATGTATGAATGAACCTCACGTTGCTGGAAGGCTATATGGCCTTGATCTAATAGGTTCCTTTTCAGGAGCCTTCATACCGGCAATAATTATGCTTCCTCTCTTTGGTGTTTTCAATACTCTCTTAAGCATCGTTGTGATGAAGGTGGCCTCAGCGGCAATGATATTAAGTCTGGGTTCAGCTAAAGATTGATTGTGGACTGGCTGTATTCGATTCACAAGTTTTATAATAATCTATGTCGCGGGTGCAGTGTGAGCTCTGTCCCAATGAATGTGTACTTGAAAATGGCCAGCATAGCAGGTGCGGGGCTAGAATGAATAAAAATGGCGTGCTTTATAGCCTCGTCTATGGGAAGCCCTGCGCGGTTCATATTGATCCGATAGAGAAAAAGCCTTTCTTTCACTTTCTGCCTGCGACAGCGGCCTTTTCTCTTGCCACTGCCGGATGTGTCTTAAGCTGCAAATTCTGTCAGAACTGGCAGATATCCCAGGCAAAACCAGAAGATACCGATAACTATGACCTGCCTCCGGAGAAGGTTGTGAGCAATGCAATTTATTATAAATGTAGATCAATTACATACACTTACACAGAACCCACTGTCTTTTATGAATATATGTATGACACGGCAATAATTGCAAAGAAACAGAAAGTGAAGAACACGATGCATTCCTGCGGATATATGAAAGAAAA
The DNA here is from genome assembly GCA_040753575.1 of Nitrospirota bacterium. Taxonomy (GTDB): domain Bacteria; phylum Nitrospirota; class Thermodesulfovibrionia; order Thermodesulfovibrionales; family SM23-35; genus JBFMEC01. The sequence continues at coordinate 588 of JBFMEC010000156.1, read as the reverse complement.
ACCCCTCAGGAGATTATCTGAATACATGGATGCTGCTGACATTGATCTCAAAGGATTTACTGAAGACTTTTATCAGAGAGTATGTAATGGCAGTCTTAAGCCTGTTCTCAATTCTCTGGTGGTCTTGAAGGAGGAGAATGTTTGGCTTGAAATAACCAATCTTATACTACCCACACTCAATGATGATATGAAGGATATCAGGGATATGTGCAAATGGATATTGAAGAATCTTGGTTCCGATGTGCCAATACATTTCTCAAGATTTTTTCCCCATTATAAATTAAATAACCTTCCTCCCACACCCCTGGAGACACTTGTTGAGGCAAGGAAGACTGCTTTGGATGCAGGATTGAAATTTGTCTATATTGGAAATATCAGGCATGAAGGAGAGAGTACCTTCTGCCCTAAATGCAAGAAGATGCTTATTGAAAGGATAGGTTATTTTGTAAAACAGAATAATTTGTCAAACGGTAAATGCCGCTACTGTAGTACACCTATTACTGGTGTTTGGAGTTAAGAATAATAAGGCGTCTATGGCGAGGGGTTAAAGGGTTATTCTTCAGAAGGATTCCGGACGAGCCGGAATGA
>JBFMEC010000155.1:0-5476 GCA_040753575.1 Nitrospirota bacterium | reverse complement strand
AATACCTGCAGTATCAGACAGAAGGCTGAACAGAAGTTTTATAGCGAACTTGGAAAGGCTAAGGCTTACAAAAAAAGAAAACCTGGAATTAAGATAGCCGTCGCTGGCTGCGTCGCCCAACAGGAAGGTAAAAACATACTCAGAAAGGCACCTTATGTGGACTTCATATTTGGACCCCAGAACATTCACAAACTCCCAGGCCTTTTATCGAGGGGAACCTCGCCTGTTGTAACCGATGATAATACCGAGATAGCAACAACAGACCTGCCGGTAAAAAGAGGGGAGGGCGTTAAGGCATGGGTGACGATAATGTATGGTTGTAACAATTTCTGCAGTTACTGCGTTGTTCCTTATACAAGGGGCAGGGAAAGATCAAGGCCCAGTGATAATATCTACTCTGAAGTCGTTGAACTTTCTGAAAGAGGTTACAGGGAGATTACTCTTCTGGGACAGAATGTGAATTCCTATAGAAGTGATACCGATTTCCCCGGCCTTTTGAGAAAACTTGATCAGATACGAGGAATAGAAAGGATCAGATTCGTCACCTCTCATCCACGGGACCTGTCTGCTGAACTTATTTCCGCAATGGCCGATTTGTCAAAGGTGTGCGAGCACATTCATCTTCCCTTGCAATCGGGATCGAGCAAAATATTAGAACTCATGAACAGAGGTTACACATATGAGGATTATATCGAGAAAGTCTCAAACTTGAGAAGGAAAATTCCGGATATTTCGATTACCTCTGACATAATAGCCGGGTTTCCAGGCGAGACGGAAGATGATCATATGCTCACTTTAAAGGCGCTGAGGGAAATAGAGTTTGACGGTATCTTTGCTTTCAAGTTTTCTCGACGGCCAGGTACAAGATCTGCCAGCATTTCCTCCAATCTGTCAGAAGAAGTGAAATCTGAAAGGCTCAGTGAGATATTGAAGATCCAGGACGAAATAACGACACAGAGAAACAGGTTCCTTGAAGGAACAATCCAGGAGGTGCTCATTGAGGGAGAGAGTGAGACCGATAAGGAGAAACTCACAGGAAGGACAAGAACTAACAAGATAGTTAATATTCCAAAAATAGATGTTGAAAGGGGAACGTTACTCCATGTGGAGATAACAAAGGGAAGACCTCATTCACTCGAAGGAGAACCTTTAGATAGGATTCAAGGGGTCAAGGATTTAAAGGGTGAAAAGGAAAAGGTCAAAGAATGAAAGTCTCGGTCCTTACACTGGGTTGTCGGGTAAACCAGTCAGAAAGCGCCATCATAGAAGGTAATCTCAGTAAACGCGGATGGTCTCTGGTAGGCTTATCTGACTATCCTGATTACTGCATTGTCAATACCTGCACGGTAACAGGAAAAAGCGATTACCAGTCGAGGCAGCTAATAAGAAGGGCTTTGAGAAAAGGCGCCAGAGTCATAGTGACAGGCTGTTACGCACAACGAAGTCCTGAGGATATAAAAAAAATCAATGATAACATAGTTATCATTAGAAATAATGATAAATTAAATATTATCAGTATGTTATCTAATATAGATGAAAGAATTACATTTATCCCCATCAGAAGATCGAGACCTTATCTGAAGATACAGGATGGATGTAACCTTTCCTGTACTTTCTGTGCGGTCCCTCTTGCGAGAGGAAGGTCAAGAAGCGTTGAAATTCCTGAAGTGATCAGGCAGGCTCATATTATTGAAGCAGGAGATCATAAGGAAGTCGTACTGACCGGTATTCATTTAGGTTCTTACGGACATGACCTGGAACCTAAGGTAAAACTTTCAAATCTTCTAAAAATACTTCTAAAAAGAACAAAAATTTCTAGGATAAGACTCAGTTCCCTGGAAGTCAAAGAAGTGGATTCTGAATTAATAGAGCTATTTCAGGAGGAAAGGATATGCAAACATATTCATCTTCCACTACAAAGTGGAGATGATACTATCCTTAAACAGATGGGAAGAACATATACAACCCATTTTTATACCTCCATCATAAATAATATAATCAGGAGGGTACCAAATATTTCTATTGGCACAGACATAATTGTAGGTTTCCCGGGAGAAGGCCGGAGAGAATTCTTAAATACAAAGGCTCTGCTGGATTTCCTGCCGATAACATACATGCACATTTTCCCTTTCTCGCCACGTCCGAACACTCCGGCCTCTAAAATGGGCATGCAGATTAGCAGTATTATAAAGAAAGAAAGGTTGAGCGAGTTGAAGTCCTTAAATGACAGAAAGAAGAAGAAATATATGTTATCGCAGATCGACAGAACCCTTGATATTATTATTGAAGAAAAATGTGGTGAGAGTACCTCAATCGGCACAAGTAGTAATTACCTTAGAGTTAGGGTACCTTCAAAAGGGCACCACAAGAAAGACCTCATTAAAGTAAGCGTCACCGGAATACAGGGGGGCCTATTAACTGGGGATGCGATAGAAAGCCTGTAACGTTCTGGTTTTATAAAATTTTTAATCTGCCTAAATCCTGTTCAGATTCGTTAGAATCTCTGATTTTCAAAAGAACCCGGGGATTTTAAACATGGTTAATAACAATTTATTAACAATCTTTGTTCGTATCTTATGTCCGATAAGATATATTATGTTAAATTTATTATGAACTTCTCTGCCTCCTTTTTATTTCTAATTTGACCCTCAAATTCTGCCCTTCTAAGAGCAATTAAAGCCTTTCCAATATCCGGTCCTTTCCTAATCTTTGTAATATCTATTATTTCCTCTGCACTCAAAAGGCCCTTTTTCCATATCTTCTTAAACCTTTCATAATCTCTCAAGAATTCTAACCTTTTTTTAATTATAAGGACGTCAACAGAAGCCTCTCTGGATAATAGAAATACGTTGAAAAGATCCCCTTTCGTCTCAAATTTCCTAATTCCTCTGTGGGCCAGTTCTAATCTCTTCCTTATGGCATTGCTCATTCTAATCCTTCTTGCCCCGTTCGGCCTCTCAATGCCATTTTTCATTAAAATCTCCAGGAAAAGCAATCCTCGGTATGTCAGATTCTGAGAAAAGATTTTATCAAGTAAAGCTTTAAATTTACCGGGAAATTTAGAACTTATTGCCTTTTCAACCTCACAAATTTCTTTAATATTTTCACCTAAAGCTTTGATAGGAAATGATAAAATGTTTTCTAAAACCCCATCAGAAAGGGCCATTTTAAGATACTTTGCCGGGTGTTCAGAGTTTAATAAATTAAAAAGTTCTGAAGTTATTCTTTCAGGTGCCGACCTTTTAATCCTGTTATTTAATATTTTTATTGAATCACGCGTCTTCCTTTCGATAGACCCATCAAGCTCTGCAGCAAATCGATAGGCCCTTAGAATTCTCAGGGGATCAGAAATCAGGTTTTCCTTCCTTATAATACGTATTCTTTTCTTTCTCAGATCTTCCAATCCTTTATAGGGATCTATGATCCCCTTCTCCCGAGACCAGGCCATTGCGTTTATCGTAAAATCTCTTTTTGATAGATCTTCTTTCAGCATTCCAAGCGGTCTGGAGAAATCAAGGGTAATCCTCTCCTTTAAGCCCAATCTCAGCAATTGTCCTTTTTTGAGTTCAACCATCGTGCCACCTGTAATCTTCTTCACTTCATTGACAAAATTTTCCAGGTCATTGCTTACAATATAGTCCCTATCCTTAGAAATCACACCTCTAAGGGCATCTCTGATATAACCCCCCACAAGATATAATTCCCTTCCCCTACCTCTCTCTAATACGAGGGAATTAAATCTATCCTTAAGTATGGTACTTTTGAGTTTCCGAGCAGAAAGAAGCATCGCCATTATCCATTATCGTTCTTGACTTTTAGGCAGAGGCTGATTTATAAAATCTTTAGTGCGGGCGTAACTCAGTTGGTAGAGTGTTAGCTTCCCAAGCTGAAGGTCGCGGGTTCAAGTCCCGTCGCCCGCTCCATTGGAATCAACAATTCAGTGCTTCAATTTCTTGACATCGAAGATGAGTCATGCTTTCTGATAGTAACCATTCCTTGTGATCCTACATCCCCCTTCATTTCATATTTTATATCTGTAAACTTCCCTATCGCCCAGAGATTAGTTAGAAGATGACTCGTTATTTGTGATGTTGTAAAGGACGATTCACCTTCGGCTACAGCGAGATAGAGCACAATCTGGTCAGCCATATGCTGGTCAAGACATGCCGAGCTCAAATAATAATTCAGGAAATTTCTGGCTGCCTCTTCACCAACCAACTCAGCCCTTTTGCCACGTTCACCGAGGGATGAAAAACCTGCAATACAATCATCGGCTTCTATTTTCAAAAATATAAATGTACCATGCCCAGATGCTGGAACCGAAAGGGTCTCTATTTCAGCGAATAGTTCCTCTGTGGCCAGAATCCTTAGGGCAGCATCTCTCTGACGTTCGGCAATATGGAGAGGGAGATTTCCAACGCCGGATGTCCCCTTGATTCTTTTAATTCCGCCCCTTTCTAAAAAGTTTATTCCAATTACCCCCCCGGAAGGATTAACATCAACACTTATTTTTCCACCCCCTCGAGGGTAAAAACCATAATTTTCTATTCGGGTCTCTAACATTATCCCGATCTTTTCAAGAGTAGGAATGAAGACCTCACTTATATAATGAAAGGGAGGGCTAAAGGGAACATGGGTACCACCTTTCAACGTTATAAAGGACCTACCCTTTGCAAAAACAAGGGGCGGAAGAATGGCCTGAAGTAGCAGGGAAGTCGAACCGGCGGTACCAATATCAAAGAAATAATCTCCTGATTTCACTTCAACAGGTTCAAAGAAAAGTTCCTGTGATCCTTCAGAATCGCCTGAAACATTTGCACCGGATATCAATTTTGATGCTCTTATGCCCATGAGATGCTGGGGCATAAGACCAGGCTTCTTACGCTTTTTTCTTATATTAAATATATGAAATGATTTGTTCAAAAGACATGAAAGACCCAGGGCGGTTCTTAGAACTTGACCACCTCCTTCACCGAAGCTTCCGTCTAATTCAATCATTTTCAGTATCCTTCTATTTAAATGATTTTTGAAACATTAAATTTCTGAGCAATCTCGATGAAAAGTATAACAGATATCCTCCGGAGTGTTCACAAAAGACTTGACAATACAAATAAACCTATCAAATAATTATCTCGAAAATGCTTATTGACTTAACTCACCACAATTTGTCATTCCCGCTTGACGGGAATCTTTCTTTAAAGAAGGATTGCGGACAAGCCCGCCGTAAGTCTGGCGGACAAGCCGCAATGACAGAAGAAAGTAAATGCGACTGATTGCTAAACATATAAAATAAAGGTTTAAAGATAATCAGGTGAGCAGAGTCAATATGCAGATCTCCAAAATGAAGTGTTTAAAAAGACATCCTATAAAGGTGTCAAGGTAAAAAATGGGTAATAGGTAGATATGGGTTGGGCTGAGAAAATCGATTGTAGGCGATTTAGTGAAATCGATTTTCACAAAATCCACCCGAAAGTTG
>JBFMEC010000154.1:0-5504 GCA_040753575.1 Nitrospirota bacterium | reverse complement strand
GAGCCTTCTCCTCAGCCGTCATTGCATTTACTGCCTGAGACTTGACTTCTGAGACCCTTGCCTCAGCTTCCTTAAACCTTACCTTAGCCTCCTCCCTTTCCTTCCTCATCTCCTTACCTTCTTTTTCCCACTACTTCGTCTGGGTTTTGCCAATTTCTTCAACAGTAATACGGTTGAACTCATCGACCACTGTAATTAGCAACTCTTTTTTCGAAACCACTGTATGTGGAATCTCATATGATATTACCTTTAGTATTGTTTGCTTTTTTGGATTAAGCGGTAATAATAAACTAAAGGTTTCTACTTTAGGAGGTCCCCCATAGGGATCGTATTCAAGCTTATAGATTACTTTAATATTATTCTTATCATCCACCCCCATAAACCTATAAAACACGGTACTCGTAACATACTCTTCAAATAGCTGCGTGCCTTTCCCACTGGTATATATCATCTCACCAATAGAGATTGGCTGTTCTTTATTTACTCCTCCCCACCTGCTGATAGGGTCAGGTGACTCATGCAGTTTAACCTCTGGCGTCGTTGCACAACCAAAAATTATTAGAGGAAAAATCGAGATAATTAGGAACAAAAGCTTATTCATTTCAATTCACCTCCGTTTAAAAATTGAGTTCTTGCCTGCAATGAGCAGATAAAACTCATTCAACTCGTTCACATCCTCACCCGGTGCTAATATACTTTTATTTTAGGGGTTATATCAGCACTCAGTCCAGATATTCTACCTGTTGATTACTGGTTGAAGTTTACACCTTTTTACTGACTCTGTAAACTATTTAGTACAGGAAGTAGTTCTTAAGCGGCTGTTTGGTCGGGGCTCAATCAACAATGAAGGTCTGAGAAGGTTAAAAGCCTTTGAATCTGTGAAGTCCAGGAACGTTTGTAAACCGTATTTATTGAACAAACTTAATTATGTCCTTGGGCTGATACTCGGCATCAATGTAACAAAGAGCACCCCGGAACCTAATCTCAAGCTGGATGTATTGACCTGTATAATTTAAAGCTGCATGACGTTCGATACGCTGTCGAACCTCTGACTGCTTTGCAGAACTTATCTTCACTCCACCCGTGTGGGGATTGAAGGTCCATATTTTCATAACCAATACCTACTCCATGGAGGATCCAACGGGTTATGGTTGAGCCGCGGGTGCAAAGACTCTTCTGCTCCAGCCGGGGGTTAGCCGACACCTTCCCCTTGATCTTCTTTGCTTTTTTCCAGTAGCGAAGACACCTGAGGTAACTCGATAGTGGCAATCTGCCATACGATATCAAGGTTGACACCGAAGTAATGGTGGATAAGTCTATCGCGGACCCCGGCCATGCTCTTCCAAGGGATATCAGCGTATTCCGTTCGCAGTTGTTCAGATAGGTCTTTTGTTGCCTCACCGATAATCTCCAGATTGCGGATGACAGCATCTTGTGTCTTGGTGTCTGCCAAGAATGTCTCGTATGACATCCCTATGACATAAGTGGATATCCGATGAATGGCTTCCCTGATATCGCTCAGAAAGTCTCTATCTGTCCGCTTACACATAGACGGTACTCTCTGCAATACTCTTGGCAATCCGCTCTATTCGAATCCCTTGAATGCCTGCCGGTGTGAGCACATCTACTTTTCGCCCCAACAGATTTTCAAGGTATTCCACAAGTTCAATGAATTGAAACCCTATCGGACGGTCAAATTCCACAACGATATCAATGTCACTTGTTTCGTCGGACTGCCCCTTCGCGAAAGAGCCGAATAGTCCTATCTTGCTAACCCCAAACTCGGTAGCAAGAAAAGGATATTTTACTTTCAGCAGTTCTAAAATCTTGTCTCTGGTTAGCATGAACGTCTCTTAATCCACGAAGGAATCATTCAACTCTGAACTTGATTTTTAAGAGTAATATACACTTTTTCTCTGATCTCTGCAATTGTAGACTTTTAGGAAGAACTCGACAAGAGTGGCGATGAAGAATTTTCGACCTGTGGATTTCTTACCCCAAAAGGAATCTACTTTTCCAAGAAATTTATTGTAGATATGGTAATCCTATGATATTCTTGTGGAAAATCCACAATAGGAGGTGCACCATGAAAGTCTCTCAAGTTATCCATTATTGGCTGGAGTATCATAAGCTTCATTCAAAAAAAACACCATCAAAACCTATCGTTCGATCCTTTCAAAACTGACTACCCAATTTGGTGAAAGAGACCTCAACTCTCTTACACCAGAGGAAATCCTCTCTTTTCTCACGCAAATCAATCAGGACACTAAACAGACAACCAAAAGGACTCGGTACTCCCAACTGACCTCATTCTTCAACTTCGTCACTCAAAACCTCGACTCCAATTTTAGAAGTCCATGCGATACCCCCATGCTGAAGAAATTCTATCGATCTCCAGGACTCATCCGCTGGACCATTCTGGAAAAGGAAGTGGTGGATGAAGTCATCTTTCGCACCATCAAACCCAGAAACCGCTTGATTCTTGAGTTGATGGCCCGGGGCGGAATGAGGATCAACGAGGTCCTGCAATTAACCTCGAGTGATATTGAAGACAGGAAGCTGACTCTCAGAAGCCACAAGAGCGGCAAGGAACGGGAGATTGTCTTTATTCCGCAGAAGGTAGCCGACCGGCTTAAGGAATACATAACCAGCAAAGGGATTGGATCTGATAAGCGGATTTTTCCTATATCCTACACCGCAGGCAGGCGAGTAGTAAACAAAGCAGGGAAGGTGGTTGGCATTCATTTGCGGCCTCATGATCTTAGGAGACATGCAGCAACTTATGCTTCTCGTTCAGGGGTTCCTATTGAGATTGTCAGCAAGGTGATTCTAAGACATGCAAACCTTTCGACCACACAGCAGTATCTTGGAACGGTGAGCGACGTTGAGGCGATGAGGTGGATTGATAATCTTTAACAGATTGACGTGGCCCGGTGAGAACGACTGCGGGAAATTCTCGAGCCGCCTTCAATAGAACCTATTCTAATGTCCGAGGTATGTAAGTCACAACCATAGGTTCTAATAAGTAATGTAATTATGCATTTAAAATGCACGATTGCAAATAAAAAGTTAAGAGAAAAATTTTTGAACTCTCACTTTTTCTCTTGGAAAGGTTGCAGATTGTGGGACCAGGCAACGGAAATACGGGATTCCTTGTTATGCGAAAGTTAAAATTTTACCTTACAGGCACTGCCAAGTCAGGTACTACTTCTTCCTGACTGGAAAAGGCCTTTGAGGACGTCCTTAAGTATTTTAAATTATTCTGTGAAGCCCAGAGACGCTTGTAAACCGTACTTATTGAACAAACTTAACTACATCCCTTGGGTACGAAGGATGAGGCTAAGAAAAAGTTCGGGAGGCTCGATGATCTCTTACCACTACTGTTCCTGCGACAATATCCCCGAGCCTCTGCCATTTCATTGTACCCACGATGGAAACAACTGCAACCCAATAATAGAAGAATAGGTCAACAATCCTCATGAGATTTCTTAAAAACCCTTTGGAAATATTGCATTTCGTAAAGTCATCTTTCAGTACGATAATTCCACAAATCTTTTTCCCGATGGTCTTTCCCCAAACCCCCTCCAGCAGTGAACGGTAAAAGTAGCCAACCAACATCATCGTCAACATGGAAGAGAAAATAAGGGCGAAAGATTGAAAAGGATTGTCAAAAAAAGTATCCTCCTTAAAGATAAAATATACAGGAAGAGCAAGAGGAGCCATTGTAATAAAGGTGTCGATGGAATCTGCAAGAAATCTTCTCCAGAGACTGGCAAATTCATATTCTCTTAAATCAATTCTCCATCTCTTCAGTTTAAACTTCCCGACGAATAAGGAAAAAAGAAAAGCCAGAAGGAAATAAATCACTGTCGATGAAATTGTGATGAGGGCCATTTTCCAGAGATCGAAAGATAAGAAGAATGGACTGCTTATCTTAAAGGGGCCTGAAACCTGACCTTCGTCTACAAAGTAATACTTCTCTGAAAAGAATCCTTGTTGATAAAGGATTGGCTTTTCTCCAAAAATGGCGGGTAGGATCTTAAAGCTAAAGGATGTTCTTCGAATATGAAGAGCCTTTGGTTCTGACCAGGAATCCTTAGAATAAACTCTTAGAGTTATATTTTGACGTTTGCCAAAGTTTTTGATTTGGAAAAGATATATTTTGTCTTTAAATATGATGGTTTTGTATTCCCCTATATCCTCGAACCGGCCGGGCTGACCCCAATTTTCTCCATCATATTTATACCAGAAGAGAATATCATCATTTTTATAGAGGAGATGGAGTCGATTTTCGAAATAGAGAATTTTGGAAGAACAAATGTATATCTTTTCTGAAGTTTCATACTGAGGGAAAGGTATCTCTCTAACATCATTTTCTGAAATGAGTTTAAGTTTAGGTTTTTTCCCCACCGTGCTTAAAATGTATATACTATCCGTTCTAACCGCTCCCTTCGGATTATCTTCGATGGCTGAGTTTTTGAATTCCTCCCATTTCTTCCCATCAAAGGTTCTGTAAATCCCTTTGTTGAAAAAATAGATCTTATCTTCGGTTGGGTAAAGAGAAGCAAAATGTTTTACTTCTTCGGGCTTTGATAAGGATTTTCTATCGAATATTTTCAACATCATCTTTTCTTCCGGTGGATTCTCAAAGCCTCTTCCTTTGAATTCAACGGTCTTAGAAAAAAGAAGTAGATTTCCTCTTAATCCGGCGACATTTTCTGAAAAAGTAGGGAAGGGGAACAGATGAAAGAACCATCCAGGGGAATAGATCATTATCGCGAAGGAAATAACGTATATGGCAAAAAATCCTACAACCCCGAGGGACGCTACCCCAATGGCAAGTCTGATATTTTTCTTTTTCTCTTTCTCATGATTTACCGACATCTCCAAGATTTGTTCTTCCAAGATATGATTCCTCCTTAGTTTTTTAAAAACAGGTGCAAGTTTCTTGCCATTCTATTTGACAACTTAATTGGTTGATTGATTTTCAAGAGGAAGAATAATCCCTTAATTATAACCTTTTATAATTTCAATACTTTTTTACAGATCCCCTATCAGAGTGCCTGCAATTTTATCCATCAATTCCTTTTAGGGAGAACCAGTTTGGCACACTTCTGTCCAAAAAAGGTTGTTATGGACCTTCCTCTTAACTCTTTTTATTTGGCCTTGTGGGGGTAGTTAAGTATTTTTAAATTATTCTGTGAAGTCAAGAGGCGCTTGTAAACCGTACTTATTTAGGAAGCTTAACTATGTCTCTTGGACACACCCTAAGATGATTTATGAGTGCTCAGCCCGTAATATTCTTCCAGGATTAGGATTCCAATCATATTCCATATATTGAGCGGTTTCGAGGGCCTGCTCTTTACCCAAGAGTTTGGTGACCACATACAAAGACATATCAATTCCTGCAGATATGCCGGCAGATACAATGATTCTTCCGTTGTCTATGATACGTTTGTTTGCTTGAATCGTTGTGTGAGGTGCTGCTTCCTTCAAAAGTTCTA
>JBFMEC010000153.1:0-5558 GCA_040753575.1 Nitrospirota bacterium | reverse complement strand
TGGGCTGACCCGTGGGTTATAGCTCTTAGCATTTGTGAGGAAGCAATCATCGTTGCGGATGAAAAAAATACACAGAATAGAATTCCGGTAATATCTTCCATGTTTGAATTGAAATGCCTTGAGTTGATAGATTTTTTTAAAGAGATAGGAATTAAATATTGACGCAACTCCTGACAAATTTGGAAAAGAATAGGAATGAAACTCGATCAAATCGGTTTTTGGTCTGAGATTAAGCTTGAGATAATCAAGAAATACGCTGGTGCCTATACAAGCATTATGAGCAAACAGGACTGGTGTAGAGGATATGTTTATATTGATGCATTTGCAGGTGCTGGCAAGCACATCAGCAGGAAAACAGGGGTGATGAAAGCTGGAAGGACCTATTGTACAAAGAACAGAAAACTCTTTTTGGGGAGACACAGCACATCAGGATTGAAAGCTATCATACTCTTGCAAAAGAGTTTGGCAAAAGACTGAAAAAGGCAGGGTTCAAGAGTGTGCCAGAGCCAATCCTGATGACAAATATAAAAGAACGGGCCTCTCTATTATCTGTATTTTGCATCTCAAAAGGATGTTGCGAATAACATCATCAAAGATATTTTCAGGAAATTTAGAAAAGGTCAGCAATGACAAAGAGTAATTTCTATATAATGAGAATCATTCAATATTGGATATGAAAACTGGGGAACAGGCAGTTGAATATGGGCAAAAAACCAAGCCTCAACTTCTTGTTTCCGAACTCTGGGCAATTCGTGGAAATTGTGAAGAAATAAGAGCCCAGAAAATAGCCAAAAGAGCAAAATTACTTCTTCAGTGGCTCGATAAAATGCCATCTCTGAACGGATCAAAAGGGATGGAGAAGCTCAGGACTGAACGAGGAGTGCTTTTATTAAGAAACCGGACAAGTTCTTTTATAGATCAATTTCAGCATCCAATTGGCAGATGTGCAAAGTTTTATAAATTAACTGCTTATAACAACTGCAATTTCTGGTGTGAGTATTGTTATCTCTACCTTACATTCAGAAATATGCCAATATCCACGCACTTCGTGAATTACGACAAGATGTTCCGAGAAATAATCAGATTTGACAAGACGAATATTCCAGACATGCTAAGAGTTTTGAATCTCGGAGAATTATGCGATCCCTTAGCAGTTGAAGATGTAACAGGGTTTGCTGAAGAACTCATCCCATTTGTTGCAGAGGAAACTTACAGGACAAAACTGCTCTTCCTTACAAAAAGTGACAATATCGATTTTTTATTGAATTTAAATCACAGGGGTCGGTCGATAATGTCTTTCAGTATTAACACTGATAAGGTTTACCAGCAGCTTGAACATAGAACAGAATCTCCAGATGCAAGATTATTAGCTGCAAGAAAATTACAATTGGCCGGCTATGAAGTCCGCCTAAGGATAGACCCGATTATCCTTTATTCGACATGGGAGCAAGGTTATATAGAACTTGTAGACAAAATATTTGACTATATAAAACCATCACGAATTACACTGGGTGAGTACAGACCTTCCAAAGGACTTATCTCTCATATAAGCTCACGCTTCCCCAACTCTCCACTTTTAAAGATTAATTCAGGTCTTGTTAATGATGGAATTAAGTTAAGATATCCGGATAAATATCGTCTGGCAATGTTTAAAAAAATCATATCCGCTATAAGACAGCATGATACACAAGTAAAAATCGCACTGTGCAAGGAAGATGTCAAAATCTGGAAAAGCCTGAATCTTCCGATAAACGGTTTGTATTGTAACTGCTTGGAATAGGCGGAAGCAGGCTATTGAGATTGTACATGGCAGAAGAGAAAGGCAGACATCGCCCCGGATTTCCGGAGGCGGGGGATCAACGGATTCAATACCAAAACAAACAGGAATGAGGGTAAGAATATGGCCACCGTTGATATGATTGCACCAGGCATACCCGAAACGACATAACCGACAAAGGTGGCGGTGCTCAGGACCGGGCCGGGGGTGAACTGGCCCATGGCAACGGGCCGTCAAGGAGCTGCTGATGGCTCGCTGTTGAAGGAGAACGCCTGCGTTGGGGCAGCGATATTCAGTGGTTTTACGGTCCGTTTTCCTTAAAAGCTGCATATATCCGGGCCGAAGAGGCGCGAAGCAACGGTCTGCCCGATCTTATTACCGATGGATGGCACATTGATGGAACGTGGCTCATAACGGGTGAAGAAAAGATACTTGCTATGGAAAGCGGCTGGGAACTGGCAGCACGGGATGAAGAAATACGGGCAGACGCACAGGATCGATTGCAAATTTCGGGTTATACAGACAGGAACGGCAATCCCGTTACAATACGTGATAACCTTGTCCGTTCAGTAACCCTCGGGATCAACAAATATCTCAACTACAATGTGAAGGTGCAGCTCAACTATCAGCATGACTGGTATGACAATTCGTTCTTTACCCCCACGAGCCGTAAAGGAGAGAGCGTTCTTACATCAGGAGACGACTCTGTTGATAAGATATTAGCAAGGATACAACTTATGTTCTAAATAACAGTTGGGAACTCAGTCTATATCAGCGATATTACATTCGTGGCTTTTTCGCTTTAGAGAGCCATCAGGCTCAGTTGAAATAGTATTTCTAAAAAGGAATATTCGTGAGAATGGTATGCACATTTCATCCCATAATCTTTGCCCGTGGCTCTGCGCTCCCTTTGAACGAACATCATAGAGAAGCGCTGGCTTTCCAATACTCGGAGCCTCTCCGAGTATAACGTTTCTCGGAATTACAGTGGTATAAACTTTACTAACAAAGTGTTTTCAACATCGGGCGGCAAAAGGACTAAACTGTTACAGAAAATTAATTCCTTTTATTTAAGACCTTCTTCATCTTTATGATGAAATGTCAATTATAAAGATAAAATAAATCAGATACTATTTGATATACTAATCAAAAATCAAGGCCCAAATTTACTGTCAGGTTAAGGGCTAAAACAGATGTAACTGATAATCTTTATATGCTTAAGGTTGCAAGTTTTAATGTCAATTCCCTCAGGGTGAGACTTAAGATTGTCCTTGAATGGATAGAGAAGGAATATCCTGACATATTATGCCTTCAGGAGACGAAGGTGCCCGATAATGCCTTTCCAAGAGAGGAATTTTTGAAAAGGGGCTACAATCTGGCCTTTCGGGGTGAAAAATCCTATAATGGTGTAGCTATATTAAGTAAATTCCCGATCGAAGACATCTCCTATGGATTCGAAGACGGCTCTGAGGCAACACGCCTGATTTCGGCAAAAATTAGAGGGATAACCATTGTAAATATCTATGTCCCTCAGGGCTTTCATCCTTTATCAGAGAAATTCAGGGAGAAACTTGACTGGCTCCAGAGACTCTATTATTTCTTTAAAGAAAACTTTAAGCCCGATATGTCCCTGGTATGGACGGGTGATTTTAATATCGCCCCCGAATCCAGGGATGTTTACGACCCGGAGATTCTTAGAGGACAAGTGGGGTTTCACCCCGATGAACATACCGTGCTACAGAAATTTAAAGAATGGGGATTTATTGATATATTCCGGTTACACAATCCCGGTGGTGGCCACTATACCTTCTGGGACTATACAATAAGGAATGCCCTTAAAAAGGGGATGGGATGGCGTATTGACCATATTTGGGCCACTGCAACAATCGCCGGTAAATCTACAAGGGCCTGGATTGATATAAGTCCGAGGCTTATCCCAAAGCCCTCTGATCATACTCCTCTTATAGCTGAATTCGATATCTGATTTACCGATCAATAAAGATTTTGATCATACATAGAATTTTCAACCCATCAGAATCTCTAAGATTCTGTCGAGCTCTTCAAGGGAAAAATATTCGATCTCTATTTTCCCCTTTTTACCTCTATGACGAATCCTTACCTTTGTGCCGAGATTTTTGATCAATTTTTCCTCAAGGGATGATATCTGGGGATCTTTTAATAATTTTAACCTTGGAGGTTTTGAGATCCTCCTTGATAATGCCTCTGCCTCTCTAACGCTGAGTCCTTTTTTGACAATCTTTCTTGCCGCCTCTATCTGCCTGGCCTTTCCTTCTATCGTGAGTATGGCCTTTGCATGACCTGTACTAAGAGAGCCGTTATAAATGAAGGATTTTATTTCTTCCGGAAGTTTCAGAAGTCTCAGATAATTGGTAACCGTCGTTCTGTCTTTTCCTACTTTGTCAGCAAGCTCTTCCTGGGACAGATTGAAATCCGTAATCAATCGACTGAAGGCATCGGCAGTCTCCAGGGGATTCAGGTCTTCCCTCTGGATGTTTTCTATGAGTGCTATCTCGAGGGAATCCTTGGAGGCCACATTCTTAATAAGTGCCGGAATTTTTTTAAGTCCTGCCAGGGCCGCAGCCCTCCACCTGCGCTCTCCCGTTACAAGCCTGAAGGTACCGTCTCCACTACGTGAAACTATTACGGGCTGCAATATTCCTTTTTCTTTTATGGATGCTGCAAGTTCCTTAAGGGAATCATCTCTAAAAGACTTTCTTGGTTGCTGTTCTCCCGGAAATATACGATCAATATCCAGGTGGACAATTTCTTCTCCACCTTCGGGTATTAATGCCTCAAGACCTTTGCCTAATGCCGTTTTCATTTATTATCTCCTTTGCCAGGGAAAGATAACTCTGCGCTCCCTTTGAACGAACATCATAGAGAAGCGCTGGCTTTCCAAAACTCGGAGCCTCTCCGAGTATAACGTTTCTCGGAATTACAGTAGCATAAACTTTACCACCAAAGTGTTTTCTTACTTCCTCTGCAACCTCACTTGATAGATTATTTCTTGAGTCAAACATGGTAAGAACTATTCCTTCAATCTCCAGATGTGGATTGAAGGAATTTCTTATAAGGCGTAATGTCCTTGTCAGGAGACCAAGACCTTCAAGGGCATAATATTCGCACTGCACAGGTATTATTACAGAGTCGGCAGCAACGAGGGCATTTAACGTTAGAAGTCCCAGAGAAGGAGGACAGTCAATAAAGATATAACGGTACCTGTCTCTAATAGATTGAATTGCCTTCGCCAAAATCCTCTCTCGACCTTCTCTATCTACGAGTTCAACTTCCACTGCCAGTAGATCAACGGTGGAAGGCAAAATATTTAAATGTTCCAGGGCGGTCTGTTTCAGAGCATCACTTGTATCGCATGTCCCCGAATAAACATCATATAGACTTCTGTCGAGGTCATTCCTCGATATACCCAGACCAGAAGTGGAATTGCCTTGAGGGTCAGTATCTATGAGGAGTATATCTTTTTCTGCTAGGGCCAGTGACGCAGCAAGGTTTATAGCCGTTGTGGTCTTTCCAACCCCGCCTTTCTGGTTGGCGATCGTTATAACCTTTCCCATAGTTTTCTTGCAGGAAATAAAGGTAAATTATTATAACAATAAATCTTAAATTGGAAATGCAAAACGATAGGCTAGGGCTTATGTTAAGGCTAATAGAATCTCAACTTAACTCAATCTCAGTTTTTTGTGAGGAAACTTAAATGGTCAGATTCATTGATCTCCATACTCATGGCATTGCCGGTTACGAT
>JBFMEC010000152.1:0-5561 GCA_040753575.1 Nitrospirota bacterium | reverse complement strand
ATGTCAGGAATTTGTATGACGAAGACAGGAGTAAAAAACTGAACGGTGTGTATCTTCCGGGGGCGCTTGAAAAGAAATATCCAAAAGCAGGAAAAGAATGGGGATGGTTCTGGCTTTTCCCATCAAAATCACTTTCTATTGATCCGCGCACGCATATTGTGAGACGTCATTATGCCCATCCCGCCTCTCTTCAGAAGGCATTCAAGGATGCAGTCACAGAGGCGGGCATTACAAAACAGGCTTCTGTGCATACACTTCGCCATAGCTTTGCCACCCACCTTCTGGAAAACGGATATGATATCAGAACAATCCAGGAGTTGCTTGGACACCGGAATCTTCAGACTACGATGATCTACACTCATGTTGCCACAAAAAATATTCTGGGTGTAAAAAGCCCGCTTGATAAAATATAAAACTTGCCTAATAAAATTTTTCCTTGGATGCAAATATCGGGGCGACCAGAATTTAAGCATTGCATATTATTCTGAATTATGATATTCTGAATTCATAAAATCTGAAATTATTGGAGGTCCAAATGGAATCTGCCAAAGTATCAGTTGCAGAAATAAAATCACGCGGCCAGTTAACCATCCCGAAAAAAATAAGGGAGATAAGCCATCTTGAAGAGGGACAGGTGGTTACTATAATCCCTGTGGGAGATTCTCTTATTATTACACCGAAAAGACTTGAACTTGATGAAGTGAGAAGACAAATAAGGAAAATACTGAAGGCATCTGGCCTTTCCCTTGATAAGCTTTTGGCAGGGCTTAAAGAAGAGAGGGCAATCCTTTACAAAGAGACCTATGGCAAAAAAAGAGGTTAAGGTCTTCCTCGATTCAAATGTAATAATATCGGGTCTCTTTTCTGACAGGGGAGCACCACGCATCATTCTTGATCTTCTCTGCCTTGGCCTACCTGTTCTTGTCGGGATAACGGGGCAATACAATATTATTGAGATTGAAAGAAACATCAAGAAGAAAATGCCAGAGGTACTCTCTCTATATAATGAATATTTTCCTAAACTGAATCTTGAAATCATCCCTCTGCCGCCATTAGAAAAGATAAGGGATCTATCAGGACATATCGCTGATAAAGACGCCCCAGTCCTCGCTTCAGCTATAATGGGGGAAGTGGATTTTCTCGTTACAGGAGATAAAAAGGATTTTGTGAGAGCCGGGAAAAAAGAGAAATATCCTTTCAAAGTCATTACTCCTTCAGAATTCCTTGATAGAATTCTCCCGGTAATTCTGAAAAACCTTCCTGCCTCCCTTGAGTAAAAATGTAATAAAATAAGCCATGAAACTCGTCTGGAGAAATTTCTGCCTCGACTTCTCAAAAAAAACCTATATCATGGGAGTTCTTAATGTCACGCCCGATTCCTTCTCAGATGGGGGTCTATATTTCGATAAGTCCGCAGCTATTGAGAGGGCAATACAGATAGTTGAAGAAGGCGCTGATATCATCGATATAGGGGGTGAATCAACAAGGCCGGGCTCAGAGCCTGTGAGCATCGAAGAAGAGATGAACCGTGTGATCCCTGTTATTGAAGCACTTTCGAAAGAGATAAAAATTTCCCTGTCCATCGATACCTATAAGTCAGAAGTTGCAAAGAAGGCACTTGATGCAGGCGCATCTATTGTGAATGATATAAGCGGGTTGAGGTTTGATCCCAAGATGCCTGAGATTGTTTCCGAATACGGCGTTCCTTTAGTCATTATGCATATAAAGGGTAAGCCAAAGGACATGCAGCAAAATCCTGTCTACGAAGCATTGATACCGGAGATAATGGATTATTTGAGATATAGCATAAGGTTGGCAGTAAGAGCAGGAATCCCGGAGCAGAGGATAATAATTGATCCGGGCATAGGCTTTGGTAAGACCTTCGAACAGAATCTGGAGATAATAAATAATCTTCATGAATTCACCCTATTGGAAAAACCAATCCTGATAGGGCCATCGAGAAAGGCCTTCATAGGGAAAATCCTCGGAGATGCGCCTGTGGCGGAGAGACTTGAAGGCACAGCGGCAGCAGTTGCCGTCTCTGTTATGAACGGTGCAGATATGGTCCGAGTCCATGATATTAAGGAGATCCTTAAGGTGATAAAGGTGGTGGATGCAATAAAGAGGGAACGCATATGCTAAAATATGTGATTATTTCTTTGGAGGTGAATAATGTCGCGAAAGGATTACTTCTTTACCTCTGAGTCTGTGACGGAGGGTCACCCCGATAAGATAGCCGATCAGATTTCCGATGCAATATTGGATGCTATTATTGCCAAAGACGTGTTTGCCCGAGTTGCCTGTGAGACGCTTGTCACAACGGGATTAGCCTTTGTAGCCGGAGAGGTCACAACGACCTGCTACGTGGAGATACCCGATATTGTCAGAGAGACGATAAAAGAGATTGGTTATACAAGGGCAAAGTATGGCTTTGACTATGAGACATGCGGTGTGATCACGTCTATCCATGAGCAATCCTCTGACATCGCCCTTGGAGTTGATATCGGGGGAGCCGGTGATCAGGGTCTGATGTTTGGATTTGCCTGCAACGAAACGGAAGAACTCATGCCTCTTCCGATCCTGCTCGCTCACAGACTTGCCATGAGATTGGCGGATGTTAGAAAGAAGGATGTTCTTGGCTATTTGAGACCTGATGGTAAGACCCAGGTGACCATCGAATATAGAGATGGCAGACCCTCCAGGATAGACAGCATCGTTATTTCTGCCCAGCACAGCCCTGAGATAACCCTCAAAGAAATAAGGGAGGATATTATCGAGAAGGTGATTAAACCCACAGTTCCTCTTGATATTCTTGACGAAGAGAATGTCAAATATTACGTAAATCCAACGGGCCGGTTCGTAGTTGGAGGACCTATGGGTGACACAGGATTGACAGGGAGAAAGGTCATTGTTGATAGTTACGGAGGAGTGGGAAGTCACGGAGGAGGCTGTTTCTCCGGTAAGGACCCAACGAAGGTGGATAGATCCGGTTCGTACATGGCGAGATATATAGCTAAAAATATTGTTGCTGCCGGTATAGCCGACAGGGTTGAAGTCCAGATTGCCTATGCGATCGGCTTACCTGAGCCGGTCTCTGTACTTGCCGATACCTTTGGAACGGGGAAGATAACTCATGAGGATATCATCCGTATCATAAGGAAAAACTTTAACCTCACACCAAAGGGGATGATAGAAACCCTTAACCTCAGACGACCCATCTATAAGAAGACGGCGGCCTATGGCCATTTTGGAAGAAATGATTCTGATTTCACCTGGGAGAAGACAGATATGGCTGGAACATTAAAGAAAGAGGCAGGACTGTAAGAAATTCAAGGTTAAAGGCTGAGATTGAAAAACGCTTAACCTTATATCGGAGGATGGATGGTAAAGCACGACATAAAGGATATTAATTTAGCCAATAAAGGAAGGCTCAGAATCGAGTGGGCTGCACGGGAAATGCCTGTTCTAAGGAGTATAGCGGAACGCTTCGGAAGAGAGAAACCTCTGAAGGGTTTGAGGATCTCTGCGTGCCTCCATGTTACAACGGAGACAGCGAACCTGGCGGAAACATTGAAGAAGGGGGGAGCAGAAGTCTTCCTCTGCGCCTCCAATCCTTTAAGTACACAGGACGATGTTGCTGCTTCTCTTGTTAAATTCTCCAATATTTCCGTCTTCGCAATAAAAGGAGAGGATCGAAGAACCTATTACAGACATATCAATGATGCCCTATCGCTGAATCCAAATATTACCATGGATGATGGCGCTGACCTTGTTTCGACACTTCATAAATATAAGAAGCTTCCAAGGGGTTTGAGGGGTGGTTCGGAGGAGACAACAACGGGCGTAATAAGGCTTAAGGCAATGGCTGAAAAGGGCGTTCTGAGATATCCGATTATCGCAGTAAATGATGCGTATACTAAATTCCTCTTTGACAACCGTTATGGCACGGGTCAGTCCACAGTTGACGGCATAATGAGAGCAACAAATAGATTGCTTGCAGGTTCTTACTTTGTAGTCTCAGGTTACGGATGGTGTGGTAAAGGAATAGCCATGAGAGGTAAGGGAATGGGAGCGAGGATTATTATCACCGAGGTGGATCCCTTGAAGGCACTTGAGGCGATAATGGATGGGTTTGAAGTGATGCCGATGAAAGAGGCATCAAGGATAGGAGACATTTTTGTTACGGCCACGGGTGATATTGCTGTAATTACAAAAGAATGTTTTAACCTTATGAAGGATGGAGCCATACTCTGTAATTCAGGTCACTTTAATGTCGAGATATCCCTCGATATCCTGAAGGCTGTATCCAGGAAAAGGAGAGTCATGAGGGATTTTGTCGAAGAGTATACCCTGAAGAACAACAGGAGAGTATATTTACTCGGCGAGGGGAGGCTTATTAACCTTGCTGCCGCAGAAGGGCATCCGTCCGCAGTGATGGATATGAGTTTTGCAAATCAGGCCCTTTGTGCCGAATATATTTCGAAAAATTATGGGAATCTTGAAAATAAGGTTTACAGTGTTCCGGAAGAAATCGATAGAGAAATTGCACGGTTGAAGCTTGAATCAATAGGTGTTAGAATAGATAAACTGACAAAGGCACAAAGAAAATATTTAACAAGCTGGGAAATGGGGACTTAAAGTAAATCCAGAGCTCAAATTTTAAATGACAAAAACAAAAATTTAAATTCTCTGATTCAATGAAGGGCAAGATAGTTTCTATAAATATCAGTGACAAAAAGGGGATTCGGAAGAAACCTGTTAAAGGGGCGATCATAAGAGCGAACTTTGGCATTGAGGATGACGCCCATGCGTCTGGCCGATGGCATAGACAGATCAGCCTGCTCGCAGTGGAAAGTATAAAAAAGATGGAAGATCTGGGGCTTAAAGTTGGCCCTGGTGATTTTGCAGAGAATATAACAACTGAGGGTATCGATCTATTGAAGCTGCCTCTGGGGACGAAAATGCGAATCGGTAAGGAAGTCGAAGTGGAGGTGAGCCAGATAGGAAAGGAATGTCATACCAGGTGTAATATATATTATCAAGCGGGTGATTGTGTCATGCCAAAAGAAGGGATTTTTGTTAAGGTCATCAAAGGTGGTAGGATTATAGAAGGAGACGAAATAGAGGTAAAAAATGATAACAGTGGCAGTCCTGACCTTGAGTGATAAAGGATCAAGGGGTGAACGGGAAGATCTGAGCGGTCCCATTATTGAAGATATGCTAAGACCATTAGGCGCTGAAATAAGGCATTACGAGATATTGCCTGACGAAAGGGAACTGATAAAGGGGAGACTTCTTGAATATTGTGGAAAGGTTGATCTTATATTGACGACGGGGGGAACGGGACTTGCTCCGAGAGATGTTACACCCGATGCAACTCTCGAAATTATAGATAAAGAGGTTCCTGGCATTGCCGAGGTGATGAGGATAGAAGGCTGCAAAAAAACTTCCAGGTCAATGCTTTCAAGGGCAGTAGCCGGAATAAAAGGAAAGACTTTGATTATTAATCTTCCGGGAAGTCCAAAGGCGGTGAAAGAAAATCTTGAGGTTATTCTGGATGC
>JBFMEC010000151.1:0-5564 GCA_040753575.1 Nitrospirota bacterium | reverse complement strand
CCGCTATAACCCAGCTCAGCCTGTCCTCCATCTCACCTTCCAGATAGGCCCTGAAATCTCTAATTATCAATCCTCTGAGAAAAAAGGCGGAAGAAAGAGCAACAACGGACACAGCAAGAAGCAGTATCAAGAATTTTATCCAGAGGGTTCTAAACATCTTTCTTCCCTGCAAATCTATATCCTACGCCATAGATTGTCTGTATGATTTTGGGATTCTTAGGATCATCTTCAATCTTCTGCCTGATATTCCTTATATGGGCATCGATGCTTCTTTCATAGCCTTCGAATTGATATCCCAGGGCTTTCTCGACAAGCTCATCCCTTGTAAAGACCTTCTGTGGTGTCGATGCGAGGGCAAAAAGGATCTTAAATTCTGTGGGCGTGAGATTCGATAGAACTCCCTTTTTTCGCACCTCATAGCTCTGTCCATTCAGTACAAGAGTACCATTATCGAAACTCATCGGCTCGGTGTCGCTCAGATCTTTCTTCTGTACCCTCTTCAGGACCGCTTTCACCCTGTACAATAATTCTCTGGGATTGAAGGGTTTAACCACATAATCATCCGCTCCGAGGGCAAAGCCAGCAACCCTCTCCTCGTCCGATACCTTTGATGTAAGCATGATTATGGGGAAATCACTGATCTCTTTTAATTTCTGGCAGACTTCCTCTCCGCTTATGTCGGGCAACATCAGGTCAAGTATTACAAGTAACGGCATCTCTTTTAATGCCGACTCTATAGCATCCCTCCCCTTCTCAACATGAACTACCCTGAAGCCTGCACCTTCAAGATATGCCTTTACAACCTTGGCAATTGTCTTATCATCTTCTACTACAAGAATTGGATTGATCACGCTTCTCCTCAAGTTTTAGTTAGGTCATCCTTTATCTTCTCGAATTCCTCTTTACTTATCTCTCCCTTTGCATATCGCTTCTTGAGAATATCAAGGGTTGTCTCTTCTTTCTCTTCACTTTTCTTGCCTCCTGCAATTGCCTTAATGAGATAAATAATTCCCAAAATAACGAGTATCCAGAAGAGAACCATAAAAAGCCATCCCAATCCTAATCCCCATCCCCACCTACCATAATCCCACCAGTACATATAACCTCCATCTTTTTTAAAATAATATCATCAGTTCTTCGTTACTGCAGCATTTCTTTATAGCCGTATAACCTCAAACTGTTCAAAATTACCAGTACAGTAACCCCGACATCCGCAAAAATTGCTAAGGCAAGATTACTCAATCCTCCAATTGCTAAAAAAAGAAAAAGAAACTTAACAAGTATAGCTGATGTTACATTGAATCTTATTTTTCTGACACACTTTCTGCCCAGTTCAATGAGATATGGCACTAACGTGAGATTATCATTCATAAGGGCAATATCGGCATTTTCGATTGCCACATCAGAACCAACAGCACCCATAGCAATTCCCACTGAAGCACTGGCAAGGGCCGGAGCGTCGTTTACACCATCGCCTACCATGGCAACATATTTGTATTTCCCGATGAGTTTTGTCATTTCTTCTACTTTTTCATCCGGCAATAAACTGGCCCGGACAGTCTCTATTCCTAACTTTGACGCGACGAATTGTGCAGAAGATCTGTTGTCGCCCGTCAATATGATAGGGATGATGTTCAACTTAAAAAGATTTTCCACCATAGATTTGCTCTCTTTTCTTATTTCATCAGTCACGCCGATAATGCCTTTTACCTTTTTATCGCTGCTTGTGATAATTGTTGTCTTACCCTGCTTTTCAAACTCTTCTGCTTTCTTTAAAATTTCCCCATCAACATGATGTTCTCCGGTAACAAACTGAACGCTCCCCAGGCAATGGTGTTTGTCTAAACAAACCATGCACTGACCTTTTAATCCTTTTCCAGGTACTGCCTGAAAATTTTCAAACTTATGAACTTCTACCTCTTTCTCCTCTGCCTTCGCAATTATGCTTTTCGCAATAGGATGTTCTGAAAAAGCTTCCAGTCCGGCTGCACATGCAACAACTTCTTCTTCACTGGAATCGTTGAAGGTAACAACATCTGAAACAACGGGTTCTCCCTTGGTTAATGTCCGGGTTTTGTCAAAGGCTATAGCTCTCACCTTTCCCATTTCTTCAATGAATCTTCCTCCCTTTATTACTACTCCTCTTTGTGTGGCATTTCCAATGGCAGAAAAAATCGCCACCGGAGTGGAAATAACCAAAGCACATGGGCAAGCAATAATGAGAAGGGTCAAAGCCTGAGTAAACCACTGGTTAAAAGGCTTCCCCTGAATCAGAACAGGAATGACGATGAGCAAAAAAGAGGTAAATATTACTGATGGAGTATAGAATTTTGCAAACTGTTCGATGAACTTCTGGGAAACTGATTTTTTCTCTGCAGATTTATATGTCAGATCAATAATCTTTGCAAGGGTTGAATCTTTTGCCCTTTTCGTAACTTTCACCTCCAGATAACCCTGGGTGTTGACTGTACCGGCATAGACAGAATTTCCGACATATTTGCTGACAGGAAGGGGTTCTCCGGTAATAGCTGATTCATCTACAAGGGAGCCTCCACTGATAATCTCTCCGTCTAATGGAATCTGATCACCGGGTTTTATAATTACTACTTCCGCGATATCAATGTTTTCAATAGGGACTCTTTCTTCCTTTCCTTTCACCTGCGCTGATTTTGGTGTCTTTTCGATGAGATTTTTAAGTGCTGATTGACTTCTCTCTATTCCGAATTCCTCAAGGGTGTCTCCAAGAGCAAAGAGAACAATGATGATTACAGCTTCTTCAAACTGATAAAGGTACAGTGCGCCAAAGATTGCTATGGTCATGAGAAGATTTATATTCGAGAAATCAAGCTTCAAAAGGCTCCGGGACCCGCTCATAAAAACCTTCCTGCCAAAAGCTATGATGATAATAAAAAACAGGGGAAACTCAACCCACAAAGGAAAATGGATATCCAGAAAAGATAATACCTCGAAAGGGGCAACTACCAGAAGGGTTATTATCAGCCAACGGAATTTAATATCTTTGAATAGTGTTTTATAAAACATTGTTTGCCTTGAAAGATTACCTAAGCTGTTCTAATGCTTTTATGATATCACGGCCTTTGAATGTATCTTTTTTCCCTTTCTTATATATTACACATGTAGGCGTTGAATTAATTCTATCTTCCTTAAAGAAACTACTCAAAACACGGAACGTGAGATTGACGTTAAAGGGTTTGAATCTTATACCCTTTTTCTTCAAATATGCCTCTAATTTTTCCTTTTCGGTTATCTTGTTTTTGGCTGCCTCAAATAAAACAGCCCGTGCTCGAAGAGCATAGGCAAAATCTTTCTTTTCGTTCAGAATGTAAAGAAATTTTTTTGCATAGAGAGAGGTCTGAGGATGAATAGGCGTATCAATAAAGGTAATATTTATCACACCTTTTTTAACTAACTTAGTAATTACAGGCTCTAATTTTGGTTCCAAAGTCCTGCAAGGACCACAGAAATAATCAGTGTATAACCTAACCTTTATCTGTCCATTACCAAATGACGGCAGAAGAATATCCTCTGAATAAACAGGGGTAGCTGTGCCTTTAAACAGTATTAAAAACAGAATGAAACTAAGAATTACTAAAATGGTTGTAAATATCTTTTTAGAGCTTTCAAATATCCATTGCTTCTTATGCATTAATATTCCTCCTCATGATAAGACGTCCTCTATCACGTAAAGACATACAAAGAGTTTTCACCTATTCTATTCAAGTGCTCCATATGAATGGAGTCCTGAGAGAAGTAAATTTACTCCAAGATAGGTAAATATTACGGCTGCAAACCCAAATACAGCTACAATAGCCACCTTATTTCCCCTCCATCCTCTTATAAAACGGCTATGGAGATAAAAGGCGTATATAAACCACGTTATGAGTGACCATGTTTCTTTTGGATCCCACCCCCAATAAGTTCCCCATGCCTGGTCAGCCCAGATGGCTCCAAAGATGAGGCCACCTAATGTAAATATAGGGAAACCAATAGCAATACTTTTGTATGTTATATCATCCAGTGTTTCGGCAGAGATAGTGAACTTTTCGAGAACCTTTTTAAAAACAGAGCCATATCCCCAGATTACGAATATAATAGCTGCCATTGATATCCAGCTTAATATCTTAATGACATTCGATGGATTCAGAAAAGAAGCCCTGAACATATAGCTTTTAATAAATTCCTCAGGTCTAACCGCTACCTTGAATGTAAGGAAATCAATACCCATCGCAAGCATCAAGGTTATAAAGAGACCCAGCGTGATTGACCAGAAAAGGTATGCGATCTCATTCTTTTTTCCCGTTTTTATAATAAGGTACATGAGTCCTGTACTGAATGAAAGGGCAAAGGTCGCATAAGCAATAAAGCTCATCGTCACATGGGCCAGAAGCCAGTTGCTCTGCAGCGCTGGCACAAGGGGATGAATATCCTTCTCGATACCGGTTAAATCTATAAATGCCAGTGCGAGACCAGCTATAGGGGTCACAAATGCGCCGAATGAACGATTCTTATATTTGAATTCGATTATCAAATACCCCAATATCAGACACCAGACAAAAAATATCAGAGATTCATAAAGATTTGTCAGTGGTGCAGACCTTATAATGCTCATCCCGCTGATGTTATAGAAGTCTTTCCACCTCAGTAAAATTGCCATTGTCTGCGAGGTAAAGCCTATTATTGTTATTGTTGTTGCTGTTATCCCAATCTGTGTTTTCCTGAAGGCAAAATAGGTAATGTAAATTATCATGGCAAGAATATAAGCCATTGTTGATATTCCGAAGAAAAAGGAGCTGTCCATTATTTTCCTCCTTCCTGTCTTTTGTTGATTAGGGAAATCATCTTATCTATTTTTCTCTCAAAAGCGATCCTGTTTTTATTAGAAGTAGCTCCAATAACTACTCTCGTATTGTTCTTATCTTCTTCAATCCTGATCCAGAGTTTTCTGTGACTCATAAAGAAGGCCATGAAAAGTCCTATCGTAATAGTTATACATCCGAGATATACAACCCATACACCGGGGTCTTTCCTGATCTGAAGTCCTGTATATTGAACACCCCATAGATCTATGA
This sequence comes from Nitrospirota bacterium, assembly GCA_040753575.1. Taxonomy (GTDB): domain Bacteria; phylum Nitrospirota; class Thermodesulfovibrionia; order Thermodesulfovibrionales; family SM23-35; genus JBFMEC01. Next base: position 474 of record JBFMEC010000151.1, on the reverse strand, counting down.
ATTCTACAATATGGCCTTCCGGAAGTCTCCATGTCGTCGGGTATCTCTTAAGTATCCAGCCTGAATATTTTTCTTTCCCTTCCTCTTTGAAGTCTATAAAAACAGCAGGGTTATTCATCATCTCTGAATAAGTGAATGGTTTACCTTGACGGTCAAAGGAAAGTGCAGGGCTGAAATCTATTATAGTTCCTTCTATTTTTGTGCCAGGGATGATAAATTTATCACTGATGTGCAATTGTTTAATCTCTGATACCCCTGATTGAGGGGTTATTCTCAGGATAAATTCACCATTGGCATTAGGCAACATGCCATAACTGGCCTGATAAAAGGTTATACCTTTGTATGAAAGGGGGTCATTTACCTCGATGTCCTTTTTTAACACCTCTTTCCCGTTATCTATCACGGTCAGCCAGCTTTTATACTCCCTGGGCATGTCGGATCCTTCATAGAAATCAACATTAAAGTCACCATTTC
>JBFMEC010000150.1:0-5574 GCA_040753575.1 Nitrospirota bacterium | reverse complement strand
ATGATGGGCGGAGGTCAAGGTGGTTGGTATTGCCCTTATTGTGGACAGTGGCAAGGCGGTTATGGCATGGGTCCCGGCATGATGGGTGGTGGCATGATGGGCCCTGGAATGATGGGTGGCGGGATGATGGGTCACATGGGCCGCGGCATGATGGGACCTGGAATGATGGGGCCTGGTTATTATGGACAACCCGAAGAATGCCAGAAGTTCCTTGATGAAACTTCAGGGCTGAGGAAGGAACTTTACAACAAGAGGTACGAATATTTCGAGGCCTATCGCAATCCGAAAACAAGTCCGGAAACTATTGTAAAACTTGAAAAAGAGATTCGGGATCTTCAGGAGAAGATCTACGCCATGGCACCGCGTGGTTACGCTTGCCCCTGGTAAGATTTAGTTCAAAAGGCAGCCAGAAGGATCTGGCTGCCTTTTAAGTACATTCTGACTTTTATACCACCTTCCTTGAATTTACCAACAGTCTCGATGCATTCGCTGCCACTGCAAGGGTAGGAAGTTCTTCAAAGGCAGCTGCCAGAATAGGGGTCAGTATTCCAACAGAGGCAAGTCCCATCGTAATAATATCCCATATAATGCTTAACGCAATTCCCTGTCTTATAATCCTGTAGGTTCTTCTTCCCACCTTGATAGCATGAGGAACCTGCGTCCAATCATCTCGCATAAGGGCTACATGAGCTGCCTCTATCGCCACATCCGTCCCTGCTACACCCATAGCAATTCCCACATCTGCCTGTGTGAGAGCCAGTGCATCATTCACTCCATCTCCGATCATACAGACTCTGCAGCCTTCATTCTGAAGACTTTTAACAATCTCAAGCTTTTCCTGGGGTAGTAGATTCGCCCTGTATTCAGTAACACCTATTCTCCTTGAAATAGCCGAGGCAACTCTTTCATTGTCTCCCGTCAGAAGAATCAACCTCGCGATGCCGAGCTTCTTTAATTCCTCTATCGCCCTCGGGACTTCCCCTCTTATAACATCAGAAACGGCAATGATTCCGGAAGCCTCTGAATCCACAGATAGGAACAGTGCGGTATTTCCTTCTTCCTCTAGTTCCTGCGCTTTCATTCTGGCATATTGGGAAATTGTAATTCCCTTCTCCTCAAGGAGTCTTTGATTTCCAAGGGTTATAACCTTTCCTCTCACATTGCCACTAATTCCTTTTCCGATAAGGTATTCGAAGCCCTCCGGCTCAGCTATCTCTATCCCTCCTGTTTTAGCTTCTTCGAGAATAGCAGATGCCAGAGAATGCTCGGAATATCTTTCCACAGATGCTGCAAGGGTCAGGATTTCCCGCAGAGGAAAATTATTTAAAGAAATAACGTCTGTGACTTGCGGCTTTCCAAAAGTTACAGTACCTGTTTTGTCCATAACCACACAATCGACCTTTGCAAGCGCCTCTAAGTAGAGTCCACCTTTTATAAGGAGTCCTCTTTTAGCACCGCTTCCAACACTTGCGATAACCGACAATGGGGTAGCAAGACCGACCGCACAGGGGCAGGCTGCAACAAGAACAGCGATGGCATATATCGCCTTGCCAGAGATCAGGTAAGTAAGAAAGGCGAAGGTCAGGGCAGAAGGTAAAAAGTATGTGGCGAACCTGTCGGCAAATCTCTGGATGGGAGCCTTATTTGCCTCTGCCTCCTCTACAAGCTTAATAATCTTTCCCAGGGTTGTTTCCTCTCCAACCTTTCTTGTATCTATCTCAAGGTAGCCCGATTCGTTAAGAGTGCCGGCAAAAACCTCATCTCCGGGAATCTTTTCCACAGGAATGGATTCTCCGGTGATGGATGCCTGGTTTACAGAGCTCTGGCCTGACTTAACAATTCCATCTACAGCTATCTTCTCTCCTGGCCTTACAACCACAATATCTCCATGCTTGATCTCAGAAATATTGACTTCCATCTCCTTGTCATCAAGCTTTACCCTGGCACAGGCCGGAGCGAGTTTTAAAAGCTCCTTTATCGCCTTTCTTGACCTCGTCACTGTGAAGTCTTCAAGATAATGGGCAAGATTCATGAAGAAGGCGACAAGCATCGATGCGATAAACTCTCCAATAAGGGCTGCACCGATGATACCGAGACTCATCACGAGGTCAACATTTATCTGTCTATTTATAAGGCCAAGGAATGCCTTTTTAAATATCGGATAGCCTCCAAGAAAGATGGCGGAAAGGATAAGAAGCAGGGGAATGAATTGTATTCCCATTTTCAGGATGCCGAGATATCCGAGGAGTATTTCACCGAGTGCAACGATGCTAATAATGGTTATAAACGTAAGGCGTAGAATATTTGCAAGATCTCTTTTCTTTTCGGGCTTCTCTGTAATCTCTATTTTGGAGACATGTGTCTTATAGCCGAGACTTTCTATCTTTTTTATTAAATCATCAGGAGCTATCCTCGATTCATTGTAGGTGATAACAGCCTTTTCAGCAGCCATGAGTATCTTTAGATCCATCACTCCCATGGTATTCCTCAGAAGCTTTTCTATCTTTGCTGCGCAGTCAGTACAACAAAGTCCTTTTACCTTTAATTCGATAGTCTTCATAATTCTATGTTAACATCCCACGTTCATTGATACTACAATTTGCAATGTCACAAATAGTTTTCTGAAACTGTTATTTTCTCTTGCAAGTTCCGGTATCGCAACCCGGGCAATGCCCTTTTTTATTCCATAGAGAGCGGTATAGAAGGTATGCCGCTCCACAGATGATTGCTATCATTAATATGATATCAACAAATCCCATAAAACCTCCGTAGTCTTTCTGTCATTGCGAGGCGAAGACGAAGCAATCCCGAATTTTAAGATTGCCACGCTTCCCGTCTAAGGCGGGTCACTCGCAATGGCAATATTATCATCCCAATCCCAACACTTTTCCGCCTTGATAAATAACAAATGCTACAACCCATGCCAGAACCATCTGGTAAGCAAAGGCTATCCCAAACCACTTCCAAGTGCCAAACTCCTGTCTCATGGCTATGGCAACGACGACGCAAGGCATATAGAGAAGTACAAAGGTAATAAAGGCATAGGCAGCAAGCGGTGTAAATTTATTCTTAATTATATCCCTTAGAGGCGATCTTTCTTCCTTTTCTTCTGCAGATTCCTCTGTGGAAATGCTTGAGATTCCAAAGGTCGAAATTACATTCGCCGCGGCATCCCTGGCAGCGCTTGCAAACGATGTCCCCATTTCTTTTAAATCATCCGTCAATGTCGGCTGCTCTTTCTTTTCGTCCTCCGCCTTCTGGACGTATATTTCGCCCATTGTTCCCACCACTATCTCTTTTGCTATCAGACCTGATACAAGCGAAGATGCAGCTTCCCAGTTTCCAAATCCGATTGGTTCAAGCACAGGCGCAATCACCTGTCCCATCTTGCCGAGATAGGAATCTTTCTTATGTTCAACTCCCCACGGCAGGTTTAAAAGAAACCATACAAGGATGGAGACTGCTAAAATGTAAGTCCCTGCCTTTATCAGAAAGTGTTTCCCCTTTTCCCATGTGTGTATCATGAGGCTTCTGAAAGAAGGCATCCTGTATGGTGGAAGCTCCATGATGAACATTGGTGATTCGCCTTTAAATAGTATCCTTTTGAATATAATCCCCATAAGCACCGCAAGGGCTATTCCCATAACATACAGTGACCAGATAACCGTTCCTGCATATGCAGTGAAGAAAGCTCCTATAAAGACTACATATACCGGAAGTCTTGCGCCGCATGACATCAGCGGTATGAGCAAAGACGTGAGCACCTTATCCCTTGGATTTTCGAGCACCCTCGTTGCATAGACAGCCGGTACATTGCAACCGAAGCCGAGGACCATGGGTATGAAGGACTTCCCGTGAAGCCCTATGGCATGCATAGCCCTGTCCATAACGAATGCTGCCCGCGCCATGTATCCGCTTCCTTCAAGAAAGGTGATAAAAAACATCATAGCAAATATCACTGGAACAAAGACAAGCACAAACCCGACTCCTGCAATAATCCCGTCGGTGGCAAGCGAGGCGGTCCATTCCGGGGCGTGGATGAAGCCGAGTATGGCCTCTGTCCATCTCTTGAAAGGCCCATTAATCATAACATCAAGCCAGTCGCCGAACGGCGCAGAAACGTCAAAGGTGAGCTTGAACACAACCCACATGGCAGCGAGGAATATGGGAATGCCTAAAAACCTGTTTAGAACGATCTTATCAATTTTTTCGGTCAATTCAATTTTTCTGAATTCGGGTTTTTTCAATACTTCCCTTGTCAAACCCGCGGCCTCAGCATATCTCGTATCAGCCATGATCGATTCAATATCTTCACCATGTCCCTTTTTGAGATGTCTTGTCGCTTCCTCTATAAAGGAGATATTGTCTCCGATATTAATTTCTTCAATTACATGGCTGTCTCCCTCCATAAGTTTGAAAGCAAGCCAATGTAATGGATATTTTTCTGTAAGCTGCAGGCGGCTTTTTCTGATGTGCATCTCTACCGCTGATGCAGCGGATTCAATATCATCGCCGTAATTCAATTTCCTCGGATAATGATGTGACAGATTGTCTGCAATATCTGTAACCGCCCTTAACAGATCATACAGGCCCTTCTTTTTTGTGGCGACTGTGGAAATTATCTTTACTCCGAGCATCTCCTCCATTGTCTTTATATTTATCCTATAGCCTTTCTTTTCTGCCTCGTCATAGATATTGAGAGCAATAACCATGGGTATACCGAGTTCTAACAACTGGACGGTAAGATAAAGGTTCCTTTCAAGGTTTGTTGCATCCACTACATCGATGATCACATCTGGCTTTTCGTGCACCAGATAATCCCTTGCGATGATTTCTTCCTGGGTATAAGGGCTTAAACTATATGTACCGGGCAGATCAACCAGTCTTATTCTTTTTTCTTGATACTCGAAAACCGCTTCCTTCTTTTCAACTGTAACCCCGGGCCAGTTGCCCACATGAAGCCGTGTGCCCGCAATTGCATTGATCAAGGTTGATTTGCCGGAGTTTGGGTTACCTGCGACAGCAACAGTAACAGTTTGGAGTTCGGAGTTCAGAGTTCGGAGTTTTGTCTGTATTCTGTCTTCTGTGATCTGTGCACTCATTTAATTACCTCCACTTCAATCTCTTCTGCTTCTTTCTTTCTAAGGGAAAGGTTATAGTTCTTGATCGTTACCTCTATGGGGTCGCCGAGCGGTGCTATCTTCTCAACCTTTACCTCTTCGCCCACAAGTATACCCATGTCCATGAGCCTCCTTTTCAAAGGGCCGATTGCTCCTATTTTTGTTATCCGGCCTTTTTCACCTGGCTTAAGTATTGAAAGATTCATATCACCCTCCTTACCATTATCTTCATTGCCATACCACGACCAATGGCAATCCTCGATTCGTCTACCTTTATCAGCAGGGGACCACGCCCTTCATTATTTAATACCTCAATAGTCTTACCAGAATAGTCTTACCAGCACGAAGCCCCATGTCTTCCAGATGACAAAGGAAATTTTCCTTCTTTCCGTGGCAATAACCCTTTTGTTGTTTCATCTCAATAACCTCTGCTTTTTCGCCTTTACTTAATAAT
>JBFMEC010000149.1:1825-5603 GCA_040753575.1 Nitrospirota bacterium | reverse complement strand
TTTTGCTGGAGTCAAAAGTACGCCCGAGGCAGAAAAAACTGCGTATGACATGGGCAGGCGCTCTTCGCGAGTTTCGTGATAAATTCACATCTATAGAGCTCCAGAAAAAAGCTCTCGAATGGTGGGGTGATTGATGTATCTTGTAGATACTAACGTTTGGCTGGAACTGCTTTTAGAACAAGAAAAAGAAGCAGACGTACGGCAGTTTTTTCAAAATGTAGAAGCACGTTTGCTATCAGTTACAGATTTCTTACTCTATTCTATTCTATCGGGGTGATATTAACGAAACTAAAAAAAGATGATGTGTTCAAGGATTTCCTTTCAGACACAATCGAAGATTCAGGTGTTATAAGAATCTGTCTGGACACTACCGATCTTAAACAGATAATTACAGTTCGGCAAAGATACCAATTGGATTTCGATGATTCATATCAATATGTTGCTGCGGAAAAATACAAGTACACTATAGTCAGCTTTGACAGTGATTTTGACAGAACCGAACATGGAAGAAAGAGCCCGAAAGAAGCACTGTCCTGAAATATTTTGAGGATGCTCTAAGAATCAGCAAACTTGACCGGTCTGTAGTGCTCAGCTATGGGAGATATGCTTGTCAGTTTCAAGAAATTTGCAAGAGCCAGAGAACTTTTTGAGGGATATTTAAAAATTAATCCAGATGATTTAGAAATACGTTCGCACCTGCAAGAGACTGAAGGCGTTCTGGAAAAGGTACGGAAGTTAGGTAAAGTGGTAGATGCTTTGCCCCAGTAAGATGGGAACCAATCAATTGACCCTCTGTTTTTGTCTTTTTGAATGAATATTGCATATTCAGTAAACGATGTTCCCATTCGACTAACTCATGAAAGATGGTATCATATAGTTGAAAACCATGACGATTTGGTTAGTTATTTTTATGAAGTACTTGAAACAATAGAAAAACCAGATATTGTTTTAAGAGGAAACAGAGGGACATTAAAGGCAATAAAAAATTTTGGGAAAAATAAGTGGTTAGTTGTTATTTACAGAGAAGTCACTAAAAACGATGGCGTCGTCATAACAGCCTATTTTTTAGATAGAAAATCAAAAGGAGAAGTGATATGGCAACAACAATGAAAAGAGGTGATCTGATCAAAGCCTGCTTATCTCTTGCATCAGGCATTATTAAACTTCCCATTGAGCATCTATGGATTGACTATGATAAGGATGCTGATGTCTTGTATTTAAGTTTCAGAAAACCTCAGAGGGCAAAAAAGACTATTGAAACTGATGATATCCTGATTAGAAAAGATGGAAACAAGATTGTCGGCATTACAATTCTAAATGCAAGCTCCAGAGAGTTTAAATGATTATCATGCCTGATGCCTTTACCTGTTTCAAGAAATAGGCCAAGGCAGTCTTCAAGGCATATCTGACAGCAAACCCGAATGATGCAGAGGTAAGTTCTCTTTTACAGAAGTGCGAGAATGTTCTTGGGGAAGTCAAAAAGTTAGGGCAGGTAGTAGAGAAAATATCATGATCAAGGGATCGAGGGGTTAAGTGCAGAAGAAATCTTACATTAATTATAATCTAACAAAAGACCAGAAAGCTGCAGTTTTGGGATATCTGGAGATTCTCAAAAAAACTATGAAGATAAAATAGGTCAAGTAGTCTTATTTGGTTCTGTTGCCAGGGGAGAATCTGACGAAGAATCTGACATAGATATTCTTGTTGTTTTAAAGAATGGAGACAATAAACTGAGAGACGAAATAAGCATGGCCGCTTTTGAGATAACCTTAAAAAATAATGCGATATTATCTCCTATTGTAATGGATAAAAAAACTTTTACCTGGCACAAAAAGTTTAAAGACCCTTTCTATAATAGCATTAAAAGAGATGGAATTGATTTATGGACAAAGAGACCGGAACCCTTGTTAAAGTCCGCATAGAAAGTGCGCAGGAAGATCTGGAAACAGCAAAGGAACTGCTAAGTTTAAAGAGATATGGAGCTGTAGTGAACAGAGCCTACTATGCAATATTTAGAGGCAACTGTTGACAAGAAATTGACTGAAGACCTCGGTTCGGGGCAAATAATTGATCGAAAAATAAATTTTTTTACAACATCTGCATTATATTAATTGCATTTTTTGGGTTAAAGAATAGGGAATGAAGGGGAAAGACGAAAAGATGGCAGAAATTGACACATTATAAAAATATGATGTATATTGAATCAATATGAGAACATTAAAGAAAAAACCTATACAGATTTATATCGAACCTAAACAGGAGATGTTACTTGAGAGTTTAGCAGCTTCAATTTTCCCATCGCTGTTAACTTAGAGGAGAGATGTAAAAGTGAGTGAAGCATTGAGATATTTAAATAATGCAAAGGAGAAATTAAAATCTGTTCCTGTAGAAGATAAAACATACGTGGATATTAAGCCTGTGAGAGAGGCATTTGCAACGGTTTACCTTGCTATTCTAGAGGCGATTAATAAATATCTCATAAAAAAAGGTTTAACTAAGAAGGAACTCCCAAAGTCAGTGGATGCATATAGAAAGGCATTACAAAAGTATTTAGCAGTTCATGATGGGAAATTAATAAGAGAATTTGAAATGCTTTATGACGCCTTACACATAGCGGGGTACTACAGGGGACTTATCTACAATGTTGACATGGTAAAGGATGCGTTTAAGGCTGCAAAGGCTTTTATAGAAAAGATTGAATAGCACTATTGTCCGGTAAAAAAGCTTAATAACCTTGAACACCCGTCAATGGTGATACAATATTATCTGGCAAAAACAATAAAGACGGGAGGTTCACGGCATGTCCCATTTTAATGGAATCTATAATAAACTACTTCATCTTTCAACAAGACATCCATTTGAGTTTTGAATTAAAGTAGTCAAGGATTAAATTCAAATAATGGACGACATTGAAAAACTAATTGACTCTAAAAAGTTTGAAGAAGCAGAGCTTGCCCTTTCAGATGCGATAAATCAAAATCCTGACTCTCCCGATTTGCTTAACCTTCAGGCAGATCTGAAATTAAAGATGGGCTCTTTATACTGGGAAAAGGGGGATATCGATAAGGCATTAGAGAATCTTACAAGGGCTTTAGAAATTAACCCTTTTAACCGCAAGGTGGTTCATAAATGTGGAGAGGTCTTTACCATTCTCGAAGAATATGATATGGCAAAAAAGCTATATGCTGCTTATTTAAAAAAATATCCTGATGATAAGGAAATATCTCTGGCCATGCAAAAATTGGTTTCACATGAAGCAACTCAAGTAACTCAACAAACAGATAATGATACCTCTAAAACTGAACCTCCCGATATCTCCCAGCCCATCCTGATAGCAACCAACCTTGTCCCTTTCAAGGACGAACGGAGGGCCGAACTCCAGCAGCTCTGCATAAAAAGCATAAACGACCTCAAGCCGCTCAACATTGTTCCCCTGAACATATGCTTTCCTGACGAAAGGATTGAACCTGAAGGGTGGGAAGTCTCGGCAACCCTCACTGAAAGCGCGGACAAAAAACTAAACGTACAGGGGAAAAGGAAACCCTTCGTGACCGATATATTCAATGCAGCGGCTGCCCGGGCAAAGGAACTTGGCATCAAATGGTTTCTGATCACGAACAGTGATATCATGCTCACCCCTTCCCTGCTGAAAGAGGTACGCCTGCTGTTTAAAAAAGGTTATGAGAATATCGCAGTTTCCCGGACCGATGTTCAAAAAATAGACCTTGAACAGGGCTATATCGTAGGGTCGCTCGAAGTGAGAGGATATGATGTCTTC
>JBFMEC010000149.1:0-1725 GCA_040753575.1 Nitrospirota bacterium | reverse complement strand
GATGACCGCCACCGCTTTGACGCTCTCGAGATTATGGCAGCCGCTCTTGACGGGAGTCCCGATATAGGACTTGTTTATGCAGATCAAATCATAACGGAAACCGAGAATGAGACTTTTGAACGGCATACACCGGCCGGCAATTATCGCTGGATAGACTACTGCAGGGAATTGCTTACTCTTGGCTGCTTTATCGGACCCCAGCCTATGTGGAGGAAATCTCTTCATGACAGCTATGGATATTTTGACGAGACCTTTACAGCATCCGGCGACTGGGAATTCTGGCTTAGGATAGCTGAAGGCACGAAAATGCTCCACATCCCTGAAAACTTAGGTCTCTATTTTCGTTCTCCTATAAGTGCCGAACATCGGAATCCTGAACAGAAAATCAGGGAAGATATGAGTATCTTTCAGAAGTATGTCCCCAGGTATCTGGCTGGAGTCGAGGATATTGAACGGGCGTTGAGATTCATTGATGAACCGGGAAAACTTATGGGTTCCAGAGCTTTTACTCATCTAAGAAAAGAATTACTTGAATGGAAAAAAACTGTTCTCATGGGAAGAGGGTCAGTACAGGATATGCTGGATATGTCGGAGAAGAAAGATTCAACTCATCCGTCCTCTGCGAAATCTGTCGGTGTCAACAGTCTTCATCTGGCAGACGAATTGAACCAGAAAGGACGGGTTGACGATGCCGTTGCAGCACTTCTGAATGCTATACGTCAATCTCCCAGCGACAAAAGGCTTCATAACGCCCTTGTCGATATACTGATCGAGAATAAACGGTTCAAGGACGGTCTCGATATACTGAACAACATGCCCGAAGAAATGAGGAAAGGTGCGGAATGGCATGAGAGACATGCTTCCTGCAGCGTGGGGTTGGATCAATTCGAAGATGCTGAAAGGCATGCAAACGAGGCCATTGCGCTGGGCAGTACATCTCCGGCACCCTGGAATATCAAGGGATTTATTGCGTTCAAAAAAGGAAACCGCAGTGAAGCAGAGCGCCTGTTCAAAAAGGCGATAGAATACGACAAAGGCTTCGGAGAAGCTTACTGCAATCTTGCGGGGCTCCGGTGGTTGTCAGGAGATAAAGAGGACGCCGTAGCCTTTTCTGAGAAGGCATTCATCCTCTCTCCTGCTGTCGCGGATGTGGCTCTCAGCTATTACACCATAGCCGCGAATCTCAAACAGTTCGACAGGGCGGCAGACCTCTTCAGAGAGGCAACGGCCCTGCACCCCTTGAACAAGAAACTGAAGTTTACTCTCATAGACATTCTCCTGCAGCAGGCTGAATATCATCAGGCCATGAAAGAGACAGAAGAGGCGCTGCTGATATTCGGTATCGATGAAGCTACACTTTCCCTTGCACTCGGGATCAGGGAAAAGATAGAGCCGTCTCAATCAGTCTCTATTTCCCTGTGCATGATTGTAAAGAATGAAGAACAGAATATTGCCCGCGCCCTCTCAAGCGTAAAACCCGTTGTTGACGAAATGATCGTTGTGGATACCGGATCTACCGACAGGACAAAGGATATCGCAAAGGCATTCGGTGCAAAGGTATATGATTTTGCATGGACGGACAGCTTTTCAGATGCCCGCAATTTCTCCCTGTCAAAGGCTTCCGGGAAATGGATCCTCGTGCTCGATGCCGATGAGGTAATCTCCGCTTTTGATCATGAGAAGTTGAGGGAGTTAATAAAGGGGTCAAGGGGTCAAGGGGTCAAG
>JBFMEC010000148.1:0-5623 GCA_040753575.1 Nitrospirota bacterium | reverse complement strand
GGGGGCTTGGTGGAACTTGCCGGCATCGGGATATTGGGGAGGCGGGGAGGGTTCAAAAATTGCGGTATACAGGCATTTTTCCCTATGGCGACAGTTAGAGCACTTATCTTTGGGGACAAGGCAAACCAAGCGACGGAAGGCATTGCCGAAGGCCCCCCGGAAGACCGCGCCTTTATAAGGAGGCAGGGTCATGTGGCTGGTCACACGAAGATTGAATCTAAACCTGGCAAATGATAAAAAAGGGGGCGATCCCTCCCGAGGCATGTCTTCCTCCGGCCAAAGAAGAGATACTGATTGGAAAAACTTCACAGAATATAGTCAACTTAGACCTATCACCTATGTATATCAAGATAATTTTTACTTGTTGTTCGTGGTTCATTCGGACGTCCCTGAAGACCGTCACCCCGCCAACTAAGAAGCGGATAGGGTGTCTAAAATAGCCCCGTGTCCTGGCGCTCCGCAGTTTTTTGAGCCTAAAAAACTTGGCACGAAATGCACCAACTAAACGCCAAAATGCGCCACTTAAAACCACTTGCCAAAACCCTCTCTAATCACAGAGCAGGCAAAAATTACAGAAATGATCCGTACCGTACCCTTCCCATTAAATTCCATAGTGCAGTTGGGTTAACTCCCTTTTTCCTTTAAACTGAAGCCATGCCCATCGGTTCCCAAGACAGTCTGAAAACCTTCCATTTCCGGGAAGTTCATCCACGCGTTTTCATCGGGACGGCCAGTGACCGTTACGCCGGCTGGATTGGGCAAATATACTCCCAGGACCGCTATGCCGGAAGGATCACCCAAAGGATGAAGATTGTCGGGGGAAATACCTTTATCGAAGAAGTGCTCCCAGTCGATAGCGTAGAAGAATACTTCGCCCATTTCCAGGTCTTGGAAATTGACTTCACTTTCTACCGGCCGCTTTTGGATCTAGACGGGAAACCCACCCAGAACTACAAGGTTCTGAAGGCATACAGCGGTCATTTAAAAAAGGGAGATCGGATCATCCTCAAGGTGCCACAAATCACCATGGCCCAGAAAATACGAAAGGGGGAGCCTCTTAAGGGAAAGCCTCTTCATAGTCAACAACACCAATGGGAATGATAAGGAGAGAAAGTTTTTTGACGCCTTTAATCAACTTTTCCTTTTGACATTCTGTAAAAAATATTTCATATTTCATCCTCTTATGGATTTTTTTTTATCCGCGTACTTCTTCAAACGCTGCACACTCTAAAATGTAACGGGAGGTATTGTAGATGAGTAATAGTTATTCTATAAAAGAGTTTTCTTCTTCGGACCTGATAAAATATTTAGAAATTGAACTATATCATTCGTTGGAGAAATATAATATCAAAGAACATATTGACAACTATTTAGAAGATAGAGTACTTAGTGATGGGGAACCAACAACACATATTCGGGAATTTTATGAAATAATTAATGATTTTTATGATCTTCTTCTAAAGTTGCGCTATTCTACCTCAATTCCAGAGGAAATTACGCCAAGAGAATATAGTGATGACCAGTATGACGATTTTGTTATAACGAAATATGATGAATATATCAAACGCCTGGACGAATTAACAGTAAGTATTTTTAGCGATAATTTTTATTTAAAAGATATAATACCAGTAAATGGAACAGCAGATACTTTGGAGGCTTGTCTTATTTATAATATTTATGACATTATACAGTCTAATCTCAGGATTGCTTTAAAAGCTTATCGGAAACCCCCAAATAAGAGAACCACAGATGACAATCTCACGACAAATTATGATAAACTCGATAAGGGAGTGCCTAAATTAATTGTTGAGCGTTTCATAATAGGGAAAGAAAATGAAAATAAGATTGCGACACAAAGTGAAAAATGTAACTATAATTGTGGTCTTAGAATTCTGTTAAATAAACAAAGAAGATATGCCGGTAATGATCGGGCTTCCTATTGGAAATTGTTTATTTCTGATATTAGAGGCGAGGTGATTTTTACTGAAATTCATCATAAGGCTGAGGCGTTTCTGATTCAAAAAAGTTCTGAGTCGTATTCTTGGATGGTAGAATTTTTGCTCCTCATTTTGGCCAAATATCATATTATTATCCATAGACTGGGGACCAATGAATTTAGAAATCTTCAGCAGCATGTGGAGAAGGCCGAAAAAGGCGATAAACTCATTCTTAGAGCTCAAAAAGTCTTCACTTTTATTCGCCTAATTGCCAAATATTTTCCTAATATTTTCGATCGAAATAATTTAAGGCAATCACAGGAAATTTCCAAGATCATCGAAATTATCAGTTATATTCGGCGAGGTTTTGCCTTCGAAATGCTAGGGAAGCCGGAAAATGCCTTCAATGACTATTCGAGTGCTGAGAAACAAACCACCGGGCTGCAAGCAACCCAACCTGGAGGAGCAGTAGCCTGGTACCAGAAATTGACCGTTCCCTATATATATTCGCTGAAAGGCGAACTTTATCGGAAGAATTTCGCCTTTTACAATGCCCATCAATATTTCTGTAATTCAATGAGTAAATTTAAGGAAGTTTCATCATTAAAAGATGAAGAAGACGTTAAAGAAGGTAAAGAAACCAAAGAAAAAAAGGAACTCAAAGAGCTCCTTGATTCTTGTATAAAGATAGGACGCATTCAAATTGCCAAGGGAAAGACCTTCCTGGAATTGGGGGAATTTAGGAAGGCATTAAAATGGTATATCAAGGCTCTTCAGCATTTATTAAGGACGATTACTGGCAATTATGAAGCCATAGATTTCTCAGAAGAAGTAAAACATTTTGACGATACCAGACTTGATCCTAAAATTAACAAGAAAAAGATGTATGATATACTATCAAAATTTACTGAAAACGTCAATAGTATAATTAAATATGAAAATCTTGAACAATGTAACGATTATGCCGCATTAATTTCAGAACTGTTTAACCTTATAGGGTTTATTATATATATTTTTAATTTGCCCGATTTCGTATTATTAGAGAATATAGATGCAGAGCCAGACTGTACCCAATCTCTGGAAGAGTTGGAAGTCGACAAAAAGATTCTTTGCAGGAACCTCCTCGCTGGCAGATGGTTACTTTTAGCCTTAAAATTTAACCCGCAAAATTACTTGGCCAGATTTAATGAGCTGATTATTGATCTTGAGACTAAATGTGAGAAAACTAGAGCGATATTAGAGGAGGAAAGAGAAGAGTTGGGAATTCCAACTCGCGATAAGGAAGCGAAAATTGATCTAATGACCCCGGGGGAGCCCCGGGATATCATGTACCGCCTCATAGCTAAAGAAGCCCTTGAATTCCTTTGGAAACCAGAGAAGGTGGGGAAAATAGATAAAAAGAAAGAGATAGCAAAGGAACTCATCAATAAGTTATTACTTTATACAGATGATTTTTCTACCAGAAATGCTGAACTTTATAAGTATTTGATGAGACCTGAACGGTTGAAAAAAGAAGATGAGATTAGATTCCATTTCCTGCAACGCTGGAGTTCAATTAATCCCGCAGTTCCAAGGCCCTCAGCGTTTAAAATGAAAGGCGGCGGTTACTTCCTCACATTCAAAGGCAGGGGCATTGCGATAGATCCAGGGATCAATTTTGTTGAAAATCTCTATTCAGAGGGATTCTCGATAGCAGATGTACATTATATTATAGCAACACATGATCATATTGACCATATTGCAGAGATAGACACTATTATGTCTCTTCATTATAAGAGATGTAAAGTTGATGAAACTCAAAAGAGAACCTTGTATCTTATCTTAAACCCAAGTGTATCCGTACGATATGAGTTTATGGTAAATCAAAGCCCTAGTTTGTTCAAGAAAATTGAGCTCACCCCTCATGTTAACGAAATGAAAATCTTTGATAATTTCACTATTGAAGCGAAGCAGGTATTTCATCGAGATATCTGTTCGCCAATTTTTGCCAACAGTTTAGGATTAATATTGAAATTTTTTCCTGGTAACAACAAAAAAGAATTTAAAATTGGGATAATCGGCGATACTCGATATCGAGAACAGAGAAACGGCACTTATTTTGGCGCTCCTATCAGCGACCAATTTATGGATTCCGACATTCTAATCGCCCATATAAACGGAACACCTTTCCGAGAGCTGAAGGCATATTGTGGAATAACTTTGGATAATAGAAAATTACGACAATTGTTAGAAGAATTAGATAAAAAAGGGAAACGCTCCCATCCCATGCGGCCTATAATTAATCAACTCAAGTACTCTCTTGGATATAAGATTGAAGACAGTGTTGCATTAATATTCGACCCAATTAAGCGACTGAATAATGAATTACATAAATTAGATGGAGAACATATGTTTTTGCACGGAATTTTGGGAACATACGGAAAATTCATAAGCGAAAAAACAGATAAGGATAGACTTTTTATTGTTGCGGAGACCAGCGAAGAAATGGGCTCCTACAGGCATAAGGTGGCAATGTTACTGAATGAATATTATAAACAAACGAATGATCCAAAATGCTTAACAGGAGATATTGGAATGACAATCAGAGTTAAACCAGGGACAGATAATCGAATAGAGGTCAGATGTAATAGGTGTAATTTAAATAACGATTACACTGATGACGATAAATTTCATAATTTAGAAAATATTACCGAAGTATGTCTGAAGTGGGAGGAGGAAGGTTTGATATACTATTGTCGCAGGCATGATCCGGAAAGTGTGAACCGAAAAGTTATTGATTTTGGCTTTGCTGAGCGAATTGAAAGATACCATCCCTTTAGACATATTGAAATTCGTGTTAGTTAGTTCATTGGACGCTGGGCACATTTTGGGGCCACCGCTAAAGGTTAAATCGAGAGACGCAATAATGGGTGGAGAGAGGTGGGTAGAAGGGTCTTCATGACCCTGACCATTTCCTGTGGTCCGCCTTCTCACCCCCATAGGCATGCGTTATGAAGATTCCTACTTGAAGTCCTATCCCTTTGACAGGTTGGTGGACGGAATGCTGCAGCCGGAAATGGTTTTGGAAACTGTGGAAATTATGGAGAAGGCCATTGAACAAGAGATGGAGATCAACATCATCGCCAATAATCGGGCTGGTGGAAATGCTCCGCTTATAGCAAGACTTATCGCAGAGAAATTTATTGGAAAGCATCGAAAGATCCCCAAGCGACAAAAGACCCTCTGGTAGCAAAACCTAAGAGTGGTAGCTTAGTAAAAAAAACGAAATATAAACATAAACCTTGACAAGATAGAATGAATACTGAAAATTAGCTTAATTGCTGCAACCTATTCCACAAAAAATGAGAGGAAAATTCCCATGGCCAGTGAAGTGTTGAAGTTAACGGCTCAGATTGTAATTTCCCATGCCTCCATGAGCGAACTTACCCCCGAACAATTGATAGGTGAAATTAAAGAGGTTTATAATGCCTTGGCCTCGTTGGAAGGTGGGGAGTTATTGGAGACGCCTGAGTTGGCGGAGGGGAAAAACGTCGAAGAGGTGAAGAAGCCATCGATCCCTCTAAAGGATATCGTCAAGGAAAAATACGTTGTTTGCCTGGAGTGCGGCAAAAAGATGCGGACCCTAAAGGCCCATATCCGCAAGGCCCACAATTTGATGCCGAAAGAATATTTCAAGAGATTCGGCC
>JBFMEC010000147.1:0-5750 GCA_040753575.1 Nitrospirota bacterium | reverse complement strand
AGAATTCGACGAAAGCCAGATGTTCCCAGAAGTTTGCCGATAGAACGCCCGTAGACTGGAGTTTCTTTTTTTATTTATATGGGCAATATTAGATGGCATCAGGCCTTATCTCCATGAGGAGTTTGGCGACAACCTCGGCCGTGAGACTCCTGAAGAGACCATTTACCTGATCGGGGTGAGGAAGGATCAACAGACAGTTGAACCGGCTTCGCAAGTCTTTAAGGGCATCTGTCAAACTGATCTTCAGGTCAATGTCCTGATGAGAGCCTTTGTTATCAAGCAAAGGGCTGACTGGGTCTTTATCAAGCGATCGAAGAAAGGTGTTCAAGCTCTGAAGGTCGGTATCACCGGAGAAGATAGCCAATATATGGAGGCCATATTTGCCCTCTCTGAATGTCATCTCAGCCCCAGGCAAAAGCGTGATGCCACGGTTAGTGGCCTTTGCAGCAGTCACCTCAAACCATTCTATGTTTATTCCATTGTAGTCCGTTATGGCGGCGACGGAAATCCCTTGAGCTGCAAGTTGTTCTACATAGGCGTCAGCGAGACCTCTCCCATCTTCGCGCTTCGTCCCCTTAGGCGGCACAAAAGCCAACACGCTCGGACTATGCAGATGAAGGTCGAGACGGTGCCAAGTTGCTCCACCATTTGAGTTCTGTAATTGCTCTGTCGGCTTTTCTAATAGGGTTGGGCTGCTGTGTTTCAATGAGTTCATATGCCCTTTGACCTAAGCCAAGGTAGGATTCACTCTGTCAAGAACCTCTCTGCGTTCCTTGAGTTCCGTGAACACCCGTTTAATTTTTTTGTAAAGCTACCCTAATGTGCCCTAATAGATCGATGTAATTAAACGGCTTCAAGCAATAACTACTAAAGTCCCCGAGTTTTTTTTGAAATTCTTCCAATTCCCCCTTGGTGACAGATATAATCATTGGTATTTTAGTTAAGGCGAATTCCAGCTTCAGTTGATAAAAGCCATCATAGTTATTCGCTTTGACGAGCATACCATCCAGAAGGATCACATCCGGCTTTTCCTTCTGGGCCTCATCTGATCCCTCTTTTATGCTCGATACGATGGTAACCTCGTAGCCCATTTCACCTAATTTTACGAACTCAGCAATCTCTGGTTCTTTCCCTATGACCAGTATTCGCTTTCGTAATCCTCTGGGGTGTTGTGGATGTACGGATGGTTCTAAGACCTTCTTGACCGTCTCCAGCAACTTCTCTGGCTTATAAGGCTTCTTGACATAGTATTGCGCCCCTAACTTATATGCCCTTGCCACGTCCTCCGGTCTATCTTTGGCGGTAAGAAAAATAACCGGAACAGACCGGGTTTTGGGAGACATCTTTAATCTCGCATAGACGGAATAACCTCCGCCAGCAGGCATGACGATATCCAATATGATCAGATCTGGTTTCTCCGCATAAGCATAGGTCAAGCCTTGCTGTCCATCAAAGGCAGTAATAACCTCATATCCGCTTGCCTCCAAGCGAGCTTTTACCATAGTAACGATATTTGGCATGTCATCGATCACCAAGATTTTCTTCTTAGCCATCTTTTGCCGTTATTTACCCTGCACCTTATCAAAGATGCGGGATTTACCCGTTCTCCTTATTTCAACTTCTTCTTTAACACATCACGTCTAACAATTGAGCTTCAACCTCAACGAATACGAATACAAACGCAGTGATTGCGCTTGTTTTCGTATGTCCTTCCTTGTCACGTATGTCTGTCTCTACTTCCCCTTCTTTTCTAAAAGCTCCTTCATTTTTGAGAGCAGTACTTCTGCTTCGAATGGCTTAGACACATACGCATCAGCACCCACCTCTTGACCCACTTTCCTGATTTCCTGCGGTGTCCTTCCAGAGGATATAATTATAGGAATAGTGTTATATTTTGGATCAGCCTTAAGAAGTTGGCAAACCTTATATCCATTCATTTTAGGAAGCATGATGTCCAAGATGATCAAGTTTGGATTTTCTTTACGGGCTTTCTCCAAACCTTCCTGACCGTCGCCTGCAGTTATGACTTCGTAATTATTTGCTTCTAACCTCATCCTGAGCATGTCAACTACAACTGCTTGGTCTTCTACGATAAGTATTCTTTTTTTCGGCGTTAACCTATCCTTCCTAACTATAGCTTCAGCAGGGAAAATCTTTCTAGTTGGCTTTACCATTTCATTCCAGGACTTCTCAAATATCTTCTCGACAGATTGAATCAATTCATCAACGTTCTCTTTTCCAGCTGCAAGCAACTCTTTTTGTTTGGCATTCAGTTTTCCTGGTATCTCATCCAGCATCAAGGACAAACTCTCTTTGATCACGGTCAACGGAGTACGAATGGCATGGGATATCATACCCATCAGGTCATATTTCAAGGCTTCTAGCTCATTTCCCGGCGGGTCCTTTTTTACACTTTTCAGTTCCTCTTCTTTTGCGGATAGGGGCGGCGCTAATGCTAATATCGCATTAAACCGAGAGGTACTGAGAAGCTCCCCTATCAGTTTATTTAATTCATCCGTGGATTCGAGTGCGGGCCTTAAGAGGGCGAAGCAGTTTTCGCAATTTGAGTCTCCGATACCATCCAGAATCATGCTCGTCCCTTCACGAACGACCATGAGTTGGCTACGCAAGTCGTGCCTTACAGACGAAAGATATACTTCTATTTTTTCCTGTTCATTCATATCATTCACCTCTCTTGGAGATCGTTACAAGATTATTCCTACACGCCCTTAAAAGAAATTCTACCGTGAAATCCTCGCAAAACTTTACTTGCTCATCTTTCGGTCTTTTTTCCAACAGCCGGATGACGTTCCTAAATTCTCTGGCAGCTTCACTGAACTTCCTCTGGTATAAATACATATTTCCGAGGTTAAAATAGGCGAGAACCGAATCGGGGTCCACATAAATAACCTTCCTGAATTGTGTTTCCGCCTCTTTAAGATCACTGTTTTTATACGATAATACACCAAGGAGATAATACGCCTCAACACTTAGATTATCCACCTCTATGATCTTCGCACGGATATCCGCCGCTTCTTTGTATTTTGCCTCATTAGCCAAAGTAGTCGCCTTAGTAAGATAGGTGCGTATATTGTTTTTGTCTTGAGCGATAAGGTGATTGGGTGAGGAGAGGGCGGCAACGTCAGGCGGTTTCTCAATCTGTTCAAGGGGTTCGGGTTTCTCCTGTAGCCCGGACGCTAATTCCTGCGGAAAGACGCCTTTTTCTGTGACCGTCTCTTTGATGGAAGTCAAGTTCTCGAGTTCGATCTCCGGCACAGCCATAAAGGGCTTCATCATCTCTTCCTTAACCGAAATAAGTCCCTTTTTATATAAAAATGTCTGAGGAAATTCAACTGTCTCAAATTTATTGTTTATCTGCCAGAGAGTTTCAGCATGCCCGAGAAAAAGATAACCATCCCGGATAAGACAATTATGGAAGTTATCGATCACCTGCTTGGTAGTCTGAAAATCAAAGTATATAATTACATTTCTACAGAAGATGATATCTAAATCCTGCATCCCTTCGTGTGTAAAGGGATCCTTGGCTAAATTATGATACTCAAATCTGACTAATCCTCTCACCCTAGCATCTAATATATAATTTGAACCTCGTATCTTAAAGTACCTATCAAGGTATTCCTTGGGTAAATGGCCGATATCCCTCTCTCCATAAATCGCTTCCTTGGCATAAGCCAATACATTCCTGTTTATGTCTGTGCCTAAGATAGAGATATCCCAGTTTTCATAAGAAGGAAGAACTTCCATCATAGCGATAGCGATTGAATATGGCTCGGCCCCCTTCGAACACCCTGCTGACCACACCCGTATAGACTTGTTCAGTGAATGCATCCTCCTCTGCACTATTTCAGGTAAGACAAATCTCATTAATGCCTCAAACTGAGGTAGGTTTCTGAAAAAAAATGTCTCGCCTATCGTGATCAAATCGAGGAGCTCCCGTATCTCAAGACGTCCCTCAGGATGGAATTTGAGAAGGTTATAATATTCCTGATAGGACTCATACCCTCGGATTTGCAAACGCTCCCAAAGGGCAAGACGTAAGGACTCGCTCCTGTCCTTATCAAAGTGGAGTCCACTCTCTTCCACCAGCAGTCTTTGAAAAAGACTAAAATCATCTTTTGATAAAGGTAAAATATTTTTCATCGCTTCATTTTTGATAACTTTGTCACTTCTTTATTTGTTAAGATGTCCTCCAAATTTAAAATGACTATTGTTCTATCGCCAAGTCTCGCTATGCCCGATATAAAACCCGCTTCAATCTGCATTGAGATAACTTCTGGGGTAGGCTGAATATCTTTTTTAGATAGAGTTATGATCTCACTCACCCTATTAACAGTAAGTCCAACGATAAACTTCTTTATCTTGCAGATGATAATCCGCATATCGCGCCTATCCTCTGTGGCTTCCATATTAAGTTTCTTCAGTAAGTCAATTACAGCAATGATATGTCCTCTTAAGTTTATTACTCCCTCAATAAAATCAGGGGTTTTAGGAAGAGGGTGAATCACCTGCGGTCTCAATATCTCCCTCACACAAGAAATGTCCAAACCGAGGTCCTCTTTCGCTATATGAAAGACCAGTATCTGTCTCTCCTCTTTTCTCTCTACACCTTCCTTCTGCATCCCCTGCTCCACCGCCTATCCCCTATACCCCATCATCTAATCATATCTCAACATCTTCGCAATCCCTTTCGCTATTTCCTCCAAGGGTAATACCTTATCTATTACATTCATCTCTATGGCTACCTTGGGCATACCAAAAACTACACAGCTCTTCTCATCCTGGGCAATAGTCTGGCCATGGAATTGTTTTATAGCCTTCATCCCCATTGCCCCATCTCTGCCCATACCCGTTAGGATTGCCGCCACAGCCCTTCCTCCATAGGCCCTTGCTACAGACTCCAACAATACATCCCCCGAGGGTCTGTGGCCTTCGTAGGCCGGCTCATCGGAGAGCTGTATCGTTCCGCCTTCCCTTACCCTCATTTGGAGGTTATCGGGAGCGATGTATCCCACCCCGGATTGTATTTCTTCTGAATCCTCTGCAATCTTAACCGAAAGTTGACATTCGCTATCCAACCAATCCACCAGACCCCCGGTAAAGCCATTTGTGATATGCTGAACAATAACTATACCGCAGGGAAAATCTTCAGGAAATCTTTTCAGTATCTCAAGAAGTGCCTGGGGCCCACCGGTTGAGGTAACAATCGCCACGATCTTATCTAAAGCCCTCTTCCCGGGAGCCTCGAGAACCCCCCCGTGCCTTTTTTGTTGCAATTTTGCCAATGGATGACGGATGACTTTAATACCGCTCAAGAATTTTATCTTCTCAATCAATACCTCCCCAGACTTTTTTTCTCCCCCTATTTCCAGATCACCTTTATCAATAACATCCAATGCCCCGTAAGAGATAGCCTTGAATACCTTATCCATTCCTGCCCTAAAGACTGAAGAAGATATGACGAGTATAGGGGTAGGATTATATGCCATGATGTGCTTGGTTGCCTCAAATCCATCCATTACAGGCATGTGTATATCCATCGTGATGATATCAGGTTTGAGGCGAGGCACGAGCTCTATTGCCTCTTTTCCATTATGCGCAATGCCTACCACAAGAATCTGCGGGTCAGGGTTAAATATACTCATTAAAACCTCACACATCAGTGGACAATCCTCAACCACCAATACCCGTATGAGACCTTTCAATTCTGCTCCCATCTCATCACGCTATCA
>JBFMEC010000146.1:0-5801 GCA_040753575.1 Nitrospirota bacterium | reverse complement strand
CAAAATTCGTTCCTCGACTGAACCGCTATCTGAACTGTATATATAACCCACCGGAACCGCTTTCGAGCGGCGCGGGTGGTAAAAATCAAAACAGAGAACATCCCAGTGTTTTCCGTCCATCGTAACTACCTCGTAAACGTCAACAATTAAACCGCCGAGTTCTTTTACCTTTAAGGGGCCTAGCCGATGGTACATAAGTCGTTGCCCATCGAAGCGCAACCTATTCAAATATTTGTATTCTCCAACAACCCTATTTACTGGTATGGGGTTTGTTGGGCTTATCCCAAAGTCACCGAATCCGCCGGATATTTTGTCGCAATCTTCACCACTTAAAGCTTTTTCCAGAATGTCTTTTGCGCGTGGATCTGCCCATCTTTCTTTTAATTCTTCTTCCTGTTCTTGCTTGTTACCGTCTTTCATCTCGTCCAATTCAGCGAAAAATTCTGCAAATAATTCAGTAATATCAAAATCCTCTGGAGCGATGCCCAAATCTTCAAGGCCACGTTGCAAAAGGCCAGAGTTCTTTTTGAACTGATAGGAAATTGATAATATGTAAAGACGGGCATCCTTATAATAGATTGACAGGTATGTTATACTGATATAACAAAATCTAAAATTAAAGGAGGCCCATCATGAAATATCTTGCTTTAGACGCTCATAGCAACTTTTGTTCATTTGGTGTCCTTTCTGAGGACAATATGATTCTTACCTGCATCAATATTGAAACAGGTGAGATGAATCTGATTAATGCTGTCCAAAGTGTTTCTGGAACCAAAACACTCGTAGTAGAAGAATCACCATTAGCCCATTGGATAAGGAGAATCTTAAAACCTTATGTGAACAAACTTATTGTCGCAGAACCAAGACAAAATGCCTGGATATCCAAAGCCGAAGATAAAAATGATCCTAATGATGCTATTCGTTTGGCCAAACTTCTAAGAGGTGGTTTCATCAAAGAAGTATATCACACTGACAATGATGACCAACAGGATTTCAAAGAGTTAATTGGACACTATCATGATACCAGCAAACAGATAACCAGATTTAAGAATAAAATAAAAGCCAGATTTAGACAAAAGGGTATTCACGCTAAAGGCTCAACAATCTATCATCCCAAAAACCGACTGGACTGGCTAAAAAAATTGAAAAGACCTACAACCGTGTTTATCCTGAAAAATCTCTATGACACATTAGATACATTAAAGAATGAACAGGCTCAAAATCTCAGAGAATTACGCAAGTTAGCAAAAAAATATCCTCCCATAAAGAAGTTCCAGAAACTTCCAGGGGTTGGTTTCATTATTGCGGCTACCTTCTTTGCCATTATTGATACCCCGGATAGATTTGCTCATAAGCGAAAGCTCTGGTGTTATTGTAACCTGAGTAAATCAGAAAAGAAGTCTGCTGGTAAAATTCTCCATAAAGGAGCATCTAATAATGGTAACAGACTTCTTAAATATATGGGTATGGAGGCAGCTAAAAATGCCACAAAAAAGAATATGGATAATAAATTTAGCAAAAAGTATTTTCAGTTAATCAGCCAGGGAACTTCTCCGGCTAATGCCCAAAGAACAATCGCCAGAAATATCTTTACCACTATGGTTACCTTATGGAAAACAGGAGAAGATTATGTAGAAGAATAAACTTTCTTGATTACATTATCAAAGGATTCTTTATCTCAAATGATATTCGTTTCCGGATGACTCTTTTTGATATATAATTTTCAAAGATCAAAACTGACGAAGGTATTCGAGGAGAGTCTCACAAAAAGTATGGTCATTAAAGGCCCAGAATTTGATTAGTCCTCCTCGTAAAATATACCCAAAATTAGATTAGCCCTCGAGGCTCAGATAGATGCATGGTATTTCTCATCTAATAAATATCGGTTGCGATTTTGAGAATTTTCAAAAAAGTATCTATGAGGTTTATCGCTTTTACCACACCAGGATATGTATCCTCATCTTCTCCCTTGAGAGGAGGATAGGGCACTGCTGAGGAGCAACCTGAGCGCCTCTCAATGCCACATACAGGATATGTATAATACCAGAGGGTCTGATGTTGACCTCTCAGGAGAGGAGATTAGGAATATATTAACTAAAGTGATAAATGAGACAACTATTATAGCGAATTTCAAGGTTGAAAGAATCCCTACATACCACGACCAGGATGCCCTAAAAGTCAAAAAACGATTTTTTTAGGGGTAGAAGGATATTTTTTTCTTGACTTTTCTTTACATAGATGCTTTTTTGAGTGTTTTGGGTATTATATCCATTTGTGTCCATTGTGAGGATATTTTACCACAAATTTTATCCTTGTGTCAACAAAAAATTCGGCTCTTCAGATTTTCCCCGACTTTTTATCATACAAAAGTAGAAAAGCGGTATGGTTACCTCCCACTAATTTGGTAATGCCATTTTTATTCCTCCTTTAAGTCTGTTTCCTTAAGTATCTCATAGATTACATTACATTTATCTTTTACTTCGTTTGGGATTTCTTCTGGTAGCATTTGGGCTGCCACCTGGTAATATTCGTTTTTCGTTAAAGGCAAATCTGCTGCTTTAAAAAAGCCAGGTAGTAATGTTTTGCTAGCGGGAGTAACATTTAGATAATCATGTTCAACCAAGGGATTTTCATAAACCGCTGGGGGTAGCTGATTCTTTAAATATTCCAACCCTTTTTCTGCAGAAGCCATCGTAAAAAGATTAGGGGTTGCTCCTTTGACAAACCGAGCCAATACCTCTGGGTGTATTAGGTAGTTTTCTGCTTCGTAGCGCCTCCATCGCAAGATAGTTAGGCCATCAGCCAATAACTCATGGTCTGGAAGTTGGCGATTATCTCCGTCAAGGATTAAGACTCCATGGATGTTGGGTTTTACTGCTTGCAAGGCAAAAAAATGTGCTCGAGCTTCACGAGGATGTCTTCCCTGATTGTTATGCCAGAACAGGTTTTTGGAAAAAAATTGGGAAGCAGGATGTTCAAAAATTCTTGCCCATTCGCGCAGTAAGTTCACATCACTCTCTCCTTCCACATACAATATCCCTGATGACTGTTCAACCATTAGAAGATCTAAACTGGTCAGTCGCTTCAATGCCTCACGCACTTGTTCTCGTTCTGTATTGAATTCCAATTTATGTGGATGCTGAAAAAATGAAATTATTTTCTCTGGAGATGTGCCATCCACTAATACCTCTGAATGGGTAGCAATGAGCACTTGACAACCACGCTGGCGACTAATCTCTCGGAGCCGATCGTATATCTGTTTTTGGAGTATTACATGCAAGTGGGCGTCAGGTTCATCAAGAAGCAGGATAGATGCTGGTCGGGCATAAAAGAATCCAAGTAACATAAGAACTTGTAAAAAACCACTACCCGCACAGGAAATGTCCAATCTTGGTAACCTCCCTTTTCTTCCTTTATTATTACTAATATCTGGTTGATACTCACATAAAATAAAGGGACGACCTTCGTAGATAGGAGGCAGAAGGCGATAGCTAAACATCTTCTCAATATCAAAGCAGAGTTGTTTCCATTCTTCTGGTTTCTCCCTTGCTACTTCCAACAGAAGATTACGCAAAATGTCTCCAGGCTTTCCCTGACCTATAAGCAAAGATTGATAGGCTTTATCATAACGGGTTTCCTCTGCTCCAATACCAGAGAAAGAAGGGACATGAACCACCTGTATGTTTTTTGCTATTTCCAGAACTTCCATAGGTGTTTCTTCTGCAGGCCTGACATGGATTACATCAGGATAGCGGTAGGTAAATTCCAATTTTAGAGACCAATCGCCTTTTTCTGCCTTTCCCTTTACCTCTATCTCTATGAGGCGAGGTGTTCCAAGTTTCTGTCCTTCTTTTAATTCCTCTTTATAAAGTGCTGTTGAACAATTAGTCCACAACAAATTCATCTCCCTGAGTGGTATGGCAGTAAAATCCTTTCGGGTAATTGCCACTCCTGTGCGTTTACTTGCTATAGAGCCAGATTTAAGACCACGCTCTGTTAGCCACTTCTGTAGTGCTAGACTCCAAACAGCTATTGCCTGAAGTAAGGTTGTCTTTCCAGCATTATTTGAACCAGCTAATATTATACTATCCGAGATATCAAAGGTCTCCTCTTGAAATCGTTTGAAATACCGCAGTCTTACCTGTTTAATCATTTTTATTCCTCCTCAAATATATCCTAATGCATCCATTTAATTCCATTTCTGAAACAATTTCAGGAAATGAGTTTAAGGTGGTAAGCTAAATGTAAGCAGTTCTTTGATATCCCATATATTTTCTTTACGCCAATGGCCAAGGCTGGGGTTCTGGATAACCACCTTCTATCCTTCTCGGCAACCTCGAGCCGCAATCCACTATGAGGTCTAACGATAGAGCTCACCTGCTGCGGGGTGAATTACCACTAACCTTGTAAGCAAGATAAAAGCTTGATAAATCACAAAACTTTGAAAACGGCACAGCCCCCCGCAGTCAGGTGCAGCGAATGGTTAGAAAAAGCTGCTCTCCGCCGTCTTTTCCCTTTCTTCTTTTTGATATTGATAGTTAATTCTCAATTCGAGGTCTGACCCCAACCCTTCCTTCTCACCGCAGGAATGGAGCGAGTAGGATTCCTGTACGAGGTAGAGGTTATGTTAATCCTTATTTGTTTCACTTAGAATGTCTAGTCTTTTTCCTCTGATCATCGCTTCTGCTTCGGTTGACTGAGGTATTGAGAGATTGAAGGTTTTTTGTCGCATCAGAACCACCCTTGGACCGAGGCTTGATATGGTCAACTTCCCATCCCATTTCGGATGGTTTCCCATAAGAAGGTTTATACATCAGGTTCCCATATGGGTCTTGTCTATATTTATTAGGATCTTTCCCTCGGACTTTTTTTGCATTTTCCCATGCCTTTTCTATTTGGTCTTTTGTTGCCATTTTGCAATCCTCCTTTGCCTATTATGCCTAACGATAAAGTTCAGGTGCGGCGGGAAGAATTACCACAAAAGTTTGATAGCAAGATAAAACTTTGAGAGACCACAAAACTCTAATTACGGCACAGCCCCTCGCAGTCAGGTGCAGTGAATGGTTAGAAAAAGCTGCACTTCGCCGCCTCTTTCTTCTTGCTTCCTCTATCTTACCTAACTATCACCTTTCAGTAGAGCCTCTTAGCCGCCCCCTGTTGCTTCTAAGGGATAAGCAACTCCTTCAAGAAAGCATCAATCTCGCAGGTCTGGTATAGTCCGCTAAGGAGCAAATATTCTCACCAAAACTTCCAACAGGAATAACTCCTCCTTCTTCTTCTTGTCTGCCCAGCCTGTCTAACGATTGAGCTCACCTGCTGCGGGGTGAATTACCACTAACCTTGTAAGCAAAATAAAAGCTTGATAAATCACAAAACTTTGAAAACGGCACAGCCCCCCGCAGTCAGGTGCAGCGAATGGTTAGAAAAAGCTGCACTTCGCCGCCTCTTTCTTCTTGCTTCCTCTATCTTACCTAACTATCACTTTTCAGTAGGCCCTTTAGCCTTCCCCTGTTGCTTCTATGGGATAAGCAACCCTTCCGGAAAGCATCAATCTCGTAAGCCTGGTATAGTCCACTAAAGGAGCAAATATTCTCACCAAAACTTCCAACAGGAATAACTTCTCCTTCTTCTTGTCTGCCCGGCCTGTCTAACGATAAAGTTCAGGTGCGGCGGGGAGGATTACCACAAAAGTTTGATAGCAAGATAAAACTTTGAGAGACCACAAAACTCTGACCACGGCACAGTCCCCCGCCGTCAACTGCAACGCAGGGTTAGACAAAAGCTTTGATTCGCTGTCTTTT
>JBFMEC010000145.1:0-5820 GCA_040753575.1 Nitrospirota bacterium | reverse complement strand
CCCGGATTTCATCAGTAATCAATTATAACCTGAATAATTAGTACTTTAGCCAGCATCTCTTAAAACTTATTTACTACAATCAGTTAATTCCCTATAATAAATGAACCACCCTGCAAGACCGCAGGGTATCTGAAAAAATAAATTTCTTCTTCGTTGTCATTCTGGCTTGTCCAGAATGACACAATAACCCTGATTTAATCAGGGGCTGTAGCAAGACTACAGGGAATATCAAGTTTAAAAAGTGAGATGTTGAAGGAAATGACTTGGAGGAGAAATGCTGATTCGGGGAAGGGTGTGGAAATTCGGCAATGATGTGGATACAGATGTAATCATTCCTGCAAGATATCTCAATACCTCCGATCCAGAGGAGCTTGCAAAACATGTAATGGAAGGTCTTGACAAAGATTTCCCTGAAAAGGTGAAGGCCGGTGATATCCTTGTTGCAGGAAAAAACTTTGGCTGTGGCTCGTCCAGGGAACATGCACCTTTAGCAATAAAGGCAGCGGGCATCCAGGCGGTGATTGCGAAGAGCTTTGCAAGGATTTTCTATCGCAACGCCTTTAATATAGGCCTTCCCATCTTTGAATCTTCCGGGGCATCCGAGAAGATCAAAGAGGCTGACGAGATAGAGATCGATGCAGACAGAGGTATCATAAAGAATATAACTACCAATGAGCAATATAAGGCCAATCCCTTTCCTCCCTTTATGCAGGAACTGATCGCTACAGGCGGATTGGTAGAATGGACGAAGAAGAAGTTGAATGTTTAGAATTAGAGATTAGGATTTAGAATTTATAGAGGAAAATAATGTCTAAGACATATAACATAGCTGTCATACCGGGAGATGGAACAGGACCGGAAGTAGTGAGGGAAGGTATTAAGGTATTAAATGCTATCTCGAGGAGGTTTGGTATCAGATTCAATTTTAATCATTATGATTTTGGTGGGGAAAGATACTTAAAGACGGGTGAGGTTCTTCCTGAAAGTGCGATTGATGAACTTAAAAATTATGATTCTATCTATCTTGGTGCCATAGGACATCCCGGTGTGAAGCCCGGTATACTGGAGAAGGGAATACTCCTGAGGCTCCGCTTCGACCTTGACCAGTATATCAATTTAAGACCGGTTAAGCTATATCCAGGAGTTGATTGTCCCTTAAAGGATAAGAGACCCGAAGATATAGATTTTATTGTCGTCAGAGAAAATACTGAAGGGCTTTATGCTGGTGCAGGTGGTTTTCTCAGGAAGGGCACTCCCGATGAAGTTGCCGTGCAGGAGTCGATTAATACAAGAAAGGGAGTCGAGAGGTGTATTCGTTTCGCCTTTGAATACTGTAAAAGGAGAAACAGATCAAAAAAACTTACACTCTGCGGAAAAACAAATGTCCTTACCTTTGCCTTTGACCTCTGGGAGAGGACCTTTTACGAAGTCGCAAGGGAATATCCAGAGATAAAGGTTGATTATGCACATGTTGACGCCATAACAATGTGGTTCGTTAAAAATCCTGAGTGTTTTGACGTGATCGTAACAGACAATATGTTTGGAGATATTATTACAGATCTGGGAGCCATGATCCAGGGTGGGATAGGAATTGCAGCAGGCGGAAACATTAATCCTCAGGGTGTCTCGATGTTTGAGCCCATCGGAGGCTCCGCACCAAAATATACAGGAAAGAATATTATTAATCCCCTGGCTGCAATCTGCGCCTCAGGAATGATGCTTGAGCATCTTGGTGAGAATACCGCAGCACAGCTTGTTGAGAAAGCTGTTATGGAAGTAACTGGAAAATATATAAAGGGCCTTGCTGCTGGCCAGATGGGATATGGTACAACCGAAGTTGGGAACCTCGTTGCAAAGTTTGTAACCGAGCTTGAGCTCTAATCTTTCGGGATATTTCCTCTCTTAAATAGCAAAGCATTTATCAAAAAATTCTGATAAAATATAAGCCGATTCCTGGGTAGCTCAGCAGGCAGAGCGGGTGGCTGTTAACCACTTGGTCGGGGGTTCGAATCCCTCCCCAGGAGCCATTCTTCAAGGCTCCCAAGATAAGCGCAATAAATAAAGAGAGAATGTTGTCTGAGGTGTGTTACACACAGTTTTGTTAAACTTCGTTTTAATATGAGATACCTTACTATTTAAGGTGCTATATGGACATGCTTTTAAAGGGTATTGTAAAAGATGAATCCCTTTTAGTAATCGGCCTTGTTGATACCGATACTGTTGAAAAGGCAAGATCGATTCACGATACCTATCCAACTGCCACCGCAGCCCTTGGCCGTGTTATAAGCGGTGCAATCCTTCTTTCTTCTCTTCTCAAGGAAGGACAAAGTGTAGTTCTTCAAGTGATAGGCGATGGCCCTCTCAAGGAGATTATCGCCGAAGCAGGTTGGCTCTGTCGAGTAAGAGGATATGTTAAGAGGCCACATATTCATCTCGGCCTGAAGGGCGACAAGCTTGATGTAGGAAGGGCTATTGGAAAGGGGGTACTGAATGTAATAAAAGACCTCGGTCTTAGGGAATACTATCAAGGAAGTATTCCTTTACAGACAGGTGAAATTGCTTTTGACCTTGCCTATTATTTCAGGAGTTCCGAACAGATACCTGCTACAGTCTCTTTGGGAGTATACGTAGATACAGACAATGCTGTAAAAGCAAGCGGGGGCTTCATGGTTCATGTTCTACCCGGTGTAAAAGAAGAAATGATAGAGTATCTTGAAGACAGGTTGAAAGGGCTTCGACCTGTGAGTTCCATGATTCTGGAAGGCTCAGGGCCAAAGGAGATAATGGAGGAGGCAACAGGTATCCCCATTGAAATTCTGGACAAAAAAGACGTTTCTTATTACTGCCCCTGTAACAAGGATAGAGTTCTTGATACAATTGTCGCCCTCGCTGAAAAGGATATTAGAGAGTTTATCCAAAAAGGGGAGACTGTAAATGTCCAATGCCAGTTCTGCAAGACCGGATATGCCGTTTCCCAGGAAGAGCTTCGATCTCTCTTAAAAATAATAGTGAATAAGTGACCTGTAATTGACGGAGTGTTCTGAAGAACGTATATTATAAGTTAATTTCGGAGATGCATCTTGTTGGCTTTGTCAGCGGGCGCCAGGTACATTAATATATCAGGTACATTAATATATATGGAGATAAAAAGAGAAAATCATGATTAAAGCAAAGACATACGTACTATTCGCCGTAATTATACTGAGTTCAATATTTATTATGTCTTCGATGGCAAAGGATAAAAACGACTTTCCGGTAATAATAAAACTACCTGAACCGAAATATGATAGTGATACATCCATTGAAGAAGCATTACTTAAAAGAAGATCCCACAGAGATTATAAAGATAGACCATTGACACTTTTCGAGGTTTCACAGCTTCTCTGGGCTGCTCAGGGCATTACAGATCCCAGAGGTTTCAGAACAGCCCCATCGGCGGGCGCCCTTTATCCGCTTGAACTTTATATAGTCGCTGGAAATGTCAAAGAGCTGGTGGAGGGGATTTATAAGTACAAACCCCGTAAGCATGAACTAATAGGTATTTTAAGGGGTGACAAAAGAATTGAACTGTGCAATGCAGCTCTTGGGCAACCTTATGTCAGAAATGCAGCTGCCGTGATAGTAATTGCTGCAGTTTATGAGCGAACAACCGCCAAATACGGAGAAAGAGGTATAAGGTATGTCCATACAGAGGCCGGTCACGTGGCTCAGAACATCTACCTGCAGTCAGTTTCGCTGAATCTCGGTACCCTGGTTATCGGTGCCTTTAGCGATGAAGGTGTAAAAAAGATCATGAAGTTAACAGATAAGGAGCAACCACTTTATATGGTGCCTGTTGGCGGAAGATAAATGAATCTAAGGGCCTTTACATGAAAATTTTTATTATTCCTATCCTGTTTCTGACAAGTTTGTTCTGTACATCCACGGTAAAAGCAGCGGGAACTCTTCCTCTCTATAAGCTCTCTGTTTCTTTTGACATTGAGAGGAATCTCCTGAAGGGAAATTCTACTATAATCCTGCCTGAAGATGCCGAGACAGATATTTTTACAGGATCACTCAGGATTATGGCGGTAAAACTAAATGGCCGCCCTCTGGAATTAAAGATCAAGGAAGGAAGATTCAAAATTAGAGACAAAGGCACCCTTGAAATATCGTATGAGGGTGTATTTAGGGCAGAAAATATAAAGGAGAACCCTGAAAATGTCGGTGTAGTCACGGGGGATATTATTAGTAATAAGGGCATATCACTGACGGGCACCTGGTATCCTTTTATGGAAGGAATGTCTTATTACAGCCTGAGGGCGCTCATTCCCAGGGATTTTATAGCAGTTTCAGAGGCTGATGGGATTGTGGTTACAGAAATCGGCCAGGACAGGGAGTACTCCTTCAACTTTCCTTATCCAGTCGAAAAAATACACCTTATTGCAGGCAGATATAAGGAAGTGAGGGAATCCTTTAACGGGATGGACATCTGCGGATATTTTTTCCCCGAAGACCTTTCCCTTGCAAAAACATACATAGAACATACAAAAAAATATTTTAAGCTTTACGATGAACTTCTCCTTAAGTATCCCTATAAACGCTTTTCCATTGTGGAGAACTTTCTCCCTACAGGTTATTCAATGCCCACATTTACTCTTTTGGGTCAGGATGTAGTACGTCTTCCTTTCATCGTTGAGACATCACTCGGACATGAAATACTCCACCAGTGGTTTGGAAACCTCGTTTATGTAGATTATGAAAAAGGTAATTGGTCAGAGGGCTTGACAACCTATCTCTCTGACCATCTTTACAAAGAACAGGAAGGTAAAGGATGGGAATACAGGAAACAGATACTCATAGATTATGAAAGCTATGTTATCCCCGAAAAGGAATTTCCTCTGAAGGATTTCACAGGCAGAGTTGATTTTGCTTCGAAGGCCATTGGTTATGGAAAGGGAGCGATGTTCTTTCATATGCTCAAAAATTTAATAGGAGATGATTTGTTTTACACTGCATTAAAGGAGTTTATCAAGGAAAAAAAATTCCAGGAAGCGTCCTGGGATGATCTAAACAGGGTCTTCGAAAGGGCCTCGGGCAAAAACCTCCATTGGTTTTTTGATCAATGGCTTCTCCGTACTGGAATAATCTCTATGGAAATAAAAGATGCGAAGGTGGAAATATTAAAGGGTGTTCCGACCGTTTCCTTCGAAATTATCCAGAAAGAGCAGCCCTTCAGGTTTGATCTTCCTGTAAAGATAAATACAGAAAAGGGAGAAATCACGGAGGTACTGCATATAGAAAAGGGAAAAGAGGCATTTGAGATTACCACGAAGGGGCTACCCAGAGAAATTATTTTCGACGGGAATTACAACTTAATGCGTAGACTTTCAAGGGATGAATACCCACCCGTCATCTCAAGACTTTTAGGAGATGAAAAAAGACTTCTGGTTATTCCAGGAAAAGAGATATATGCCGATTTGATTGAGGTCTTCAAAGAAGCTGGCTTTATCACAAAGGAAGAGAAAGATGTAAAAGATGAGGACATAACGACATCTTCATTGCTCCTTTTGGGGTCCGATAGTCCAGTCCTCGAAAGACTTTTTGGCAGGTTTAAAGGATCGGAACAGGGATTCACTTTTACGGTGAAAGAAAATCCTCTGAATATTTCTAAGGTAATAGCCATTGCTGATGGAAACTCAAAAGAAGAGATTAATCCGGTTTCAAAGAAGATTTTCCATTACGGGAGATACTCCTATTTAAAATTTGAAAAAGGGCAAAATATAGATAAGAAGATAGATAAGACAAAAAACGGGATAATAGTCGATCTATACAGGCCTG
>JBFMEC010000144.1:0-5959 GCA_040753575.1 Nitrospirota bacterium | reverse complement strand
CCCCACCATTCGAGAGCTTTTTTCTGGAGCTCTATAGATGTGAATTTATCACGAAACTCGCGAAGAGCGCCTGCCCATGTCATACGCAGTTTTTTCTGCCTCGGGCGTACTTTTGACTCCAGCAAAAATTTGGCGAAATCATATACTTCCTTCTGTAGATCTGGTGGTAACTCTTTAATCAGTTCCTCAAATGTTTTCATACCTCACCTTTTTCGATTTCTTTCGAACTTATATTATTTTCTCCACACCTGATTTAACTTGCTGACCTTTTCCAGAACGCCTTCAGCCTTTTGACGAAACTAAAGCTCTATGTCACTAAAACTTCTTTCAATTTTTCTTCTAATGTTTTGACCATATTCTGGATTGCGTCTACTTCTTTTTCTTCAAAGTATCTCTCACCACATTGTAAACAGACATAAGCTGGGATTTCCCTAATAAAAAGATGGTATCCTTTTCTATCAATTGTATAAGTAACAGTTGACCTTTCCATTTCGCCTTTACATAACAAACATTTCATTTCTTTCTCCTTGTCTTAAAGTCCGCTTCCCATTTCTCAAGCGATGGTATGTATACTGTTATTATAGCAAGATATTCACCAGCAGACGAAATCCACCCAGTTCTCAGGCAATCAAGTACTAATTCTATTTCTCTTTCTGTCACCCGTGGTTCGCAGACAGGGATCATTTGGAAATTTTCACGACAGATTACTTTTTCCGGTCAGTTTGGACAGAGATACTCAGGAAACATATTCCAACTCAATCTTCTCAATTCTTGAGATAATCTTAGGACGCATCTCCTTTATTGATATGTATACAACCTTACTTCCTTCTGATTCTGACAATTTCCCAAGTTTAAGATTATATTCTTTTAATTCTTCATCAAACTCTGGCAAGAGAATAATTTCTGCATCTACTGGAATTTTTCCTTCCATTTCCGAATGTTCAAATAAATATCGACTGAACTCTGCACTGAGTTCAATATTACGCTCTATCATTTCTTTTTCTTTATTCATCTTTTTCCTCCAGAAACCTCTTTTTGTAAAATTCCCAATTGGATTTTAAGTCATGCTCTGCAAAAGTCAATGCGTCATTGTAATCCTGATTAAAGAGAGGGGTCTTCTTCATAACAGTCCCTTTCATATTCAACAAATCCCTATGAGCAAATCCATGAGCAGTATCATATCTAACAACAGGATACCATATATCGTTGATCTTTGTCTCATATTGAACTCTGAAAAATAGTATTTTTCCTCTTTCTTGGATATGAAGATGCCTATATCTGTCAAAGGTCCCTATTCTTATGACATATTCTCTTGTCTTTGTGGACATTTTCAGAATCTAACTCTCGACTCCTGCATAAATAATGTCCACTATAGTCGTCTCTTTATCTGTCTCCCGCTTGTCGGGAGTCCTTCTGGAAGAAAGATTCCGGACAAGCCGGAATGGCGAAATCATATACTTCCTTCTGTAGATCTGGCGGTAACTCTTTAATCATTTCCTCAAATGTTTTCATACCTCCCACTCTTTCAATTTCTTTCGAACCCTTTATATTATTTTCTCAACTACCTGCCCTAACTTTTTGACTTTCCCAAGAACATTCTCGCACTTCTGGAAAAGCGAACGTATCTCTTCATCATTCGGATTTGTTTTCAAATATCCTTCATAAAGTTCCTTTGCCTTTGCAAATTTCTTGAAACTCATAAGCATCTCTCCATAACTGAGCACCACAGATCTGTCATTCTGGCTGATTCTTAAAGCATCTTCAAAGTATTTCACTGCATTTTCAAAATCTCCGTTGTTCCAGAAGATACAGGCCAGATTATTATAGGGGTGGTAGTAATCTGGCCAGCGTTTGATTTTAATAAGGTTAAGAAGAATTGATTTAGCACCTTCCATATCACCCGTTTGTAATTTCAGTATTGTTTTGATGGTTAAGCAGTTCAGGGGAGTTAGGGTATTGAGATGATGCCCTCAAAATGTATTTGCTCTTTTATGCAACTACGACTTCAACGGGTAAAGGTTGTTTGATCCCAAGCGTTTTCGTTACATGCAACTTTTCTATTCCTATTACTCTGCCATTTTTATCCTTTTTTAGAATAACTCCCTCTCCAGCTTCCTCACAAATATACTCATCCTCAGGGTTACCAAACCATACGTCCATTGTGTCCATCTCTTTATGGTAATAAACTACTACTTTGTCCATATTATTTCTCCTTCTTTAACTTTGTCCGTTGGATATGCTGTTATTAAAAAACCTTCCATGCCCTCATGCCTTACTACAACACAGTATAACTTATCTTGCAGCTTGTAATAAAGGAAGATATTCTCATCAATTGTGCTTTTCCTTATAGAATCAGGTTCTGATAAAACTGCTTTGACAATCGCCTCTCTATTTTCCATCACCCTGTGCTTGACATGAACTACGTAGTTCCAGTATTCTTTCGTTGTTCTAACTGTGACATTTAAAGGCGTCTTTATCGCAAAAAGTATTTCTGAGTTCAAGAATTTGCCCCTTGCTCCTTTGCCCCTTCACCCCTTATTTTATCTTTCCTACTATTTGATTTAACTTCCTGACCTTTTTTAGAATGCCTTCAGTTTTTTGCAGAAGTAAACGTATTTCAGAGTCATCTGGATTGATTTCCAGGTATTTTTCAAAAATATCTTTTGCCTTTGCAAATTTCTTATGACTGCTAAGCATCTCTCCATAGCTGAGCACTATAGATCGGTCAAATTTGCTGATTCTTAAAGCATCTTCGAAGTATTTCCCTACATTTTTGAAATAACCCAGCACCGATCTATTTTCATAATTACTCAATCGGCAGCCTGCGGATACGCACTGCAACGTCCTCTATCGTTATAGCACAACCTTCCTGAAGAGTTGATCTTACCGAAGGGAGTACATCCAGGAGCTTTTGGGCTACCGACTCTGGATCTGACAGTGACATCCGTATGGTGATAAGGCTGGGGCGGTTGTAACCACCTAACGCCAGCAAAGATGAGAAGTCCATGTCCTGAGTGACCACAATCATGTCTTCACGGCGAGCAAAATCCAGAATTTGCTCATCTGCTGCATTTACTGGCAGAAGTTGCGAGACCCGAACGATGTCCAATCCCTGCTGCCGCAGTGCTTCAACGGTCTTTGGTGAGATATTCATGTTTGCTAAAAAATGTATATCATCCAAAATAGTCCTCTACGCTGTTAGCACCATATGGATCTGATCCGAGACTATCCAGGCCGCATATTTGATTGCCTGCCGCACATCCTCTACTTCGAGTTCTGGATAAGCCTCGAGTACCTCCTGAATAGACTTGCCACTTGCTAACATCTTGAGGATGACGCTTACAGTAATTCGCATACCCCGAATCGTAGGCTGCCCAAGACAAACATTGGGATTGACTGTGATGCGATCTAATTTTTCCATCCTTTTCCCTCCTTGAATCCTATTTTATCCCTTCCACTATTTGACCTAATCTTCTGACCTTCCCGAGGACACCATCGCACTTCTGTAAAAGTAAACGTATTTCTTCATCATTCGGATTTGTTTTCAAATATCCTGCATAAAGTTCCTTTGCCCTTGCAAATTTCTTATAACTCATAAGCATATCTCCATAGCTGAGCACTATAGATCTATCAAACTGGCTGATTCTTAAAGCATCCTCAAAATATTTTACTGCATTGTCAAAATCCCCGCTCTCATAGAAGATAAGGCCAAGGTTATTATAGGCAGTATAATTTGTCGGCCAGCGTTTGATAAGATCAAGGAGAATAACCTTAGCTTCTTCCTTATCTCCTATGTATATTTTTAGTATTGCTTGAAGACTCAGCAAATCCAGAGAATCAGGATATTTCTCAATTGCCTGCTTGATTGCTATATCAGCCTCTTCAAATCTTCTGGATTCGAGAAGTTTATTGATTTTATCTATTTCTTCTTCAAGCATTTCGGTATAGATATGTTTTTCTTGATTTCCTTCAGCGATTTCAGACACGTCGCCAGAGGGGTAAGATTGACCATCACCTTCCTCTATAGTTCCATTTTGTATTATATACTGATAAATCTCTTTATTACTCCAACATCGTCTAATAGGCTCAAATTCATCCAATATGGAAATTATACTATCAATGTAATTATTTGCCTGTAACTTGCGAACTTTATCATAGCCACGTTTGATAAGTACCTGACGAAGATCTGGTTCATCATGTAGTTTTTTTATTGCATTGGCAATTTCCTCTTCACTTTTAGGATTTATTAAGATAGCCGCATCCCCCAACTGTTCTTGTGCTCCCGGAACATCTGATGCTATGACTGGACAGCCAAGTGCAAAAGCCTCTAAAGGTGGTAGATTATCTGGACCGAAAAAAGTTGGAAAAATCAGAGCAAAAGCTTTTCGATAAAGCCAAGATAACACTTCAAAAGACACTAGCCCCCCAAAAAATACATTATTTGTTAATCTTAACTCTGAAACTTTTTCCTGTATATATTTTTTATTACCATGATCTGAGCCTGTAAACACAACAGGAAAATCTAAAGAATATTTTTCTTGCAATATTTTCAATGCTAAAAGAATACTAATATGGTTTTTATGTGGCCAAAATTGTGCAGGGTAAAATAAGAAATCTTTATTATTTTTGTTAAAAAATGTGCTGTACCTTGACGATAAAATTTCGCCTATTTTAGAGATCTCAGATTTAGACATCTTAGCGTATTCTAATGCGAAAGAGGAAACCGGACGGGGAATTTTCTTGATCCTTTCGAATGGAATTTGATAGAACTGAGCGATCTCATTTCGACCTGTATCTGTGGCAGTTATTATGTAAGTTGCGCGCGGAAGAATATGGGAATAGAATGCTTCCCTGCCATCCCAGTCAAAGCCAGAGATACTAACCTCAGGAAAAAAAGGTTGCAAACGGTGTTGCAGATCCAACACGGGGAAAATGAAAGGAATGTTAACTTTTTCATATGTTAGGCTGAGAAACCAAACAATATCTATTTGATGTTCTAATAATGCCTCGTCTAAAGGTTTACTGCCAGCAGATGTATCCAAAGGGACAAATTTAACAGACGTATTCTTATTAAAGTCCATTTGCCCACGATAAAAAATAGTAAATTCATGTTTGCTCTTAACTTTCAATAAATCTTTTACAATGGTATCTTGAAGACTAAAAGCACCGCCTGAAAATGTTTCAAGTTTAGTTAAAAAAACACCAATTTTCATGATTTATCCTCTTTCCTCACAGAATATTTATATTCGTTATTATCATCTTTTGCCCTTGATCCAAATTATAAAAAAGTAATTATGAAAACACCGATTTCCTTTTAATTTAATCCCGATTTGGAAATAAATAATAACTATAAAAGTTTATTCTACTGCTTCAAACAGATCGTGCAACACATAAGATATTCCAAGTTATATCAGTCGGTTGTTGATCTAAAGTCGGGAAAGATGTTAATGAAATCAGTTGCAGACCAGCACAACGCATAAAAAAGGCAATTTCCTGAGGAAAAAAAAACCTTACTTTATGAACCTCCACAGTTTCACTAACAAGCTTTTGGCCTTTTAAAAACCATAAATGGTAATTAATCTCGGCAATATGTTTGATTATATCAAGCTTACTATGAGCGGATCTAATCAATTTATATTTTTTTGATTCAATCATTTTTATTTTATCACTGGGTTTAATTGTAAGAACCCCTGGGCCATACCATAAATCGCATACAAAGATGCCCCCGTTTTTAAGATGACGATGTATATTACGAAGACTTTCAAAGACATCTTCATTATTTAATTGATAACCAAGAACTGAAAACATACACAAAATAATATCAAAAGATTTTTTTAACTTCATGGATCGTATCTCATCAACAAGGAAAGTGGGCTTATTAGCCTTTATGTTTTTAAATATTTTTGATGCTTTCTTTTTAGCTCTATTTATCATCGCCTCCGACAAGTCGATTCCTACA
>JBFMEC010000143.1:0-6059 GCA_040753575.1 Nitrospirota bacterium | reverse complement strand
GGTCGCTTCTTCTTTTGGGGTAAGCACAATTCGCTCTGCAATATTCATTCATAAGGATTTTACAAAAAGATTATTTAAATGTCAAGTTATTTATGCGCCATTACATCTAGCGACATGGCGTGAGCGACAAATTGATCGCCTTCTTTCCATATTTGTACAGTATATTCAATATTTTTTGCCCAGTCCACTTTGGCTCCTTTCGGGGGAATTAGATTGCTTTTACAGATATTTATACTTTATTTTTTTCAGTAAATCAATTCTATTTTATGAATTTTATGATCTGAAGGCAATTGAAGAATAAATGGGATCAAATCTTTATTCTTTAGCTTGGACAGGATGGAATAATGGTAGGACGGGAAACCTTGTTGCGGATTACAGGTTGATAGAGTTTATTGAGTTGCTTGAGTTCGTTGGGTTACTTGGGTTCGGTGAGTTATTCAGTACTCCTTTGAAACCGCCTTGCCATTTGCCTTCCTACCGGCAGACAGGCGCCTCACGATTAGAAAGAATATGCTGCGGGTTAGGGTAAGACAATAAAGGGTTGCTTAGATGACATTCGATAGATACCAAAGTCTTTTTCGTCAAAAGAAACCACATGGGGGATAGAAAGGTCTTCAGCAATAGATACCAACGTGGCGTCGGCATAATCCATTGGGATATCCTTATACTTTTCCATCAGTCTTTTTACTCTCTTCAAACTTTCAAGACTTGACGGCACTAAGAGGATGGCTCCATTCAATACGAAATCGATGGCTGCTGATTGACCTCTTACCGAAAAATTGAGAAGATAAAGAACTTCTGTTAGGACAGCCTCTGAGGAAAGAATATTGCCCTTAAAATTCTTGAACCATTCGACACATTCTATATGCCGCTCTTCGCTCCGGTCTATGAGAGCTACCCAGGGGCCTGTGTCCATCATGACATGCATTAAGATCCCCTTCTTATTTTTTGGATCAAATAGTGACGGTGGCGGTGTCCGAGATCTTTGATTCCGCTTTCTGCAACACCCAGAATACTTCTTACTTTCTCAAAGGGGAGTTGGCCATTCCCTTCGCTATTTTCATCAAGGAATCGTTTAAGTGCCAGGCGAACGACATCGGACCTTTTCAGTCCCATCTTCTTTGATAACATATTAAGTTTTTTTGTATACTCATCAGGCATTCTAACCGTCAACTGCATACCGACACCTCCTGATTGGTCTGATTGCATTGTAATCTAATAGACTTCGTATGTCAATAGGTTGGGGAATGTGGTAGTACCGCGGTTACCAGCAAGTGCTCGCACGGCGCAAAGCACATGGGGCATCGCGTTGAATTATGGATAAACGCCTTACGACTTACGCCTAACGAATCACGATTAGAAGGAATATGCTGCAGTGCTATGGTTTGGAAGAACTTTGGGGCCCTCAATAAACAATGTTTAAATATAAGGTAAAAATGACCTAACCCTTTGACGAAGCGGGCCTCCCTGCCTACCGGCAGGCAGGCTTACCTTTGCCCCTCGATTCGATGAAGTAGACATTTTTGTGCTTATATTTAGCACTTAAAAGATTAAATTATTATGTATAATTTATACTTGACAAATAAAAACTTTTTGTTAAAATTAAAAGCACAAAATTTATTTAGGAAAAGATTATATGAGAACCACAGTTACTATCGAAAAGAATATCTTGGACGAGTTGCTTAAGGAGACGAAAGCTAAAAGCAAAGCAACAGCGGTGAAGAAGGCTATTCATGAATATCTGAGGCGTAGGAAAATAGATAAAATCAAGTCCATGAAGGGGAAATTAGAGTTTGATTTGACAGCCCATGATATAAGACATTATGAACGGTGAAAAAATCCTGATAGACACCTCGGTATGGATAGAATACTTCAAGAATAAATCCGCTGAAATTTCGAAAAAAGTGGACGAAATATTGTCCAAACATGAAGTTTATGTTCCGAAAGTTGTTATCGCAGAGTTGATTCAGGGGTCTAAATCAGAACGAGAGATTTCAGTCATAGAGGACTTTGTTGATGCTTTTAATATTATTGATCAGAAAGAAGATACCTGGATAAAAGCAGGGAACCTTTCTTTTAGTCTGAAAAAGAAAGGCAAGAATGTCAATTTAACAGATTGTTATATTGCCATAATAGCGAAAGATTATGGTTGTCATATTCTTAGTCTTGATGAACATTTCAAAGATATCCAGAAAAGTATTGATATCGATCTCATAAATTAAAAATCTTCACTATATTCCTGTTTTTTAGCAGTAGTTTGGCCATATTGCCGCTTCTCCTAAACGGGCATCCTTATTCTTGCCCTTAAACCCCATAAAGACTATTACAAAATTCTCAAAAAATTTGGAGTTTCCTGAGTTTTTGAAACAAAGAATGTTATTGTGCTGCAATATCAATATGTTGGAAATGGAGGCATCTTGAATTTTCCTTTTTTGAATTTAAAAAATTGGGTCTAAGCATTTCAAATACTTAGAAAACTTTTTATCCTCAGAATCGTATATAAACTTATATGACCATGAAAAACTCAGGAAACTCCAGTCAAAAAATAACTTGACATGGTCTATTGGAACTGATACACTCTTATTGGAGTGTTATAGGAGTGTTAATGAACCGAGCCAAAGGCAAGGTCACGATAAAGATTCCAAAACCTCTTTATGATAACTTGAAAGAGGTGATCAGCGAGACGGGTTTCAACTCTGTGACGGAATTCATTGTCTATGTCTTAAGGGATATCGCCTCTGGAAAATCATCCAAGAAAGATAAGGAAGGTC
This sequence comes from Nitrospirota bacterium, assembly GCA_040753575.1. Lineage (GTDB taxonomy): Bacteria > Nitrospirota > Thermodesulfovibrionia > Thermodesulfovibrionales > SM23-35 > JBFMEC01. The sequence continues at coordinate 3,288 of JBFMEC010000143.1, read as the reverse complement.
TTAGCAAAGAAGAGATTCATGCCATCAGGACAAGGCTGAAATCGTTGGGATACCTGTGAAGGAAAGAGAAATAGCAGGAAGAATGGAATATTGGAATGTTGGAACTGTGGACTGATAAAATCAAGAATCAAGACCACCCTTCACCCTACACTCAACACTCTACACTTAACACTTTTATTATAAGGAGGTTTATCATTTAATGAACATAAACGACGGTTATCTTGAGAAGCTTGAAAACCAAAGCATTTTCATCATTCGTGAAGCTTACAGTCAATACAAAAAGGTGGCCATGTTATGGTCAATCGGTAAAGATTCGACCACTCTTTTATGGCTGATCAGGAAGGCATTCTTTGGGAAAATTCCTTTTCCCATTGTGCATCTCGATACGACACACAAATTCAAAGAAATTTATGAATTCAGGGAAAAACAAGCAAAAGAATGGGGGCTTAACCTAATCGTTGCAAGGAACGAGGAAGCTCTTGACGCTGGAGTTGGGCCGGATAAGGGAAAGTTTGAATGTTGCACGGAATTAAAGACGAATGCCTTAAAGAAGGCCATCGAAAAATATAAATTCAAAGCCCTCTATCTCGCTATTCGAAGAGACGAGCATGGCATCCGGGCCAAGGAGAGAGTGTTCAGCCCAAGAGACGAGGATTTTGAGTGGGATTATAAGAATCAGCCTCCAGAGTTATGGGATCAATATAAAACAAAAGCAAAAGATGAGGAACATTTAAGGGTTCATCCTCTTCTGGGGTGGCGAGAAATCGATGTATGGGAATATATCAAGAGGGAAAGTATTCCGATCGTCTCTCTTTACCTGTCTAAAAATGGCAAGCGTTATCGAAGCATTGGGTGCGAGTGCTGCTGCAATCCTATCGACTCCAGCGCTAATACCATAGATAAGATTGTTGAGGAATTAAGGATATCAAGAATATCGGAAAGAAGTGGAAGAGCCCAGGACAAGGAATCTGCTTATATGATGCAGAAATTACGTTCCCTGGGCTACATGTAAGCAGGGAGGTAAGAGATGATACTTGGAATTTCTTTGTGGGCCATTGTGATTATCGCCATCATTGCTTTTTGGTGCGAATATATGGATTCAACCCTGGGAATGGGGTACGGGACAACCCTGACACCCGTGCTTCTACTTTTCGGGTTCAGTCCACTCCAGATTGTACCAGCTATATTGTTATCAGAGCTTTTCACTGGATTATTAGCAGGTTTTTTTCATCACCGGGAGGGGAATGTAAATTTCAAACCTGAGACAACCAATTTCTCATTGATTATGAATCAACTAAAATCGTTAGGCTATGTCGAAAGTTTTAAGAGAGGATTGCCTTTACATTTAAAAGTAGCATTGCTATTGGCAATCTGTAGTATTTTGGGCACCATCGTTGCGGTATTCATCGCTGTCAATATCTCCAAATTTTGGTTAACCTTTTATATTGGGTGTTTAGTTCTTTCAATGGGATTCGTCATTCTTCTAACACTCAATAAGAATTATGGTTTTTCATGGAAAAAGATTATTTCTTTAGGCCTCCTTGCCTCTTTTAATAAAGGAATGAGTGGCGGAGGATATGGGCCAGTAGTAACAGGCGGTCAAATTCTGTCTGGTGTGGAAGGGAAAAGTGCTGTTGGGATTACCTCTTTGGCTGAAGGATTGACCTGTGTGGTAGGGGTGATTACTTATATCCTCGTAGCACAAAGAACAGTTGATTGGAAATTGGCCCCGATTATTATTGCGGGAGCGGTATTCTCAGTTCCGTTTACCGCAAAAACTGTAAAAAAGATTAATACAAAATATTTGAATATGATGATTGGTATTTTAACTATCATATTAGGCATCGTGACACTTGTTAAACTTTTTAAATAGATTGTTTGCTATTAGGCGATGAGCTATGAGCTTCGCACGATGAACGATGGACGATGAACCATGAACAATGAACTATGAACAATGAACAATGAACTATGAACAATGAACAATGAACTATGAACGATATTGCTTAAACGGGGGTATAAGAAACGATGATGGATAGAATGGGTCTCAAATTCGTGATTGTCGGACACGTTGATCATGGCAAATCTACTCTAATTGGTAGACTTCTATTCGATACCGATTCTCTGCCGCCTGATAAAATTGAGGAAATTCAGAAAACCTCTGAGTCATTGGGAAGAGAGACTGAATTTGCTTATCTTTTGGATCATTTGGAAGAGGAAAGGCAGCAGGGAATTACGATCGATACCACTCAGGTCTTTTTCAAAACTGATAGAAGGGAATATGTCATCATTGATGCTCCCGGTCATGTGGAATTTGTGAAGAACATGATCACAGGGGCATCGCAGGCAGAAGCGGCTGTGTTAATTGTTGATGTCAACGAAGGTGTAAAAGAGCAAACCAAACGGCACGCCTATATTCTTTCTCTTCTGGGTTTGAGACAGGTCATTGTAGTGCTGAACAAGATGGACACGGTCGGTTTTCAGGGGGTTCGCTTTAGTGCCGTCAGAAAAGAGATTGAAGAGTTCCTTCGTTCTATAAAGATAAGCCCGATTTTCTACATCCCTATTGCTGCGATCACCGGTGAGAATATCGCAAAGGGATCCGAGAAAATGATGTGGTATAAAGGACCTACTTTTTTAGAGAGTCTTGATACTCTCGAGAACAGAGAAGCTGCTAACGGCAAGCCCCTCATTTTTCCTATCCAAGATATTTATAAGATTGATAGTAAAAGGATCGCTGCGGGCAGGGTGGAAGCCGGAGTGATAAGAAGTGGGCAGGAAATAAAAGTGCTTCCAAGTCGACAGGTTAGCAGGGTGAAAAGCGTAGAAAAATATCCAAGACAAGTAGAAGAGGCAACTGCTGGTGAGAGCATTGGAATTACGGTAGAGGAATCTCTTTTTTTGGATAGAGGTTATGTGGTTTGCGATTCAAGACAAGAGCCTGTTTTAACCGATACCTTCAGCGCCAATATTTTCTGGATGTCAAAAAAGGAATTTCATAGAGGCGAGAGGGTACTGGTGAGATGTGCCACTCAAGAAACAAGCGGAAAGATAGAGACCATAAGAAAAAGAATCAATTCTTCAACCCTGGAGATTATTGAGGAGGAGGCAAACCAATTAAGGGACCTCGAGGTTGGGGAGGTTACGATCAAGACAAAAACCCCCATCGTGGTAAAGACGTTTCAGGATGTCCAGGAGCTTGGAAGATTTGTAATGGTTCGAGATGAAAATATTTGTGCAGGGGGAATCATCACGGCCATTGAATAATAAGCGCATGGCGAATAGGGTTTA
>JBFMEC010000142.1:0-6080 GCA_040753575.1 Nitrospirota bacterium | reverse complement strand
CTACGCGATTACCCTTTATTAATGAATCCATTTCTATACATGAGGCTACGCCCATTTTTAGGTCGCCTTCAGGCGACCCGCCGACCCGCCCCGATACGCGGTCGAGCGAAGCGATGACCGTGTATCTCGTTCACAGACGACAATGTCGCCTTTTTATTCAATTTTGAAGGTATAGACGACTATGTCGGATATACCTCCCTATGGACTAATCCCACCTCCTCCCTCTTGAAGAATCTGGTCTAAAGGATTCCTTATCTTTGCAAAATCTTTGGTGCTTACGTGCGTGTATATCTCGGTTGTCTTTGAGCTTTTGTGTCCCAACAGTTCCTGTATATACCGCAAGTCTATCCCATTCTCTAACAGATGTGTTGCGAATGAATGCCTGAGACTATGGATGGTTACATCTTTTCTTATCCCTGCCCGATTACAAGCTATCTCAAATACCCTTTGAGCAGTCCTTATGGTAATATACCTTTCGCTATTTGGCCCAGGGAACAACCATTTCACCGGCTTATATTCTCTCCAATATTCTCTTAAGGTCTTTAAAGCGGATTCTGAGAGCAATGAGTATCTATCTTTCCGACCTTTTGCACCTTTAATAAAAACCAGCATCCTCTTGCTGTCAATGTCCTCTGGCTTTAGTCTTACCACTTCTCCAACCCTTAAACCAGAGGAATAGACCAGCATCAAAATGGCTTTATGCTTAATATTATCAACAGATGAGAGGATACTTGCAACTTCTTCTTTGCTTAAAACTACAGGCAACTTTTTATCCTTACGGGGCCTTTTTATGTCATACAAAAACCTCTTCTTAAGCATAGTTCCATAGTAAAACTTCAAGGCATTGATGGCCTGGTTAAGTGTGGAGGTCGCAGATTGCTTTTCTTCTACAAGGTAAAGAAGGTAATCCTTTATATCGGCATCGGTAATATCAGAAGGTTTTTTGTCTATGAAGTTCAGGAAATCTCTGTTGTAATAGAGGTAGCCCTTGACGGTTTTGTAACTGTATTTTCTGGAAGGGAGTTCTCTTCTGAGGTCTTCAAACTTTGGGGACAGTCCCGATTCTACGACTTCGCTTTGCTCCGTCCGTAAATCTGGGACAGTCCCTTTCAGGGCAGGGTCTAAATGGATTTCTTCGCCTTTAAAAACCTTTAAAATCTTCTCTAATGAGTCATCTGTGTCAGGAAAGCTCCAGCATTTTTTATCCTTGTGCCATTTACGGCCATCAATGGTTCTGATCTTTTCGACAAGCTGAGGATCATAACGGAAGGAAACTGTTATTCTGTCCGAATCATCTTTACTGATTGTTATCCCAAGCTGAATACCCCCAAAAGAAATATGAGGTTTGATGGGTTCATTATTGACTAAAAACCAGTGATTGTCAAGGGTTTTTCATGCGCAGATGTGGGATTACTGAACCACAAATACTTGAATTTGTATTAAAACAGGATACATAATTAGTTGTTATGTTAAGATGCATGCTCAGGTCAAAGATACATGTTGCAACGGTTACAGATTCCAACCTTTCCTACGAAGGCAGTATAACGATAGATGAAGAGATATTGAGAAAGGCAGGAATACTTCCCTATGAACAGGTAATGGTGAGTAACCTCAATAACGGAGAACGCTTTGAGACTTATGTAATACCGGGCAAGAAAGGCGAGATCTGCCTCAATGGTCCTACTGCACGTAAGGGAGTTGTGGGGGATAAAATTATAATTTTCTGTTATAACTATTTTGAGGATAGCAAGATAAAAAGATTCAAGCCCAGAATAGTTATCCTCGATTCAGAAAATAGGATCTCGGGAGTCAAATAAATTTCTTTTTAGTAAAGTTAACTTTGATGCTTTAATTCTATCATTATCTCAGAGATCTCTTTGTAGACCCTCTGCCAGGGAAGTCCCTTTAGGTCGACATCAAAACCCTCCGGAAGAAATCTAATCTTTCCATCTCTTCTCCTGTGGAGTTCAAAGATATCTCTTGGTTCAATCTTTGTATCGGGAGAAAAGCTCAAGCGGATCTTTCCGTGGACGTCCTCAATCTTTTTGATCAGGAGTTCTCTTGCCATTATCTTTAGCCTCATAACATCAAGGAGGTTCTTAATCTCCTCCGGTGGCTCTCCAAATCTATCCTTCATTTCCAGTTCCAGCGCCTCCAGATCCTCTGGCAACCTTGATGAAGCAATTCTCCTATAAAGGCTGAGCCTCAAAGTTATATCACTTATATATTCCTCCGGTATGAAGGCATTGACCTTCAAGTTTATGGAAGGTTCGAATTCCTCTTCTATCTTCTGACCCTTAAGCTCGGCTATTGCCTTTTCAAACATCTCTATATAAAGATCAAAGCCGACTGTATGGATATGCCCTGATTGTTCGGGACCGAGAAGATTTCCCGCACCCCTTATCTCCAGATCTTTCATGGCGAGCCTGAAGCCTGCTCCAAGATAACTCATCTCCTGTATTGCCTGAAGCCTCTTCTTAGCGTCTTCAGTGATAATCTTCTCACCGGGAATAAGAAAATAGGAATAAGCCCTCACATTACTTCTTCCGACACGGCCTCTTAGCTGATAGAGGTCGGCAAGGCCCATCCTGTCAGCCCTGTTTATGATGATAGTATTGGCTGTTGGTATGTCGAGACCGGAACCAACTATAGCGGTTGATACCAGGACATCTATTTCGCCCTCATAGAATTTGAGCATGATCCTTTCAAGTTCTCTCTCGGGCATCTGTCCGTGAGCTACGGAGATCTTTGCTGAAGGAAGGAGCCTCGACAGGTAGTCGGCAATCTTGTATATGTCCTTTATTCTATTATGGACAAAGAAGACCTGGCCCTTCCTTTCAAGCTCCCTTTCCATGGCACCTCCTATGAGATTCTCGTCAAATATTGAGACGGTGCTTCTGACAGCAAGCCTTTCCTCGGGGGGTGTCTCGATTATGCTCATATCCCTTATTCCCGAGAGCGTCATATGGAGTGTTCTTGGGATCGGTGTCGCCGTGAGTGCGATAACATCCACACCCTTCTTTAATTCTTTGATCCTCTCCTTCTGACTAACGCCGAACCTGTGTTCTTCATCAATTATGAGTAACCCGAGTTTGTAAAAGTTTATATCTTCTCTGAGGAGTATATGGGTTCCTATGATTATATCTATGTCACCTCTTGATAAGGCCCTTATAGTCTCCCTCTGTTCTTTTTTGGATTTGAATCTACTCAGGTAATCCATATTCACAGGGAAGGCAGAGAATCTCATCTTGAATGTTCTGTAGTGCTGTTCACATAATATTGTTGTTGGCACAAGAACCGCCACCTGTCTTCCATCATAAACAGATTTGAAGGCGGCCCTCATGGCAATCTCTGTCTTCCCATATCCCACATCGCCACAGATGAGTCTGTCCATGGGTTTTTCCGATTCCATGTCCTTCTTAATATCTTCTATGGATCTTATCTGATCGCTTGTCTCCTCGTAGGGGAAGAAACTGTCGAATTCTCTGTGAAGTTCGGTGTCAGCACTAAAGGAAAAACCTTTATACACCTCTCTCTCTGCGTAAAGAGCGATCAGTTTTTCCGCCATATCATGTATCTTCTTTCTTACCCTCTCCTTCGTCCTTTGCCAGGTCTTTCCACCAAGCCTGTCTACTTTCGGGATGACACCTTCCTCGGAATGATACTTATGGATACTATTGATATTGTGAAGGGGTACGTAAAGTCTTCCATTTTCATAATCCATTAACAGAAGATCTTCTTCTACACCCTCGGTTTTCTGGCGGACAAGTCCATTGAATCTTCCAATTCCATGGTCTCTGTGGACCACAAAATCGCCAGGTCTGAGGTCATCGATCGAAGTGAGAAGCTTTGAAACCCTGGATTTCCTGATGGGTCTGTAACCGGGTCTTCCACCAAATATCTCTTTTTCAGTAAGAATTAATATGCCGGGAAGGAAAAGTCCCGCTGAAAGTTCTCCGATTGTTATGGAAACTCTTCCTTCATATTTGAAGAGATCTATTTTATCTATGATCGGTGCATAAATATCTCCCGCTCTCAGTATATCCTTCAGCCTTTCTGCCTGACCCGCCGATGAAGAAATGAAGGCTATTCTATTTTCTTTTTGAAGGAGTTTGATCTTGTGAGGCAGTTCTTCGATACCTCTTCTTTCTTCCGGCATGATACCGAGGCCTTTTATAGGTAGAACTTCCGCTTCCAAACCAGGGCCTTTAATGGAATATCTCGAAAGAAAGGTGGTATCAGGAGAGAGATCATTTCTTTCCTGGATTGAATCTGATGAAAAATGTTTTGCCTCTGCTATAAGTTCAAGGAGAGTAGTGCCGGACTGAGGGTCTTCAGATGGGAATAATAAAAACTCCGGTATATCAGCCAGGGATCGCTGAGTCTCAACATCAAAGATCTTAAGGCTCTCTATTTCATCGCCAAAGAATTCAAGTCTTAAGGGGTCTTCTGAGGTCGAAGGGAATATATCAAGTATCCAGCTTCGAAGACTGTATTCACCTTTTTCGACAACAAGGGGAACACTCTTATAACCCATCTCCATAAGAATTTTTTCAATTTTTGACCTGCCGATCTCCGGGCCTTTCTCAAGATTCAGAACGCCCCTGCGTATTTCTTCCGGAGACCATATTATGGACTTAAGATTTTTGAAGGAACTCACGACAGAACTGCTTTCCTTAATGGAATAAATTACCTTTGCTCTTTCACCGGAGAGTGAAGAACCATTGGGTTCCGGTAAAAAGAGGACAGATTCTTTCTTCAGGGCCTCTCTGAAAAAATTGATGTCTTTATGAAGTTCCTCTGCCAGTTCTTCCGTCAATTCAATTGCAAGAAATGGTCTATCATATAGGGCAATAAAAAGAGGGTACGATGAACCCGTGAGATTGTAAATACGAGAGCCTGTCAAATCTCTTTTAAGGATGTCTGATAAAGGTGCAAAATTAACAGGCATTGACATTTATTAATCCTTCAATTTATGATGGCTGGCCGTATCGTGAGATTTGTAACGGTACAATATGATAGATTATTATAGCATATGAATTCTCAGTATGCTTGAATCTTTAAATCTATTTAAAGGTGAGATTATGAATAAGACATTAAAACTCGGTCTTCCAAAGGGAAGCCTTCAGGAGTCTACATTAAAACTTTTTCGAAAGGCCGGATACCACATTTCTCTGTCAGATCGTTCTTACTATCCATCCATTGATGATCCTGAAATTGATGCTATGCTGATAAGAGCGCAGGAAATGCCAAAATACGTGGAGGATGGCATACTTGACTGTGGTCTTACCGGTAAGGACTGGATACTGGAACAGAATGCCGATGTTCATGAGATTGCTGAGCTTATTTATGCGAAGGAGGGTCTCAGACCTGTGAAGTGGATTATTGCCGTACCCATAGACTCCAGGATAAAAACTGTTAAAGACCTCGAGGGTAAGCGAATCTCCACAGAGCTTGTAGGATTTACAAAAAGATATCTCAGATCTAAAGGAATTAAGGCCAAGGTGGATTTTTCCTGGGGTGCAACGGAAGTGAAACCACCACATCTGGCTGATGCAATCGTTGAACTTACTGAAACAGGTACCTCTCTGAAGGCCAATAATCTGAGAATAATAGAAACTATTCTCCAGTCAAGTACGAGGTTCATCGCAAATAAGAAGGCGTGGCATGATAAATGGAAAAGGCAGAAGATGGAGAATATCTCAATGCTTCTTAGGGGCGCTCTTGCGGCCGAGGAAAAGGTGGGTCTTAAGATGAATGTTCCCGATAAGTCTTTAAGAAGGGTGATGAGCCTTCTTTCTGCGATGCATTCACCAACCATATCTCCCCTCTCTGATAAAGGATGGTTCGCCCTCGAAGTGATGATCGATGAAAAGGTCGTACGCGATATTATCCCGAGGCTGAAGAAAGCTGGAGCCACAGGAATAGTGGAATATCAGCTTAATAAGGTCATACCGTAACCTTACCTCAACCTATTCACTCCTGCATAATAAATGTCCTATGACAGATCGTTTCTTTATCTGTCACTCCCGCTTGTCGGGAGTCCTTTTTAAAGAAGGATTGCGGACAAGCCGGAATGA
>JBFMEC010000141.1:0-6161 GCA_040753575.1 Nitrospirota bacterium | reverse complement strand
TTGCGAACGTGGCGCTCTCCCGGCTGAGCTAACCGCCCATATCTTGACACTCAAATTACAAGGATAGATAACAGCCTCAACAAGTATCTCCAACTTTTGATTATCAACTTTCTGTATAATAATTTCATGAGGATGACACCAACCCCAAGCTATAGCATAACACTCAGACTTGAGATAGTAAACAAGGTTGGAATGCTTGGAAAGATTGGTACCGCCATTGGTGAAGCAGGTGGCGACATAGGGGCCATAGATATAGTCAGAGTCGGAAAGGGTGTTATAGTAAGGGACTTCACCGTCAATGCACGAGACGAGGCCCATGAAAAAGATATCGTCGATGCGGTCAAAAGGATTGGAGGAGTGAGGGTTATACACGTCTCTGACAGGACATTTTTATTACACCACGGAGGAAAGATAGAGATTCATAATAAAGTCCCTGTAAAAAATCGAAATGACCTCTCAAGGGTTTATACTCCCGGTGTTGCCCGTGTGTGCATGGCAATACATCAAGATAGAGAAAAGGCTTACAGGTTCACGATGAAGAGAAACTCGGTAGCCATAGTGACAGATGGAAGCGCTGTTCTTGGCCTTGGAGATATTGGCCCCGAAGCTGCAATGCCGGTTATGGAAGGAAAGGCCATGATCTTTAAGGAGTTTGCCAATGTTGATGCCTTTCCAATCTGCCTTTCTACGAAGGATCCTGATGAAATAGTCAGGGCAGTAAAATATATTTCTCCAGCCTTTGGAGGGATAAACCTTGAGGATATCTCCTCCCCAAGATGTTTCGAGATAGAAGAAAGGCTCAAAGAGGAACTTGATATTCCGGTCTTTCATGACGACCAGCATGGTACCGCCGTCGTTATCCTCGCTGCTCTTATCAATGCTGTGAAAGTTGTTGGCAAAGAACTGATAAGGCTCAAAATAGTTATTTCAGGTGCCGGGGCTGCCGGAACTGCATGCTCTAAGATTCTTAAAGAAATAGGGATAACAGACATGATTGTTTGCGACAGGGAGGGAGCAATTTATAGAGGCAGAAAAGAACATATGAATGCTGTGAAGCTCTGGATTTCAGAAAATACAAACCCAGAGATGATCAGGGGGGGTCTCTCTGATGTAATGGTGGGCGCTGATGCTTTTATAGGACTTTCGGCTCCAAATATTATCACTGTCTCCGATATTAAAAAGATGGCCTCTGATCGGATTCTCTTTGCCCTTGCAAATCCGGAACCGGAAATAGCTCCTGAAGATGCTTCTCCACATGTAAGGATTCTTGCAACAGGCAGGTCGGATTATCCAAACCAGATCAATAACATGCTCTGTTTCCCGGGTCTTTTTAGAGGTCTCCTCGATTCTAGAGCAAGGGCCGTAAATGAGGAGATTAAACTCGCCGCTGCAAAGGCAATAGCTTCAGTGGTTGACGAAAAGGAACTCAGCGAAGATTATATTGTACCGAGTATCTTTGATAGAAAGGTTGTTGCAACTGTTGCTTCGAGCGTTTCTGACACAGCCTATAAGACTGGCGCGGCAAAAAGGGAGAGATAAGACCATGCAGAGGCTAATCAAAGATTTAATTCAAAAAAGCAATTCTAAGATACTACTAATTGTCTTAGACGGTCTTGGGGGACTCCCCGTGAATGAAAAAACAGAACTTGAGGTTGCCCATAAACCTAACCTTGATGCTCTTGCGATGAAGTCCGCCTGTGGACTGCATATTCCTGTTGCTATGGGTGTAACACCGGGAAGCGGCCCTGGACATTTATCTCTTTTCGGTTATGACCCGATAGAGTGGCAGATAGGGAGAGGGGTTCTTGAGGCACTCGGTTTAGGAATAGAATTGAGAAAAACTGACGTGGCCATAAGGGTAAACTATGCGACTATTGAGGACGGAATAATCAAAGACAGGCGTGCAGGCAGGATTCCGACAGAAGAAAGCAGGAAGATCACGGAGAAACTGCAGGAAAAGATAAGAAAGATTGATGACGTTGAGGTTATCTTCACCCCTGGCATGGAACACAGGTTCGCCCTTGTCCTCAGGTTTCCAGACCCCCTGCCCCGGGGCTCTGCTTCAATAAAGGATACTGATCCGCAGAAAGAAGGAAAACCACCTTTGGGAGTTACTCCCGAAACGGAAGAGGCAAAAAGAATTGCGGGAATTACAGAAAAACTAATATCAAATATATCAGAGCTTCTAAAGGATAATAAGAGGACAAACTTTATCCTCCTTCGCGGCTTTTCTCAGGTGCCAGATATACCTCATTTCAGGGAGGTCTACGGATTGAAACCTCTCTGTATCGCCACCTACCCTATGTACAGGGGCCTTGCAAAATTGATTGGAATGGATGCACCCGCAATTCGGGGTGATACAAGAGAAGAGATCGATTTCCTTAAGAGGAATTACAATGACTATGACTTTTTCTTTCTTCACATTAAAAAGATGGATTCTTATGGCGAGGATGGAAATTTTCAGGGAAAGGCTTCAAAGATCGAGGAGTTTGATAAGGTTCTGCCTGAGATACTTTCCCTTAATTTCGATGTATTGATGATAACAGGGGATCACTCAACACCTTCGGTGCTCAAAAGCCATAGCTGGCATCCTGTACCCGTTCTACTAAAATCTCCCTATGTCCTGGGCAATACCTGTAAAACCTTTACAGAAAGAGAATGCATAAAAGGAGAACTTGGTATCTTCTCTACGGTCAATCTCATGACCCTCGCCCTTGCAAATGCTGGAAGACTCAAGAAATTCGGTGCCTAAAATAGTTACAAAGTTACAAAGTTGAAAGTTAGAAGTGAAGACCAAGAAACAAATTTGCTACTGAACACTCGCCACCCGCCACTCGCCACTTTAATTGACACCCATTGTCACCTCGAGATGGAAGAATTTGATCAGGACAGAGAGACTGTCATTCAACGTGCAACAGACAATGGTATCGAGGCTATAATTACAATTGGCTCCGATCTGGAAGGCAATCTTGGAGGGCTTGAGCTTGCTGAAAGATATGATCTCATTTATGCTTCCGTAGGAATCCATCCGCATGATGCTAAGGATTTCACTGAGGATATTTATCTCAAACTTAGAGAATGGACATCAAAAGAAAAAGTCGTCGCCATAGGGGAGACCGGTCTTGACTATCATTACGATAATTCACCGAGGGAGATCCAGAGAGAAGTCTTCAGAAGACATCTCCTATTTGCGAAAGAGATAGGACTTCCCGTAGTCATACACAGCAGAGATGCGAAGAAGGATACCCTCGAAATTTTAAGCGAGTCAGGAGTTAATAGAGGTGTCTTACACTGCTTTTCAGGGGATATAGATATGGCAGAAAGGGCAATGAGTATGGGTTTTTATATATCCATAGCCGGACCTGTAACATTTAAAAATGCCAGACGGCTGAGAGAGATCACAAAGGCGATACCCGATGATTATCTTCTTATCGAAACAGATGCTCCCTACCTCACACCTGAACCTCTTAGGGGAAAAAGGAATGAGCCTTCTTATCTTGTTCATACCGCTAAGGTCATTTCTGAAATCAGAAATATTACACCGGATGACATGGCAAGGATCACAACATTGAATGCAAGGCGTTTGTTCAGGATAGGACGGATAGAGGAAAAAGGCGAGATAGCCTACAAGATAAGAGACAGCCTTTATTTAAATATTACGAACCGATGCACAAACAGTTGCTCCTTTTGTATAAGGTTTCAGACAGACTATGTGAAAGGTTATAATTTAAGACTTTTGGAGGAACCCACAGAGGAAGAACTGAAGGCTTCTATAGGAGATCCCTCAAAGTATAAGGAGATTGTATTCTGCGGTTACGGAGAGCCCCTTCTGAGACTTGATCTTGTCAGAAGTCTTTCCGCATGGATCAATGAGAATGGAGGTGTCGTTAGAATAAATACAAATGGTCACGGTAACCTTATTCATAGAAGAAATATACTTCCCGATCTGAAGGGCATTGTTGATCGTATCTCCATAAGCCTCGATGCCCATGACGAAGAAACTTATAACAGGATCTGCAAACCTCTTTATAGAAATGCCTTTAAAGGAGTGATTGAATTTATTAGAGAATCCAAGAAGTATATTCCCGATGTTGAGGCCACAGTGGTAGAACTCAAAGGTGTTGATATTGAAAAGTGCCGTGAAATTGCCGGTGGGCTCGGCGTCAGATTAAGAGTTCGAAAACTTAACGAGGTAGGTTAAAATTCTCAACCCATCTTAAGAAAACCTTTACAATGTCGGGATCAAACTGTTTTCCCGAGAACTCAATAATCTCCTCTATTGTCTCTTCCTTTGATTTTCTGCGCCTGTAGGGCCTGTCAGATGTCATAGCATCGAAGGCATCGGCCACAGCCAATATCCTTGCCATCAGCGGTATCTCTTCACCTTTTTTGCCGAAGATACCCTTACTGCCATCCCAGTATTCATGATGATATTTCACACCCTCAACGATATCGGTTAATTGTCTCAGGTCTCTCAGTATCTCTGCTCCCATAAGAGGATGTTTATTTATTTCGATCCATTCCTCTTCCGTCAGTCTGCCTGCCTTGTCAAGTATCTCCTTCGGAGTACCTATCTTCCCGATATCATGAAGAAGAGAACACATCCTTAACTTATCAATAGTTTCTTCAGGAAGTCCCATCTCCCTGCCTATACCAATAGCATAATGTGTAACTCTTTCCGTATGGCCGGCACTCCACGTGGACGTTGCCTCCAGGGCCCTTACGAGAGACCTGATCATTCCCAAAAGAAGCTCTTCCAGCTCATGATAGAGAAGGGCATTTTCTATCGATAGAGCAGCCTGGAAAGCGATGGCACTTACAAGTTTTGTATCATTGGAATAGAACTCCTCTGAAAATTTTTTGTCGGCAACGACAATTGCGCCGAGGATCTTTCCTTTCCCTATCATAGGACAGACAAGCATCGATCTCACATCTGGAAGGTAACTTCCCCTTTCTCTTTCTGTGAGATTGTAAACAGAAGGCCTTTTTGCATTAATCGAATCCCATAGTAAACCTTCATCCTTCTTAAACCCGAGATCCCTCTTCCAGCTTCCAGTACAGGTCTTCGTATATAACTCCTCGCCATCTTTCTCGAGCAATAAGACAGCTGCCGTCTTTATCTCGATGGTGTGAATAGCCTCATCTATAATTTTCCTGCAAATCTCGTCCACACTAAGTCCCGAAAGAACTTCAGAAATCCTATATAGAAGAGAGAGTTCTTCATAGCTAGAGCTAAGCTCCTGAACGGTGAGATATAGATCCTCTTTGAGATTAACTCTTTCCAATGGTCTCTAATACCATCTTAAGGAGGTAATTTGGGCTGAAGGGCTTCGTTATATATTTGGCAACTCCACATTGAAGCCCAAGTTCTTCATCGGTATTTTGTCCCTTTGCGGTAAGCATAAATACCGGAATATCCTTTACTTCCAGATCGGCCTTGAGCATCTGACAAAGCTCTATGCCGTTGATTTCTGGCATCATCCAGTCAGTTATGATCAGATCGGGCCTTTCCCTCTTTATGACCTCCAGGGCATTTTTACTTTCCCTCAGGGCAATGACGTCGATCTTCGCTTTCTCAAGCTTATCCTCTATCATCATCAGGATAAAAGGTTCATCATCTATGACGACCACCTTACTCAATTTGTTACCCATAACATTCTATCTGAAGGGCCATTTTTTGTAAAACATCGAGGACATTATCAATTGACCTTCAGGAAATCAAAGATTTCAGAGAACATTATCTCCCCCTGATTGCCATCGGAAAACCTCTTCCATTTTAGCATCTTTGAGTTAATCTCATCTTCTCCGATTATAAAGACATAATCAGCCCCCAGTCTATCTGCTTTCCTCAACTGGCTTCTCAGAGAATTGTCGGCATATCCAAGTTCGACCCAGATACCCTTGTCCCTTAAACCATCTGCAATTATGACACTTTCTCTATCTGCCAATTTCCCTATTGTGGCGATAAAAACCTTTGGCGTGGGAGTTCCCAGTTTATTACGGGATTTGAGTATTGTCACAATCCTTTCCATTCCCACGGCAAAACCGATGGCCGGCGTCGGCGGCCCTCCAAATTCCTCAACAAGTCCATCATATCTGCCGCCGGCAGCGACCGCATTTTGAGCTCCCAGCTCCTCAGTTGTTACCTCAAAGGTCGTCCT
>JBFMEC010000140.1:0-6206 GCA_040753575.1 Nitrospirota bacterium | reverse complement strand
TAAAAAGATGATAATTCTAAAAAGAGGCATAGAGATAAGCAGTTCAGTTATAGGGGGGTTCAGAAAAAGGATTATCCATGAAGTTTCCAGAGAATTCGCCGGCTCTTATGATATTAAGTATGGACCTGGGGGAATCAAAGAAATGGAATTTTTTGTCCAGTATCTCCAGCTAAAAAATATAGAAAGGTTTCGGAATCTTGTTATATATAATACGGTTGCCGCTATCAAAAGTCTTTCAAGATATGGAATCCTCAAGAGAGATACCGAAGAATTCTTGTTGCAATCACACCGATTTTTAAGGACTGCTGAAACCATCCTGAGGCTTAATGGAGAAGATCTGTTGAAGGTTGATTCTGAACTTATTGATATTATAACCGGGTTCTTAAATCTCAGGTCTAAAGAAGATTTAATTGACCGGATTGAGAAGACAAAAAACAGGATATGCGAAATCACCCAGGAATATTACTGACCTGAACTCCTGATTCAGAACATATTGTTTTATACTACTATATTATATTATATACGGGTTACCGTTTACCGTTTTAAAGTTAACCTAAATAATGCAGACATTGCTCAAAAATTTATTTAATTCGATGAATTTATTGGAAATATTTTTATTCGTTATATCCATAAAAACATTCCGTAAACCATCAGTTAAAGGTACACTAAGGTATCGAAAAATAAATTTTTTCGCAACATCTGCATTATGTAAATGCATTTTTTAGGTTAAATGGCGGTCTTAATAATCAAAAATATAATTTCAGAAGGACCGGGAACAATAGAGGATTTCCTGAGAAAAGAAGGTATTGATTTCAACATTGTTGAACTTGGTTCCGGAGAGATACAGCCTTCTTTAGAGGAGTTCAATACCCTCGTCATCATGGGAGGTCCTATGGGTGTGTATGAGATGGAAAGATATCCTCATCTTAAAATAGGTACGCGGATCATCAGGGAGTCAATAAACAGGGGCATGAGGATACTTGGAATCTGTCTGGGCTCCCAGATGGTTGCCTATTGTCTGGGTGAGGAAGTTTATCCAGGTTCTCAGAAGGAGATTGGATGGTACCGTATTGAACTCACAGGAGACGGATTAAAAGACCCTCTCATGAGAAGGCTTGCGATCCATCCTCGTGTAGGAGATTTCTGGCGGGGGTTTAAGGTATTTCACTGGCATGGTGATACCTTTGACCTCCCAACTGGTGCGGTATTGTTGGCAAGTTCGAAGCTATACAAGAATCAGGCCTTCAGATACGGTGAAAATGTCTATGCCTTCCAGTTTCACATTGAGGTAACAAAGGATATGCTTCTTGAATGGGTTAAAGATATGTCTGATAGGGAAAAAATAATCGAGGAAACGGAAAGGATAAGCGAAGAATATGTGGGCAGGGCGATGAATTTTTATAAGGCATTTTTTAGGAAAGGATGATATTTTATAAAAGATTTTGAAGAAGGGTTAAGGAGGTTAGAAATGGCAAAACCAAAGACGGAAAAAAAGGTCATAGAAAAAACGAGAGACAAAAAAGATGTAATGGAACTGGTAAAAAAACACGATGTGAAGTTCATCAGACTTTGGTTCACCGATATCCATGGTCAGCTCAAAAGTTTTGCCGTTCCAGTAGATGAACTTGAATTTGCCTTTAATGAGGGTATGGGCTTTGATGGTTCATCAATCAAGGGTTTTGCAAGAATTGATGAGAGCGACATGATCGCAAGACCGGATCCAACTACCTTTGCAATCCTTCCTTGGAGACCAAAGGAACGGGCCGTCGCCAGGATGTTCTGCGATATATATGAACCGGATGGTTCTCCCTATAAGGGGGATCCAAGGTATATTCTTAAGGTTAACGTCGAAAAGGCCAAGAAGAAGGGCTTCACCTTTTATCTGGGTCCTGAACTTGAATACTTCTACTTCAAAACTGATAGAAATCCAGATACCCTCGACGAGGGCGGTTATTTTGATTATCCAACCGATGCTGCTGAGGACCTGAGGCGAGACACCATTCTCGCCCTTGAATCCATGGGTATAAAAGTGGAGTATTCTCATCATGAGGTTGCCCATTCACAGCATGAGATAGATTTAAGATATGAAGATGCCTTAACAATGGCTGATATAGTAATGACTCACAGAGTCATTGTTAAAGAGATAGCCAAGCAATATAATGTGTATGCTACCTTTATGCCCAAGCCGATATTCGGTCAGAATGGAAGCGGCATGCATACGCATCAATCCCTGTTCAAGGGCAATCAGAATGCATTCTTTAACCAGAAGGATCAATATTTTCTTTCCGATATTGCCAAGAAGTATATTGCAGGGATCCTTAATCACGTAAAGGAGATAACGTTAGTTCTTAACCAGTGGGTTAATTCATACAAAAGGCTTGTTCCCGGATATGAGGCCCCGGTTTATATTTGCTGGGCAAGAAGGAACAGGTCTACCCTTGTGAGGGTTCCCCTTTATAAGCCAGGCAAAGAAAAGGCAACTCGTATTGAACTCCGCTCGCCGGATCCGGCCTGTAATCCCTATCTTGCCTTTGCCTGTATGCTTCAGGCAGGGCTCAAAGGCATAGAGAAAGGATATAAGCTTCCTGAACCTATTGAGATGGATGTTTATCATCTTTCTGATGTGGAGAGGAAGAAATATAAGATTGACTGTCTCCCTGGAAGCCTTATCGAAGCCATTGAATATGCAGAAAGGAGTGAACTTCTTAGAGAAACCTTGGGTGACCACATCTTTGAACAGCTTGTTATAAGCAAGAAGGTGGAGTGGGATGACTACAGAATAAGGATTCACCCTTTTGAGATAGAGCAATATCTCCCAGTTCTTTAAAAACACTGTTATTCTAATGTCGTATTGAATCAGGCTCTATGTGGACGATTATGTCTACGACTGCTGGAAATTCCCTTTTTATTTCTCTTTCTATGGTGTCTGCAATTCTATGGGCCTTTTCTGTTGACAATCTACTGTCCACAAGGACATGAAGGTCGAGATAGATTAATTTTGGTGAACCTCTTGTCCTTATACCATGGCATCCTTTCACACCTTCTATACGGTTTAGTAAAAACTCGATTGCCGAAGTATCTATGCAAACCGTATCGACTAATATATTTGACGCCTCTTTGAGAATTTCATATCCGATCCTTGCTATAAAAAAGGTAATTATGATTCCCACAATGGCATCTGCGAGATAATATCCCATACGAGTAAAGACAAGACTTATTATTACTGATGTGGATGCAAATATGTCACTTTTGGTATGCATTGCATCGGCAACTAAAAATTCGCTGCCCAATTGTTTCCCCTTTCTGGATTCGTAGAGCATCACAAAGATATTGATTCCCATCGTCAGGAGCATGATAAGAAAGCTGACATCGGTAACGATCGCTTTTTGATGGTCAGTGAAAGAGAGATAGACTTTCTTGAGTATCTGAAAACAGGTGGCAAATATCATTAAACCGATAACAACAGTAAAGAGAGTTTCGTATTTCTTATGACCGTAAGGATGTTCCTTATCGGGTGGACGGGAAGCTATCCAGATGCCGAAGAGGCCGAGTACATTAGATATTCCATCAAAGAATGAATGGAACCCATCGGAGGTCATGGCAATAGAATTGGTTATGTAGCCGTAAAGGATTTTAGCAAAGGCGACACCGGAGTTTAAGATTAAAGTGAAGATGAGGACTTTTCTGACCTGTATGGTATAGTCTCTTGATGTTAGAATATCGCTTCCCATTTTTTTTTAAAATCTTTAAATTTTCCTCTTATGATAGATCCTTTCATATCCTTAAAGAAATTAAAGTAGAAATAGAGATTATGTATTGTATTCAACCTCATGGAGAGTATCTCCTTTGAAAGGAAGATATGTCTCAGGTAACCTCTCGAATAATTCCGGCATGTATAGCAACTGCAGTCAGGATCAAGGGGTCCCTTATCTGATTTAAACTCTTCGCGTTTAATGCTTATTTTGCCCCTGCTGGTAAAGAGAGTGCCATTTCTAGCATTCCTTGTCGGCATTACGCAGTCAAACAAATCAAAGCCAGCCTCAACTCCAGCGAGTATATCTTTCAAATCTCCTACTCCCATCAGATATCTCGGCTTATCAGCGGGAAGAAGAGGTGCTGTAAAATACATGATTTCATGCATTTCTTCTTTCGGCTCACCCACGCTCAGACCACCTACTGCATATCCCTCAAAGCCTATCTCTATAAGTTCCTCTACACTTCTACTGCGGAGATCTTTGTATATACTGCCCTGAGCGATTCCAAACAAGACCTGCCCGTTCTTCCGTAATTCTTTGCATCTTGCTGCCCACTTCAGGGTTCTTTCAAGAGATTCAAAGGAATATTCATAAGATGAAGGATAGGGAGCACATTCATCTAATGCCATCACAATATCTGATCCCAGTGAAGACTGAATCTCCATAGCCTCTCTGGGCCCGATGAAATGCATGGAGCCGTCGATATGTGATTTAAAATAGACTCCCCCTTCTTCGATTTTCCTCAGCGCTGAAAGGCTGAAAACCTGGAAGCCTCCGCTGTCTGAAAGTATGATCCGATCCCAGTTCATGAATTTGTGAATACCACCGAGAGATGAGACTATCTCATGTCCGGGTCTCAGGTAAAGATGATAGGTATTACAAAGAATTATTTCGGCCCCCATTTCTTTCAACTCATCTGGCGAGATAGCTTTCACAGTACCGAGAGTACCAACAGGCATAAAAGTCGGGGTATTTATCGTGCCTCTAAGTGTCTCTAAAAGGCAGACCCGCGCATTCCCATCTGTCTTGGTGACATTGAACCTCATGTTACTCTCAACCTCAGTAAAACCAATTCTTAAAAGTATAACATTACAAGAATTGGTATGAAAATCAGGATGTAGCGGTGTTATTGTTACTGAATGAAAGTGAGTATAGGGTGAAAATTTCCGAGGGAGAGAGCGACCGAAGAATCTTGCTCACGACAGGCTCCGTGAAGCAGCTCTTATTCTGGACAGGTATGATTTGGAATATGTGGCAAAGCTGTCTAAAGGAAAATCCAGTAGTCAGGAATTTTCTTGATGACTAGACTACAGGCTGATTTTATATTCCTTTATCTTCGCCCTTAAGGTATTCCTATTGATGCCAAGAATCTTTGCGGCCTTTAGCTGGTTACCCTCGGTCTCTTTGAGGACAATTGATAGGAGTGATCTTTCAACCTCTGAAAAGACTACATCATAAAGATTGGAGCTTTCAAGCTTTGTCATGCTTTTAAGATAATGTTTGAGTTTCCTTTCGAGAAATTCCTTTATTGAATACAAACTGATATCTTCTATTAGAAGGTCTCCTTTTTTTATTGCTGAATCCCTTGAAATGAGAGAAGCCCTCGTTATGGCATACTTAAGCTCACCCACATTACCAGGCCAATCATATTTCAATAGCAAATCCTTCACTTCCTTGGTGAATTCTTTAGATCCTGTCTGAAATCTTTCTGTTGTTTCTTTTAGAAAATGTTTGGCCAGTGGCAGGATATCTTCTTTCCTTTCTTTAAGAAGAGGAAGTTTTATATGTGTTTGCTGGAGGTAATGGTAAAGATCTTCTTTCAAAAGTCCACTGGCAACAATCTCTTTCGGGTCTCTTTTTGTGGCAATAATCATCCTTACATTCGACTTAATTTTTCTATCACTTCCCGCCGGAATAAACTCTTTTTCAATTATGAATCTCAGAATTTTTTCCTGGAGACGCGAATCAAGCCCCGCTATCTCATTAAGGAAAAGTGTACCACTCTCTGCAGCTTCTATTTTGCCTGTCCTTTTTTCGGAAACCCCTGTAGAGGGATCTTTTTCAATTCCAAATAGCTCTATCTCTAATAATTCCTCTGGAATGGACTCGGAGTTAACCACAACGAAGGGACCTTCTGACCTCGGACTATTATGATGTATTAACTTTGCGGCAAGTTTTTTACCCGTTCCGACCTCACCTGAGATAAATACCGCCGTATCTCTCGATCTTATTCTTTCTATTTCCCTAAAGACCTTCAAAATCAGTGGGCTTCTTCCCATCATTTGAAGTGACTCTGCTTCTATGGTGAGTTTTCTCGGTCTCGCAAACACATTTCCCATTGAAAATATCTCCGATATTTATCTTTTCAGAATATGACCTTAAAGAGACAACATTCAGTTCTAACGATTGGGATAAGACACTTTATACAAAAATTATCTAATTTTCAAGAGG
>JBFMEC010000139.1:0-6251 GCA_040753575.1 Nitrospirota bacterium | reverse complement strand
TCATGCCAGTGGCAATGCCGGGTAGCTATGTCTGGCTGGGATAAACGCTGAAGGCATCTAAGCGTGAAGCCCACCCCAAGATAAGGTCTCCCTCCGGCACTTTGCAAAAAGTGCGGGACTAAAGGTCCGTGGTAGACTACCACGTTGATAGGCTGGAGGTGTAAGTGCAGTAATGCATTGAGCTGACCAGTACTAATAGACCGTGAGGCTTGACCCTTTATTTCCCCACCTGTTGTCAAAGAAAAAAGTAGTCTTCAAGAAGGGGCGAAGAAAAGCCCCTTCTTGTATTTGCGCTAAGAGGTGAAATGAGAGAAAGAGATATTTTCGAAGAAATAATCGACATAGGGAAAAGGCGAGGAGTCTTAACCTATGATGAAATTAATGAGGCGCTTCCTTCAGAATTTTTCTCACCAGATGAATTAGAAGATCTGATGGATATTCTTCAGGACATGGGAGTTAAGGTAGTAGACCATGAGGAAGCACTTCCACCTGAAGAGGAAGTTGAAGAAGAATTAGAAGAATATGAGAAGACTGAAGACCTTGTGCAGGCATACTTTTATTCTATGGGAGATATTTCGATACTCACCAAGGATGAAGAGACAGAGCTTGCAAAAAGGCTTGAAGAGGGAAAGGAAATTATAAAAAGCATAATTACGGCGTTACCTCTTTACAAAAAAATAGAAGCAAGTCTGGATGGGGAGAAAGACGAAGAAGAATATCCGGAAGAAGAGAGAGCCGATGAAGCCTTAACTAAAAGCATTGAAGTCCTTGAGAGCCTAATGAAGGAGGTAGAAGTTACCGATAAGAAGCTTTGTAAATATAGCTCATTGAAGGAACTTAGGAAGGCGATCTGCGAAAAGAGGAAAAAGAATATCAATACCCAAAAACTTGAAGCAATTACAAAAGAAATATCCAAAGTTTATAAAAAAGCTGAATCTGAAGTAGGTGTGAAAGTTGATGACCTTAAGGTAATGTGGAACAGAATACAAAAGGCAAAGACGCTTATTATGACGGCCAAAAATGAGCTTATAACAAGGAATCTAAGACTTGTTGTTAACATTGCGAAAAATTATGTCGGCAGAGGGTTACCTCTTCTTGACCTTATACAGGAAGGAAATATCGGTCTTATGAAGGCCGTTGATAAATTCAAATATGAAAAGGGCTTTAAGTTCAGTACCTATGCAACATGGTGGATAAGACAGGCTATTACAAGGGCCTTGATTGACCAGACGAAAACTATCAGGGTTCCTGTCCATATGATGGAGTTTTATAACAGAGTTACTAAGGCTTCAAGAGAGTTAACACAGCAACTCGGAAGGGAACCGACTAATGAGGAGATTGCGAAAAAACTTGGAGTTCCCACGAGAAAGGTAGAAGAGGTCTTTAGGGCGATACAGGATCCCATAGCATTACAGACACCAGTGGGTGATGAGGATACGGAACTTGAAGACTTTATAGGAGATAAAAACAGCCCTTCACCTTATGCGGACGCAGAAAGGATTGAAACTTCCGAGCAGATACAGAGAGTGCTTAAAAGTTTGACACCAAAGGAAGAAAAGGTAATAAGGATGAGGTTTGGTATTGGAGTCGACAGAGATCACACTCTTGAAGAGGTTGGGAGGCATCTCTTTATAACAAGGGAAAGGGTTCGGCAGATAGAAGCAAAGGCTTTAAGGAAACTTAAACATCCGAGCAGACTCAGGGCGCTAAAGACTTTGATTACTACTTCTATTTAGCCTGTAAAATTCCATCCCCTCTCGAAATTGCGTTGTTGCTCTTTCTGATTACTGCAGTTGAAGTTGATTCTTTCAAGTTTATAATCTGAATTTGTCCTGTTATTATCTTATGCTCGCTCTGAAAAGTCGTTTCAAGCAGATCTCCAATTAAAAGGCCATCTTTTCTGCCTTTGTCTATGTAAACTACATCTCCTGTTCCATTTATCGTATGAAGCTGTCTTGTGGCGACGATAAAGCCATTAACATTGGGCTTTCTGGGGGTTTCGATAGCAAGCGGAGGTTCTATCTCGTAAAAGTTATCGATTAAATCCCCGGTGAAGATCCCGTCATAGGAATCCGTGATTAATACCTTTGGATCATTATTGTTGTCAACGACTTGAGCAATCCCAAGTATTTCGATTAGATAACCGAGCGAATTTCCAAACTTTGGATGCTTCACCTTTTCTACAGATCGTATAATATGAAACCTATCACCTCTTTTTACTGGCTTGTCAGTTTTAATATAAGCATAATCGTTCTTCCCCAAAAGAGTTTTCCCATCCGGAGAGTCAGTTATTACGCCCACAGATCGCACTGAATCTGTTATGTAACCACTTGAAATTAATAAGTTCTTGTCGACAAGATATTCTTTCTTTCGGGGCTCGATTTTTCTCACCATTTCCTTTTGGGGTTCTTCTTTCTTGATCTCTGGTTTTATTTCGACCGTTGTTTCTGGTATCTCTTTCTGAAGTATATGAAGAGGAATTTTGATTTTCTGCCCAGGATAAATTTTATCTGGATTTCCTATGTCAGGATTTTCTTTCCATATCTTAGGCCATAAGAAAGGATCTTTTAATTCCTTATGGGAAATATCCCATAAAGTATCTCCCTTTATGACTGTATAATCTTTATACTCCTGGGGCTGTGCTCCAAGAAAAGAAGGAGATAGCAAGAACAGGAGTAAAAAAAAGGTCTTACTCATAATTAAGATATTTCTTTTCATTTTAGTTCTCCTTTTTAAAATAGTTCCATAAAAATAACGAAGATACCTTAAACTGTCAAGTATTAATTGTCAGCCATTAGCATCTCCTTTTCCGTGATGACAATCACTCAATCATTCTCGCAGTTCATTTCGGCGTTTCTAAAGGTGAAACTTTTAAATAACTTTTCACCCTGAATCGGAATGCGGAATGCTTCCAGATAAGAATTTCTAAGAATTTCCTCTTGACAATTCCTTCTTATTTACTGTATCTTTTTTATTTACTGTATCTTTTTTTCTTAGAAGTAAATTGGAAGGGGGGTAGAGAATTGTATGCGCTAGGCACTCACCTTTTAATTGAATTGAAGGAATGTAATTCTGAAATCCTAAAAAGCCTTGACCAAGTAAGAGATGCTCTTGTTTCTGCTGCAAAAGAGGCTAAAGCAACAATAATTGATATTTCTTTTCGTGAGTTTAGTCCTTTTGGCATCAGCGGTGTCGTAGTCATTGCAGAATCCCATCTAACTATTCACACATGGCCGGAATATAATTACGCTGCTGTAGATATCTTTACATGCGGTGATGTTATAAAGCCAGAAATAGCGGCCTCATATCTCATCAGAAAGCTTGAAAGTAAAAACCCTTCTATTGTAGAAATGAAAAGAGGGCTACTTTCTGTTAAGAATGAGAGGTTGCCTCACAAGATTGCTTCAGTTTCTGCTGTTCCAGTTGAAAATATAAAAATTTAAATATCTGGTAGGGTCAGATTAATTTACCTGTCTTCTCTATCAGTCAGAGCTGCAATACCTGGTAGTTCCTTCCCCTCGAGCAGCTGAAGGGCTGCCCCTCCACCCGTTGATATAAATGATATGGCGTCAGAAACACCTGCCTTGTGCACAGCAAGATCAGTGTCACCGCCACCCACGATGGTGAGTGCATATGCATCCGCAACGGCATGGGCAATGGCAAAGGTGCCTCTCGAAAAGGCATCTATCTCGAAGACTCCCATCGGACCATTCCAAAGGATAGTCTTTGCATTCTGAAGTGCCTCCGAAAATAGTTTGGCGGTGGCCGGGCCAATATCCAGTGCCCTCCATCCCTCTGGTATCTCGAGAGTTGGTACTATCTTTGTTTCTGTACCCGGTTCGATGCTTTGAGCAATTACACAATCCACGGGCAGATAAAATTTAATCCCCATTCCTTTTAATTTTCTTCTAATCCGCTGTGCTGTCTCCAACATATCTTCTTCAACAAGAGAATTTCCGATCTCGTAGCCCATTGCCTTTATGAAAGTATAGGCCATGCCTCCGCCGACAAGAACTTTATCAACCTTGTCACCGAGATTTTCAAGAACACCAATCTTTCCGGAAACCTTTGCTCCTCCAAGAATGGCAACAAAAGGTCTTATAGGGTTATCCACTGCACCTTTGAGATATTCTATTTCCTTCTTCAAAAGGAAACCTGCCACAGCCGGGAGAAATTTTGGTATACCAACAATAGATGCATGCATTCTGTGGGCTGTTCCAAAGGCATCATTTACATATACGTCTGCAAGTCTCGCTAAGGCACGGGCAAACTCCGGATCGTTGCTTTCCTCCTCTCGACTAAATCTAAGGTTTTCGAGGAGGATTACATCCCCATCTTTCATCTTTGAAACAAGATTTTCGATCTGACTTCCTATGCAATCAGGCGCAAAAATTACTTCTTTGTTAAGGAGTCTCTGGAGCCTTTTTGCAACCGGGGCGAGGCTCAGCCTCGGATCTATTCTCCCCTTTGGTCGTCCAAGATGAGATGAGAGTATGACCTTTGCCCCTTCGTCAATGGCATAGTTTATTGTGGGAAGAGTGGAACGGATCCTTCTATCATCGGTAATCATCAGGTTATTATCGAGTGGTACATTGAAATCTGCCCTGATAAAAACCCTCTTTAGCCTGATGTCTATATCCTCTATCGTGAGCTTGTTGAACATATCTTTTATTGGCGCAGGATCTAAAATATTCTTTTTTGCCATGTTAAGCTCTCTTGATAATGTGAAGTATCAGGTCTCTCAATCGCGAGCTGTAGCCCCATTCATTATCATACCATGCGAGTACTTTTGCCATCTTTCTTTCAATCGCCATTGTTAATGTTGCATCTACAACAGAAGAATGGGAGTTGCCATTAATATCGTGAGAAACGATCGGTTCTTCCGAATATTGAAGAATTCCTTTCATGGATCCCTCAGCGGCTTTTTTTAATGCCGAATTAATCTGTTCTGCTGTTACGTCCATTCCTAATTCAGCAACAAGGTCTACAATTGATACATTAGGGGTAGGTACTCTTATTGCCAATCCGTTAAGTTTACCTTTCAATTCCGGCAAGACGAGTCCAACTGCCTTTGCCGCACCGGTTGTTGTGGGAATCATATTTAAGGCTGCTGCCCTTGCCCGGCGAAGATCTTTGTGAGGGAGGTCAAGTATCCTTTGGTCATTTGTGTAAGAATGGATCGTGGTCATTAATCCTTTTACTATCCCGAATTGGTTGTGCAAGACCTTGGCCACTGAAGCGAGGCAATTCGTTGTGCATGATGCATTCGAGATGATCTTATGTTTTGCAGGATCAATAGTTTCTTCATTTACGCCTATGCATACTGTTGCATCGGGTTCCTTTGCTGGTGCCGAAATTATTACCCATCCTGCGCCGGCCTCCAGATGCAGTGAAGCAGATGACCTATCTGTGAATCTTCCCGTTGACTCGACAACGATATCCACTCCAAGGTCTCTCCAGGGCAGTTTCGGAGGTTCCGTTATAGCAAGTACCTTGATCTCTTTTCCATCGACCAGAATACTCCCATCACCTCCCTTCACATCAACATCAAATATACCGTGCACAGAATCATACTTAAGAAGGTGGGCAAGGGTTTTTGCGTCTGTCAGGTCATTAAGAGCAACAATATCAAATTCTTTATATCCTTTACTCACCCTTAAGAAGTTTCTGCCAATCCTTCCGAAACCGTTGATTGCTATACGCACTGACATAAGTCCTCCTAAATCATTTTCTCCGCCTTAGTCGGCTCCGTCGAAGACGGAAAAGCTGTTTATAACAATGCCGGTCAAGAGTTTTGGATAGAAATATGTTGACTTCGGTGGCATTCTTACGGAAGACAGTGCAGCCTTTTCAACGTCCTCAACCTTTGTCGGATTGAGGAAAAAGGCTGCCCCGAATTTGCCGCTTCGAACTTTGTCTAAGGTCTTCTTCAAGTCCATTTCATATCCTATATCAGTTGTTCTAAGTATTTTCTTGAATAAGAGATCATGAAGTATAATTACGTCTATCTCCAACAAACCCGGCATCTCTGATAATTTTCCACTTTCATATTTTAGTAAATACCAGAATTTATCCTGGTTCTTGAAAAAACCAAAGACGTGTTTTCCGTCTGAAATCTTATCTGAGATCTCAAAATTATTTATCATCTTCTCAATTTCAAAATACTCGGAGAGTTTAGTATTGATGTCATCAGGGATTTCCTTTACCAGCCTGTGTGTTGGGAGTATAGTAAGGCCTCTGTCCAGCATGTT
>JBFMEC010000138.1:0-6259 GCA_040753575.1 Nitrospirota bacterium | reverse complement strand
ACGATGATATTGTCAAGGGGAAAATGCTTATCGTTGTTTGATTTATAAGATTCAATAATGTTAAAATTAACGGATTTTTCGGAGTAAATGATGCTTCAAGAGGATTTACATACAGGTCTGACTTTCGATGACGTACTTCTCATGCCTGCAAAATCAGCGGTACTTCCCAAGGAAGTTGATATAACCACTTTGCTCACTCGCAACATAAAAATCAACGTTCCCATAGTTAGTGCTTCGATGGATACGGTGACGGAAGCAAATCTTGCAATATCCATAGCTCGTGAGGGCGGCATCGGCATTATACATAGGGCTATGAGTCCGGGAAAGCAAGCATCGGAGGTGGACAAGGTAAAAAAATCGGAGAGCGGAATGATACTGGATCCAATAACAGTCTTACCGGATGCACCAATTTCAGAAGCAATGTCCCTGATGGAGAGATATAGAATATCAGGAGTACCGGTTACAGAAAGGGGAAAACTCATCGGGATACTTACAAACAGAGACTTACGTTTTGAGACCAAATTTTCCAAGAAAGTTTATCGGGTGATGACGAGGGAAAAGCTAATAACAGCGCCGGTGGGTACCACCCTTGAAAAGGCAAAGAAGATCCTTCACAAATACAAGATAGAAAAGCTGCCTATAGTTGATAAAGAAAATAACCTTAAGGGCCTGATCACTATAAAGGATATCGAAAAGAGGAAAAAATATCCCAATGCCTGTAAGGACAATGTTGGAAGACTCAGGGTCGGAGCTGCGGTGGGTACAGGCGAAGATTCACTTCAGAGGGCAGAACTCCTCGTAAAGGCCGGAGTGGATGTCGTTGTCATTGATACTGCCCATGGACATACAACCTCAGTTATTGCCATGCTTAAGGCATTAAAGAAGAAGTTTGCTATTGATGTAATAGCAGGGAATATTGCAACGGCAGAGGCCGCTGCAGACCTTATAAAGGCGGGGGCCGACGGAATAAAGGTCGGCATAGGTCCTGGTTCGATATGTACTACGAGGATAATCGCGGGTTCAGGTGTACCACAAATTACGGCCATAAGAGATTGTTATAATATTGCAAGGAGATACGGGGTTCCCATTATCGCCGATGGGGGGATAAAATACTCGGGAGATATTACGAAGGCACTTGCAGCAGGCGCCCTTTCTGTGATGATAGGTAGTCTCTTTGCAGGTACTGATGAGTCCCCAGGCGAACTTGTTCTCTTCCAGGGCCGCAGTTACAAGGTTTACAGAGGAATGGGTTCCATCGGTGCTATGGAACAGGGATCAAAGGACAGATATATGCAGGCAGGCGTTGAACCATCAAAGCTTGTGCCAGAAGGAGTGGAGGGGAGAGTACCGTATAAAGGGCCTCTCTCTCATAGCATTTACCAATTAACAGGTGGATTGCGTTCCGGAATGGGCTATTGTGGTTGCAGAAATCTCAATGAACTGAGAAAGAAGGCAAAATTTATCAGGATTACTATTGCAGGACTTCGAGAAAGTCATGTTCACGATGTTATCGTAACAAAAGAGGCACCGAATTACAGACCTGAATGGTAAATGCAGGAAGAAAAGATCTTAGTCCTTGATTTTGGCTCTCAATATACCCAGCTGATTGCTAGAAGAGTCAGGGAAAATAATGTCTATTCCGAGATATTTCCTTTTAATGCTCCACTCGAAAAAATAAAGAGATTTAATCCTAAAGGAATAATCCTCTCGGGTGGCCCATCAAGCGTTTACGATGCAGATGCACCAATCATAGATAGCGAAACATTAGAACTTGGCATACCGGTACTCGGCATTTGTTATGGCATGCAGTTAATGGCGTACCTTTTTGGCGGAAAGGTCGCAAAGGCACAAAAAAGGGAATATGGCAAGGCCGAACTTATAATTGATGACAGCATGGAGATATTCCGGGGTATCCCGAAGAAAACGATTGTCTGGATGAGTCACGGTGATAGGATTGAGCATTATCCTAAAAACTTTAAACCAATAGCCCATACAGCTAATTCACCTGTTGCTGCAATGGGGGATAAGAGGAAAGGATTATATGCCTTACAGTTTCATCCCGAGGTCGCACACACACCGAGGGGATCTGAGATTTTAAAGAACTTTCTCTTCAAGATATGTAAATGCAAGCCGACATGGACTATGAAATCTTTCATAGAAACAGCCATAAAAGACATACAGGATAAGGTCGGAAATGAAAGGATTGTATGTGGCATAAGCGGCGGAGTAGACTCCACTGTCACGGCCGTATTGGTTCACAAAGCTATTAATGAAAAGCTGACCTGTATCTTCGTTGATAACGGAGTCTTAAGATCTGGAGAGGCAGAGAAAGTGGAGGAAACCTTACGAAGGAATTTCCACATGAATATAATCTGTGTGGATGCTTCTCAGAGGTTCTTAAAAAAATTGAAAGGTGTTACCGATCCTGAATTGAAGAGAAAGATTATTGGCAACGAATTTATAAAGGTCTTCGAAGAAGAGGCGAGGAAAATTAGAGGAGTTAAATTTCTTGCACAGGGCACCCTATATCCAGATGTAATTGAAAGCGTTCCTTTCAGGGGACCCTCAGCTACAATAAAGAGCCATCATAACGTGGGAGGTCTTCTAAAGAGGATGAGGTTAAAACTCATAGAACCGCTGAGGGAATTATTTAAGGACGAGGTCCGGCTACTTGGAAAGGAACTCGGAATCCCTGAAGAGATAATAAACCGACATCCCTTTCCAGGGCCCGGTCTTGCGATCAGGATCATCGGGGAGGTAACGGTCGAAAGGTGTGACATATTGAGAAAAGCCGATGCCATAGTCTTAGAAGAAATAAAAAAGGCAGGGCTTTATAATGATTTATGGCAGTCCTTTGCTGTACTTCTTCCTGTTAAGAGTGTTGGCGTTATGGGTGATGAAAGGACATACGAGAATGTCATAGCCCTCAGGGCAGTGAAGAGCCTTGATGGCATGACTGCGGACTGGGCAAAGATTCCCCATGATGTCCTCGGGATAATATCAAACAGGATAATAAATGAGGTGAAAGGGGTTAACAGAGTGGTCTATGACATAAGTTCTAAACCACCGAGTACAATAGAATGGGAGTGATTCTTTGTGGCGGCTTTATAGATATCCGATAATGTCATTGCGAGGAGCGATAGCGACGAAGCAATCTCAAAAATACCGAACAATAAGAGATTGCCACGCTACCTTTGGTAGCTCGCAATGACAAATTGATGAGATTCAAAAGCTAAATTCTCAAGCTAATAACTTGTTTGGTACAAAAAAGAGTAATCTAAATGAAAGTGAGTATACTTCATGAGTGGCAGGTCACCTTTTTGAAAAAGGAGACTATCCTTACGCTTTGTTCTTTGGACATTTAACAATTGAAAAGCTTTTAAAGGCGCTTCGTAACATAGACAATAGAATTGAGCCGATTCCGTTTAGGCCAGAAGACTTTTACGAGGGTGGTAACTTTATTGATGAGATTAAAAAAACAGGGAAAGTTATTAACATTATAAGCTTTTATAGTTAAAGAAGACATGGATATAGAGACTTATCTCAAAGAAAAACGCCATTTAATTGACTCCTATTTGAAAACATATTTCAGCTTTTCTCATGAACCCTCAATGCTCTACGAGGCAATGCGCTATTCGCTCTTTGCCGGAGGAAAGAGAATCCGTCCCATCCTCGCACTCGCTTCGTATGAGGCATGCAGAGGAGATCCTGAGAATATTCTGCCTTATGCCTCAGCATTGGAACTTATACATACCTATTCTCTTATCCATGATGATCTGCCTGCAATGGATGACGATGACCTTAGACGCGGCAAACCAACAAACCACAAAGTATTTGGAGAGGCCATTGCCATACTTGCAGGTGATGCCCTTCTTACAGAGGCATTCTGCATGTTGTCCAATATCAAGAAACAGAATTTCAAAAATTCCTCCCCTGGTGATACTCAGTCACCACCCATCTCTGAGCACGCTATCCTCAGGGTTATCCGTGAAGTCGCCATAGCATCCGGTGCTTGTGGAATGATCGGAGGTCAAGCTCAGGATATACTTTCAGAAAATTCCAAGCCCGATAGAGATACCCTGTATTTCATACACCTACACAAAACGGCAGCACTTATAACAGCTTCAGTAAGAATGGGGCCAATACTTGCTGAAAGTGACGAGGGAACATTAAAAACATTGACGAAATATGGAGAAAACATAGGTTTAGCCTTCCAGATTGTTGATGATATACTTGACATTGAAGGTGATTCCAAAGAACTCGGTAAACGGACAGGTTCAAACGGAAGGATGAAAAAGATGACTTATCCGGCCTTGTTAGGAGTAAAGAAGTCACGGGAAAAGGCTAAAGATTTAATCTCAGAGGCAGTGGAGGCCCTTCGCATATATTCCTCAGAGGCCGATCCCTTACGGGGGATCGCTCATTATCTCATTAAAAGGAGGCATTGATGGAACTGGAGCGAATCCAATCACCGGAGGATTTAAAAAAGCTCTCTATTATTGAACTGAAGGAGCTTGCAAATAAAATAAGGAAGACAATAATTGAACAGGTCTCGATTAATGGAGGTCATTTGGCCTCTAGCCTCGGTGTTGTAGAACTCACCGTCAGCCTCCATTACGTATTTAATTCACCTGCGGATAAGATAATATGGGACGTGGGACATCAGTCCTATGCCCATAAACTTCTGACTGGAAGATATAATAAGTTTTCCACCTTAAGAAAATATAAAGGTATCTCCGGATTCCCAAGAATGGAAGAGAGTGAACATGATGCCTTCGGTACCGGACATAGTTCGACTTCAATCTCTGCAGCTCTTGGAATTATTGAAGGAAGAGACAAGAAAAAGGAGAATTTTAAGGTTGTGGCAATTATAGGAGATGGGGCGATGACGGCTGGCCTTGCACTGGAGGGACTAAACAATGCAGGCCATCTCAGGAAAGATCTTATTGTAATACTGAATGACAATGAGATGTCCATATCTCCAAATGTGGGTGCCCTTTCCGCATATCTAAACAGGATATTGACCGGAGAGTTTTACCAAAAATTCAAGAGAGAAACAAAATCCTTACTCGAGGCAATACCAAAATTGGGTGGGCGAGCAGCAAAAATGGCTCAAAAGACTGAGGAGATGCTAAAAGGCCTTTTTCTTCCCGGAGTAATCTTTGAAGAGCTTGGTTTTAATTATGTGGGTCCTATAGATGGTCACAATATCGAACTATTAATAGAGACATTTAAAAGAATAAGGACGGCAACATCCCCTACCCTTGTGCACATTATAACAAAGAAAGGGAAGGGCTATATCTTTTCAGAAAAAGAGCCTTCCAAGTTTCACGGGATTGGCCCTTTCAATAGAGAAACGGGGCTTCCCTTAAATGAAAATGGTAAGACATACAGTGAAGTATTTGGCGATGTCCTGACAAAACTCGCTCAGAAAGATGAAAGGATAATCGCCATAACGGCCGCCATGAAGGAAGGCACCGGTCTTGAGCAATTTGCAAAGAAATTTCCTGACAGATTTTACGATGTCGGTATTGCAGAATCACATGCTGTTACTTTCGCCGCTGGGCTTGCGACACAGGGGCTGAAACCTGTTGTGGCAATTTATTCTACCTTCCTTCAAAGGGCCTATGACGAGATAGTCCACGATGTTTGCCTGCAGAATCTCCCTGTTGTATTTGCAATCGACAGAGCGGGGATAGTTGGAGAAGATGGACCCACGCACAACGGGCTTCTTGATTTATCCTACCTAAGACATATTCCAAATTTAGTTGTTATGGCACCCAAGGATGACCTTGAGCTCGGAGCCATGCTAAACCTTTCTTTAAAACAGGACAGACCGGTTGCCATAAGATACCCCAGAGGAGCGTGCACTCACCAGTCAGATAATTTCATAGACCTGCCAGCCATTAATTTCGATATGGGAGATGCGGAAATTCTGAAAAATGGAGCGGATATAGCGTTAATAGCTATCGGTGGTAGTGTCTGCCCGGCCTTTTTAGCAGCAGAAAGACTCGAGAAGGACGGGGTGAGTGTAATGGTTGTTAACGCAAGGTTCGTGAAACCTCTGGACCGCCATCTCCTGTTTTCCGTGATATCCAACATTAAAAAGATAATTACTATAGAAGAGAATGTCCTTGCTGGTGGTTTTGGTAGCGCAGTTCTTGAATTCTTCAACGAGATGGAAATCCATAACGTAATGGTCAGGCGACTTGGCATACCAGATGAGTTTGTTGAACAGGGAAAGCAAGGTGAGCTTAGG
>JBFMEC010000137.1:0-6375 GCA_040753575.1 Nitrospirota bacterium | reverse complement strand
TTTGAAAGGTCTCACAATGTTTTTTTCGATCCAGACAGGATGCTTTTTCATGAAATTCAACCTGATTCTCTTATTTATGTGATGAAGCCAGTAAAGGACAGCAAAGGGAGCTAAGAGTCTCCTTTCTATGCCCAAAGTCTCCATGTATTTTTGAAAAACTTCTTTCTCCCAATTACTGAAATTGAGAGGAATTATAATATCTGTAATAATATCTTCAAGCCCTCTCCTTTCAAGAACTCTCCGCCGAGAGGCGAGGAGGTGAAATATATCCAGAAGAGGAAGGCCATTTAGCTCCGCGAGATCCCAGTCTATAATGCCGTTTATTGCAGCAGTTTCCGGATCAAGAAGAATATTCTCCAATTTAAGATCTCCGTGTTGTAAGACTAAAGGAATCTCTTCACCATAGAGTTTTTTTCTTAGATATGTATCAAGAGAAGCTGAACCATTGAGAACTGTTTTGTTCAGAAGATCTCGAAAGGATTTTAGATAAGACAAAAAGAGTCTATCAAAGAGGGCATTATCAACTTTATACCTCCTTGCAGTTTTTTGATGTAAATCAATTATAAAATCTATTGCGTCATGAAAGGTCTGTTCAAAGATACTTCCGGGATCATCGATGGCTACCCCGTTCAGTTTTGTCTCAACAAAGAAGGGCTGGTTCATGTAAATGCCCTCTTCCAGGGGTTGAGGAATTCTGGAAGATATGGAATCATCGAGTTGTTTAAGTTCTTTCACAACCTCCGTACTGTGATTACAATACGTCTTTGCCTCTTCTGTAACAGGAAGTCTTATTACGAATTTACTCTGATTTCCTTTCTCATTCACAGAATGGGCTACTACTATGACCGTGGTACCGACAATATATTTCTGAAGCCTGCAACGCCCATCACCTGTAAGCACTTCTTGTATGAAGCTATCCAGGAAACTTCTGCAGGCTCTTCTTGATGCTAAAACAATGAAAGCAGGCGAAAATACACCACTATTTAATAAACGATCCCTCAAGTAGTGTCTAAAATGCAGAGTCTTTTCGCTATTTTCAAATGAGCGAATACCAACCAGCTTCTTCAAATTTAACAGGGACGGATATACAGAATAAATTCTCTGATATTTGAGCCCTGCCCTTCTTAATATCCCTTTTACTTTACTGAGTGTAAAGACCTTCTTTTCATTCCTCGTGAGATAGCCATCGAGTTCACCTGTGAATCTTTTCATAATGCGATGAAAACCATACCTGTTCTGAAAAGAAAAAAACATAACACCCGCAGGATGAAGTGTCCTCGTGACTTCACGGATTAACCAGGCTAATAAATCTTTCGGTTTCAAGGGATCCATTCCAATGAATGGCAGAATGGTCTCTGCATCATGAAGAACTATAAGGTCGAAAAAGCTGTCACCAAATGGTAGATGCTTGGTTTTTGAACATTGTAGAAGCCTTACATTGTTTATTCTCTTCTCTTTCAGCCTCTCCCCTATGCATTCAAGTATCCGCTGGTCAGGATTTATGGTATATACTGTTTCACAGTTTGGGGCAAGGGATTCTGTAACTGTACCTAAAGTTGTATCAAAAATGAGTACTTTTCTGAGCCTGCTGAGGTCAAGAAGGAACTTCCAACCCACCTGCCCTTCTCCAATCATACAGGAGATGAGCGAAAATTTTTCTGAAGAAGTATTATGGAGAAACTTTGGAAAGCCATTGTCCCAACCATTTAATCTCACCTCTCTCCTCAAAGATTCTATCTCTTCAGATGACAAGATGCCATCAGACATAAATACATCCTCTTCAGAGAAGTTTATAATTCCCTCTTTTAGACTAAAGACTTTACCGCATTCCTTGCAACGTAACTCAACATCATTCTCACAGATTAAAGACAGGCATAATGGGCATCTGTAAATACTGGTTTTGCACTGAATCATCTGCTTCTCAACGGTTATGGTCTCTGAGATAGGCTTTTAAAAGCCGAGCGGGCAACAGAAGGATAGAAAAATAATTCTTGAAACTGAGAGGTGTATATTTTATAGCTTTTCTGGCGTAAGTGAACGCTTCCTTTCTCATGCCATAATAAGCAAATTCCCTGCCTTTTCTTATACAGCGATATCCCAGCGCCTTCCGTATCATTCTATTACTGCCGGGAGCAAGCTCAGGAAAATATTTATATAGATTTTCGAGTCCAAGGATATTCCCACTTGTAGACCTCTTCTGATAGCTTAAATTGTTATCATGCTTTCTCTTCCTGACCAAGATTTCATTAATGAAGCCGATTTGAAAGCAATATGCTACTCTTAGAAATAGTTCAACATCCTCACCCGTCAAAAGACTTTCATTAAAAAGGCCAACTTTTTTTAAACAATCAGCTCTTACAATTACTGATGATAGAGTAATAAAATTTTTAAATAGTAATTCATCAAATATCCATCCTTCAGGGCAATCGATGTTAATTTCTGAATCAAGTTTTAGAGAAGTTTTCTCTGAGAAACTCTGAAATTTCGTATAAGACATTGCATACTGGGGGTTAGAAGACATATGCTGAATTTGTTTTCTAATTTTATCTGGCTCCCAGATATCATCAGCGTCCAGAAATGCAATATATTCACCCTTAGAATTTAAAATGCCTAAATTTCTTGCCCTAGAAGGTCCTGAATTGGGTTGTTCTAAAAATCTGATCTTTCTTTTATATCTATCCAGAACTACTTCTTTTGTCTGATCCGTTGAACCATCATCAACTACAATAATCTCGATATTTTTATAGGTCTGTAAAAATATTGAATCGATAGCCTCACAAATATATCGTTCACAGTTAAAAACAGGTACTATTGCACTAACAAGTGGTGTTCTGATATTTCTTTGTGACGCAGTAATCATTTCATCAATTAACTTGAAATTCCTTTTCTACATACTCATGAACAAAATAATTTTTCTTCGCCCGACGTAGAATTAAATTTCTTGAATAATTCTATCGCCTGTCAGAGCCAATAAGGGCGAAAACTTTTGTACTTATCTTTTCCTTCAGAATAAATAACTTTGCAATCTCTTCTTTTGTATAAAAATTTAAACGCATGAGAAGGAAAGGAAATATTAAAATCACACCAGTTTTCAAAAATAATCTTACGGAAAATTCCATACTTTCATTAATAAATATAGATAGAAAATATATTAAAAGTGCCACTCCTGCAATTTTCGTCAGTCTCTGATATTCAAATCTTATTCGATAATGTTTTTGCGAAAACAGGTAATTTAATAATGAATCAAGGAGACTTACTAAAAGCATAGAAAACCCTGCGCCATACATACCTAATAAAGGAACTAGCAAAAAAAGGGCTAAGATATTTAAAACAAAAGTTATGGTCGCTATGTATGCTGTATAAATAGTCTTTTTTTCTATCAGCAATCCCGTCTGAACGATATAGCTTACGCCTTTTAGAATAGTAGCAAATACTGCAAAAGGAACAATCTTATATGCATCTTTGAATAATTCAGAGGACATCAACTCTATTATTTCTCGAGAAAAGATAATTATAATTAAACCAATAAATGTCACTATAAATACAAAATAAGTAAGAATTCGTGCATATATATCTTTTGCATTTTCCTGTTTCATTATTGAAAACCTGAAAGGGCTATACCCTAATTGAAAGGGTTCCAATACAAATCCCTGAAGTGCCATACCAAACCGGATAGCAAGAGCATATACACCCACAATCTCAAGTGAGCCGTACCAATGGAGAAAAATACGATCCATATTTCCAGCAACCAGGCTAGGAAAAGAAGCAATAATAAGAGGATAACTATATTTCCAGAGAGATTTTAATTTTGAAAAATCAAAGGCAATGCCTGAATATTTAAATACAAAGATACACAAAATTAACCAGATAACAGCCGCACTTATAAGATTACCTACAAGTATACCCTGCACACCTTTACGAAGGTATATAACTATATATATATTCAGTCCTACCCGGATAATCAGTTGAGCGAGAGAGCTTAATATATAAAGAAAGGAAAGTTCTTTTGCCCTAAAAACGGCAAAGGGTATCTCATTTATTACCTCAAAAAACATTACCGAAAAGCCCAAGATAAGAAGTAATCTGAAAGAATCAGACTTAAAAACAAAAACAGAGATATCATTCGAAAAAAACATTAGAAGAAGCGTTAGAAAAAAACACCATAGCGTAACAGAAAGAAGGGAAGTGCTAACAAGTCTCTTTCTCTCCTTTTCCTCTTTATATTCAAAAAAGAATCTCAATGTCGAATGGCTAAACCCTATACCAAGAAATATTCTCATAATAGCTACAGTAACAAGGACTAACTCGAGAACACCGTATTCCCCTGGTGTAAGATATTGAGTATAAATGGGTAGAAGTAAAAATACACCTAACTTATTTAAGGTGCTACCCGCAAAATATACAATGGAATGATTTATTAATCTTTTAAATTCGGTATGCATTGCTATCTTGATCGACTGGACTTAATATTGATGATACATAAGAAGAATCATTTTAATCAGATGCATTTAAATATTCTTTCAAAGAATAAACTTTGTATGTTCCAGAATTGAAAAGAATCGGATAAATATAATCTTGTTTGCTAACAAGATAGTTTGCTCTATATTTTTCCATAATTGATTCTATATCTTTCTCTGTTAGTTTATTGTAATAAGGTTCCATTACATCAGACCACGGTTCTCCCCTTTTCTTTCTAAACTTTCTTAAGTCATCACCTGTCATTGCTTCAATGCGCTCACGCCATTCACCGAACCGTTCATATGATGGATACCAGCAAGCAATCTGTGCGCGTTTTGAAAAATACCAATTATCTCTTCTCCATGGAGGCGAGATTACAATTGCACCATTAGGGGTATTTTCAGAGAGCCATTTAAATGTCCTTATTAAGTCATCATCTTCAACTGTCCATTCTTTATAATTTTCCCTTACCTGGTCAACAAATCCTCCTATTGGATTAGACAAGGCGAGGAGTGCAATAAGTCCTATCGCGAATAATTCTCTCTTTTGTTCTATTAAAGATCTGTGATAATATGCGCTCATCAGATGGAAAAAGAAAAAAAGTGGAACAAAAAGAGGAAAAAGGCGAAATGGAAAAAATCTAAGAATTTCGTATTCTTCAGCATATCGAAAAATCAAGCCCAAAGAGAAAAATATACAAATGAAAACCTGAAATGATATTAAGAATCTCAAAGCATGATTATTTCTATTCTGTCTGAAGTGGAGCCAGTTAAACATTAAAAGAATATAAAGTGATAATATATTTCTTTTTACCCAGGAAAAAGGATCCAAGTGAGAACGCATTACAATAAGGCTCATAAATTTCCAATCTTCTGAAGTGTTATTACTACCAAACATAACAGGAAGCAATGGAATTAGGCCTGGCAAAGAGAACAAGATAGTAATTAATATAATTTTGGTAAGCTTTTTTACCGGATATCTTAGAACGAATAGAGTGAAAATGACTGCACATCCGCCAAAGAATCCTACTGAAGCATGAAAGCTGAAGGATAAACCTAAAAGAATCGAAGGTAAAATGACCCTATTTTTAATAAACTCATTTATTGAGAATAATAAAAAAATGTAAGAAACGCATTTAGCCTCAAACATCCAAAATATCCATTCATCTCCCACTATTGCCTGTCCTTGAAGGAGCCAGATAAGAATTGAAATAGTGATCAGCCACATAGGAATTAGAAAATGTTTGCCGATTTGAAAAAGGGCAATTATGGTTAAAGACCAGCATATAATACGCCCAATCCACCCTACGGTCTCCGGTGAAAATAGTAAGAATAAGGGACTAATAAAAATATTAAATATAAAGTGTGCGCTGTCAGGTTTTGAGAATGTCCAATCATTCAATAGAAAATTATTGTCCCATTGTTTTACAGGCGATAAGAGATATACGTACTCATTGATGCCGGGAACCGGCGATCCTTTTAAAATCAAAATGAAAAAAAATAGAAATACAAAATTCAGAAAAAAATTATCTTTGATTTTCTGAAAAAAGTTTGGCATGCGATCTTTTAAATTTAAAAAGGATTTATGATGTAGCACTTAATGTTAACCTGTCATTCATGGATTCTTTTACTCTCCTGCAATACCAAATTCCAGCATCACTCTTGCGAAATAACTGGTAGTTTTCGTCTATAAAGTAAGCAGTACGAGGCGACCGATTTGGAATAAGATTGAGATATTCCTTTGATACAAAAATATACGGCGGAAAAGCCCTGGTGAGCTGATCAGTCAGAAAATCCCACTGGTCGGGAAGAAAAAACTCTAAAGACCATCCGTGAATTGCTACGGCCTGGTTGCGGCCGGATAAAAATAAAAAAAGTGGATCTCCAAAAACATATATATTACCCGGGAGATTTCCGG
>JBFMEC010000136.1:0-6452 GCA_040753575.1 Nitrospirota bacterium | reverse complement strand
TTAAGGAAAGGTAATATAATAGAATATAACTCAAGAATTCTCAGTGGTCTTATCTGCGAATGGGGCGGCGAGCCTGTGAGATTCGATATTGTTCCTGACAGGATCAATGATCTGAAAAAGGCGATACTTGAAGCTCACAGCGAGGGAGACCTGATTGTTATTAATGCTGGTTCATCTGCCGGTTCGGAAGATTTCACATCCGGGGCTATAAAGGAAATCGGAGAAATCATACTCCACGGGGTCAATATAAAACCTGGAAAGCCCGTTATTCTGGGATGGGCGGGGGGTAAACCGATTCTTGGGATACCGGGCTATCCTGTCTCTGCCTACATAACATTTAATCTCTTTGCTAGGCCACTGATTTACAGATGGCAGGGTCTCGAGATAACAGGGCCCGATATTCTGAAAGCAAAGATTTCAAGGCAGGTATCTTCAGCCCTGGGTCAGGAAGAGTTTCTCAGAGTGAAGACCGGTAAGGTTGGTAATAATTTTATAGCAACTCCTATTAGCCGTGGGGCCGGAGTACTTATGTCTCTCGTAAGAGCCGATGGATTTGTAAGGATACCTGCAATGTCCGAAGGTATTGGGGCCGGTGCAGAGGTGGATGTGGAGTTGATGAGATCAAGGGATGATATAGAGAATACAGTTGTCTGTATTGGAAGCCATGACAATGCCCTTGATTTGCTCGCCAACATATTAAAGAAGAGGTATCCCAGATTTTCCCTTTCCTCCGCTCATGTGGGTTCCATGGGAGGTCTTATGGCCTTGAAGAGAGG
The DNA here is from genome assembly GCA_040753575.1 of Nitrospirota bacterium. GTDB lineage: Bacteria > Nitrospirota > Thermodesulfovibrionia > Thermodesulfovibrionales > SM23-35 > JBFMEC01. The sequence goes on along the minus strand of JBFMEC010000136.1, from coordinate 5,676 downwards.
GGAGGCGCATCTTGCCGGCACCCATCTGCTTGATGAAGAAACGGGGGAATACAATGTTCCCTTCATAAAAAAACTGCTTACCGGAAAAAAAATCATGCTCATAAATCTTGTCTACAGGGAACAGGGTCTTCTCGTACCAAAGGGCAATCCTAAGAATATAGGCAGTTTTGAAGACTTGCTCAGAGGTGATGTAATTTTTGTTAACAGGCAGAAAGGTGCGGGAACGAGACTCCTTACTGATAAATCTTTAAAGGAGTTCGGAATAGACCCTAAAGATATTAAGGGTTATGAGAGGGAAGAATATACACATATGGGCGTTGCATCGGCTGTTCTCACGGGAGTCGCAGATACAGGTCTTGGGATCCTTGCCGCTGCAAGGGCCTTAAATCTCGATTTCATTCCCGTTGCCAAAGAAAGATATGATCTGGCAATTCCCTGTGAATTCTATGAGATGGATATGCTCCAGTGTCTCATGAAGATCATAAAGGAAGATGCCGAATTCAGAGAGACAGTAACAAAGCTCGGAGGTTATGACATCTCGGACATGGGAAAGATAATGTACGAAGGTTGATCATCTTCTAAGTCACCTTCTTTCTTTTCGTCCTTCACTTCAATAAGTCTTTTTCCTCCGATGAACCTCTTAAGATAATAAGGTGTCTTAAGACTATCTATAGTTACTTTTTTGCCCCTGGAAGAAGCATGTATAAACAGATTATTGCCTAAATAAATACCCACATGGGAGGGAAAAGACGCATAGGTCCTGAAAAAAACAAGATCACCAATTGAAAGTTCATCGTTATCAACAGGCCGTCCTCTGTCAAATTGCTCTCTCGCAGAGCGGGGAAGATCTATGCCGATAAGGCTATAAACTTTCTGAACATAAGCGGAACAGTCAATTCCTATAAGACTGTTCCCACCGAACCTGTAAGGAATATCCAGTAATTTTTTTGCAAAGAGGACGAGTCTTTCTCGAAGCCCCGTTTTGCTCATATCTTCAGATTCAGGAATCTTTTCACTATCTTCATCTGTGCGTACCTGGGAGAGCACTGCCTCATATTTTTTAATTCCCTCCAATTCTGGTTCGAGTAAAATTTTCTGGCCAGGTTTTATCAAATCTGTCTCCAGGCTATTTATGGTTTTCAATTCTTCCACATCAATGTTAAGCCTCCTGGAAATCTTATAAATACTGTCACCCTTTCTTACTATGTAGGTTCTGGGTCCGACTCTTTTTACCAGGATTTTCTGACCGGGTTTGAGTCCCGTTGATCTGAGGTCATTAATCTCCCTGAGTTCACTGAGAGCCACCGAATACCTTTTTGATATTGATGATAGGGTGTCACCTTTCTTTACTATGTGGTAAGACTCGCCTTCTTGCTCTTCCGCTGGCATAACAGTTATGGCAGTTTCATCTGCGGGTCTTTTATCTTCTTTCCTTCCTGACTTTTTCGCATGAAGAGATTCTTTCTCCTTTGACGGGATGGTTATCTCCATTCCCGGTTTAAGATTTTTAGGATTAAGATTATTGGCCCTAATAATGTCTTCCAGTTTGACCTTGAATTTTTTTGCAATCTTTGATGGGTTGTCGCCTTTTTTAATTTTATAACTTGTATCGGCAAAAATATCACTTGAGAAAAAAATTACAATGATGATTACAGAAATAAGAATATTGAGAATATAAAACCTTCTCATGGTCACCTCCCAGAAATCAGGCCGCCTCTTCCCTTGTGAGATCTTTAAGGGTAGGCAGCTCTGTAATGTCCTTTAATCCGAAGTACTGTAGAAATTCTCTCGTCGTCCCATAGAGGAAGGGCCTCCCGGGTGATTCCTTGCGGCCCATTATTTTGATGAGTCTCTTTTCAAGCAATGTCCTGATGGCACTGTCAGAATTAACACCTCTTAGCTGTTCTATTTCAGCCCTGATTATTGGCTGTTTGTAGGCTATGATAGAAAGCGTCTCCAGAGCTGGCATTGAAAGCCTGCTCGATATGTTGGTACTTCTGAACTTTCTCACCCAATCGGAATAATCAGGATTTGTCACCATCTGATATCCATTAGCAATTTCCACAATCAGCAAGCCGGTATTTCTTTCCTTATATTCAAGAATGATCTCTTCGAGAAGACTTCTAATTTCAGACTCGGGGAGTTCCAAAACATCCTTTATTGCGGAAAGAGTTAATGGCTCCCCTGTAAGAAAGAGAAGGATTTCAAGAACCGACTTCTTTTCTCTGTCTCCTCCCATCCCAGTTGTCAAAAATATACCAGATGCTGATTTAAAAATGCAATCTTTTTCTTATTTTTTTTCTTCTGCTATGTTTTCTATAGTTTGCTCCTTAATGCGCCTTCTATCGTATCCTTTCTTTCCCTTTTTTGTTGTGGTAGGCCGGCCGCTTAGTTTTAGAACCGCTTCAATCGGAAGCCTGGGTCTTAATTTTTTCTTCTTCCGAGCTTTTTTCATAGATATAAAATATTGTACCTGTTCTTATAGAAAAATATGAGCCCCAGATTGTCTTCGCCCAGCTTGGAGTTGATTCCTTCTTTTCCGATCCGCTGGCACATCTAAATTACACAAATAGGGGCTTCTGCGAGGCCGTGAAAAAGATAAAGGATTCTTAAGCAGCGTATTAAGAGATGAAGCTTATATATTGGAAGGGCCCAAAAAAAAGGGAATGAAAAGGGAGATCGAAGGAATAATAAACTTTATCAAAAAGAATGTCTTTGTGAAGATGGGAATGTAAGATTAAGATCTTATTTTGCAGCTGCTTTCAAAGAAGTTTCAGAGAGGACATCTTTATTTATTATTTCTTCGAAAAGCTTACCCCGCAGAAGATCTTTGGTTTGTATTTTTGTCATGCCGGCTTGTCCAGCATCCTTCTTAAAAGAAAGATTCCCGTCAAGCGGGAATGACAGACAATCATTGGAACAAAGTTAGGCTTGTAGCCGCAACCTTTAGGTTGCGTGATTTACTAATTAATCCACTTTTCAATCGATTCTTAACGCTGGCTAAAGCCTGCGGCTACATGTTTTATAACAATGATCTTTGCGTAATTAAGTTAAAATAGTACTTATGGGATTAAAAAGAAGGAATTTTCTCTATCTTGGAGGAACTCTTGCTGCCCTCGGGTTGACCGGCGCTTTTGATGCCTTACGGGGATTATTCAAGGGTTCTAAAGGAAGGCTTGAGCCAAGATATAGGAAGAACCTCTTTGTTGCAGATGGAAAAAGCCTGGTTTCCATAGTTGGAGGGAAGGACATAAAAAGAATGATAAAAGAGTCCGTTTTCCTCATAGGCGGCTTTGATAAAATCGGTGTCAGAGGTAAAACCGTTCTTGTAAAACCGAATGTCGTAGCAGGAAGAAAAAATCCCACCACAACGAATCCCGAGGTGGTAAAGGCCATGGTGAGCATCCTTCATGAAGAGGGTGCATCAGAGGTCTTTGTTGGAGACATGTCTGCCTTATGGAGGCTTCCTACAAAAGGGAATATGGAAAAGACAGGGATCAAGAAGGCTGCCGAAGAGGCGGGGGCAAAGGTGATCTATTTTGAAGATTATGATTTTTTCAATATAAACCTTCCAAAAGGGAAATACATCAATAATGTAGGCGTTTCTGAATGGATATTCAAGGTGGACAGAGTTATTAACCTCCCTGTGATCAAGACCCACAGGTCTGCCACTTACTCCATATGTCTCAAAAACTTTGTAGGAGCGACTCATTTCAAGCAGAGACCTTATTTTGTCGATTCCGGTCACTGGGAAGAGGTTGTTTCGGAGATTAATATGGCTTACAGTCCTGATCTTAATGTGGTTGATGGAACAAAGATCATGGTCGAAGGAGGCCCTTGGAGGGGTCAAGAAAAAGATACAGACCTTATAATTTCGAGCGGAGATAGGATAGCTGCTGATGTGATAGGTCTCGGGATCATAAAAGCCTTTGGTCTCTCGAAAAAAATCGCTTCTAAAAATGCATGGGGACAAAGACAGATTAAAAGGGCTGTTGAAATCGGCCTTGGAGCCAGGAACAGAAATGAAATAAAGCTTCTTACAGCCTCACTGGACGGCAACAAAGAATTTGAGAACCTTATCAGAAAAGTAATAGAAAATATTAGATGATAAAGATTTTCTATCCGCCATCTATCCTAAAAATGCTTTTAAGATAATGCAGATGTTGTGAATCCCGATTTTATATCGGGATCGATATCTTGGTGTATCATAATCAGGTGAAAAAGACTGCCTTCGTCTACACTGATGAGTTTTCGAAATTCTATTATGGCCCGACCTATCCTTTCAAGATATTCAAACTTTAATTCAAACTTTAAAATGGGAAATATGAAGAATTTTTGATAAAATGTTAAAGGAATGATAAAAGATAAAGAAATATTGAAAAAATTTGAAGATGACTTTATAAGAGATGAAGGGAAATTGCCCTTCGCAATGGCCATCAAGCTTTTTACAGAAATGTGGAATGAGGGGGTAAAACTTGGTATTCTGCCCCCTCAGGACCCCTTAGAAGGGATAGAGGTTGATATAAGGATTGCGAAGATACTGAACTCATGTTCGAAGAGATCCTTTCCAAAATAGGAGTAATTCTTAAAAGATATAACATACCGTATATGATTATCGGGGGACAGGCTGTATTGCTTTACGGAGAGCCACGTCTTACCAGAGATATAGATATCACTCTCGGCGTAAATACAGGATATCTTGATGAGCTTCTTACTGTTGTTCGAGAACTTTCTCTCAAACCGATCCCCGAAAATATAAAATTATTTGTTCAGCAAACCATGGTACTACCTGCCTTGGAAGAGACAACAGGAATTAGAGTGGATTTTATTTTTTCATTTACAACCTATGAAATTGAGGCCATCAAGAGAGTGAGAAAGATAACTATCATGGGACAGGAAGTCTGCTTTGCTTCGCCGGAGGATGTTGTAATACATAAAATTTTTGCTGGCAGGCCACGAGACATCGAGGACGTGAGGTCTATTATTCTTAAAAATCCAGATATAGATACAAAATATATCCGAAGCTGGCTTAAAGAATTTGATAAATCTTCTGAAAAAAAGGCTTTTTTAAAAACCTTTGAGAAAGTGTTGAAGGGTTAAGGAAAGATGAGAGAAGCGCAAATTTGTCAGAGCTGCGGAATGCCGATGGAGAAATCTGAAGATTTCGGGACGAATGCTGATGGAAGCAAAAACGAGTACTACTGTTGCTTCTGTTTTCAGAAAGGAGATTTTACGAATCCAGATCTTACTCTGGAACAGATGATAGATAAACTTGTTGGTTTTGCTGACAGGATGGGCATGACTCAGGCTCAAGCTAAAGAATTGGCACAGACAGTTATCCCAAAACTAAAAAGATGGAAAAAGAGAGCTTAGTGGGTCTGCTGAATCGATCGTTCTGCCAATTTCTCACAAAACTCCGCATTCCTTCATAAACGATTATCCCGAATGTCTCTTCATCTACTCCGCATTTTAGGCGTTTCCCATAGAATAAAAAGTACAACCGCAAAGAAGCAGGGAGGTTCATGTCGTGGTCATGGGTACTGGGGTACTGGGGTCAGGTCTTGCCTTTTGATATTGAATCATCCTTCAGTATCCTACTGATCGTAGAATAATGCATCTTAAGATAGTCGGCTATCTCCTTCTGACTATATCCGTATTTCTCCACGGCCTTCACGA
>JBFMEC010000135.1:3991-6486 GCA_040753575.1 Nitrospirota bacterium | reverse complement strand
TCTTACGTGAACAGAGAAGAGCCAAAATCGAGAATAATCAAAAGCTACTTGAGACAGCAGAGAACTGGAAATCAAAAGAATTCTACCTCATGGGGAAAAGTGATCTAACATTCGTTTTCAGTAATTCGGAAAAAGAAATCATAGAAAAGGAGAATCAGAGGATTAATGTTGCTGTTCTGCCCTGGATACAGCGAATCAATAACCCTTTAAAAGATTTCAAAGAAAAAAGAGACTTAATTTTTATCGGTGGTTTTGTTCATATGCCAAATGAAGATGCTGTTTTCTGGTTTGCAAGAGAAATATTTCCATTAATCAAAAGTCAATTACCAGAAATTAAGTTTGTTGTTATGGGAAGTTATCCTACAGAGAAGATTCTGAGGTTGAACTCCGATGACATCGTCATAACAGGCTTTGTGAAGGATGTTTCAACTCATTTTAATGATGCTAAAATTTTCGTCTGTCCACTCCGATACGGGGCCGGATTTAAAGGAAAGATTGTGCAGGCCATGAGTTATGGGCTACCGGTTGTTACAACTTCAATAGGTGCAGAAGGAATGGATTTAAAAAATGGAGAGAATGTATTGATCGCAGATAATCCAGAGGAGTTCGCCAGAAAAGTGGTTGAAATTTATTTAAATGAAGACTTATGGAAGAAATTATCACATAATTCTATTGTGCATGTCAGGGAAAATTATGTACCGGGAGTTGTAAAAAAGAAAATTAAAGAGAGGCTCCAGGGTATCAATATAATGACACAAGATAGAGACAATGCAATCTATGCCGGTCTTTGTACGGTATGTGGAGAGCAGACTTTTTTCACAAAGTCAGGAGAAAACCTCAGAGAAACTTTTATATGTAAGAATTGTGGATCTAATTCAAGAAATAGACATCTTGCTAAGGTTTTGTGCAAGGCTGTCGGTGGGAAAAACATTTCATCACTTACAGAACTCGTTACACATTATCCGTACCTTAAAATATATGAGGCACAGGCATCGGGATCTATCAACAGTATCCTAAAAGGTTTAGATGGGTATATATGTTCCGAATTCTTTTCTGATGTGAAACCCGGCTCTTCAGAAAAAGGCACAAGATGCGAGGACTTGCAGAATCTCAGTTTCACCGAGAAGTCTTTTGATATGGTAATAAGTCAAGATGTATTTGAACATGTAAGAGACCCGTGGCTTGCCTTTAAGGAAGTGTATCGTGTCTTAAGACCATCGGGCTACCATATTTTCACCATCCCGTATTACAAAGATTCAAAGAGTATAAGAAGGGTGCAAATAGAAGGCGACAAGGATATATATATCCTTCCGAAGGTCTTTCATGGTGACGGAGTACGCGATGGCTTGGTTTATACGAATTTCGGATACGATCTTTTAGAATATTTGGATTCTGTTGGTTTCTCAACAGAAATCGTGTGGTCAAATAACCAGGATCTCGATGAAAATCAAATACACTGTAACGTGGTCTTTGTGTCCAAAAAAGTAGAAGGATAGTTTAGCCTCAATCTTGTTCGTACTGGCATTTGTATTTTGACACTGGCATTTAGCTTGGGTTCTACCATTCGCCGAAACCATATCTTGACACCGGAAATAATAAAGTGTATATTTTAAAATATATACTTCAAAGGATAAAAGATGAAAACAGCAACTGCAAAAGAACTCAGGAATAAAGCATCTGCAATCCTTGAAAGTGTCCAAAAAGGCAATGAGGTAATCATCACAATGAGAGGAAAATCCATAGCCGTTTTGAAGCCTTTGAGAAAGATTGAGAAAAGGTTCAACCCTATCGGTTTTGGTTTCTGGAAAAAGAGAGAGGATTTAAGAGACGTAAAAGAATGGGTTAATGAACGGAGGAAAGAGAGATACCAAAGGTAATCTTCGATACAGATGTACTTATCTGGTATTTCAGGGGAAATCAGGATGCGAGAGACCTTTTAGAAAAAATCCCGTATAGAGACAGAGGGGTATCATCTCTCTGTGTAATGGAACTCATTCAGGGATGTCTTAATAAAAAGGAGTTAAAAATCGTAAAAGAATTTATAAAAGAGAACTTCTCTGTTGTAATACATCCTGATGAGAGGATCTCTGAAAAGGCAATAGTCCTACTCGAAAAACATTCCTTAACTGATGGATTGAGAACTGTTGATGCACTCATAGCTGCATCAGCATTGCTAAGAGGTACATCCCTGGCAACATCAAATGATAAACACTTCAGAAACATATCAAACCTTTATATTTTGAAATTTGAGGGTTCAAGGGCATAGTGAGAAAGCTCAACAATGAACTGGGATGGGGAACAGCGACCATTTATTTGTCCCAGTAACATGATGAGGATCCCATACGGCAATAGTGTATGATAGATATTCCTCACATAGACTAGTAATTTCACTTTTTAAATCATTATAAACGGTCGCTGTCCCTAACATAATAAAAGACCTAATGACAAAGATTATCGTTTTCTGGCAGAGCTTGCTGAGAAGGAAAGAGAAGATG
>JBFMEC010000135.1:0-3891 GCA_040753575.1 Nitrospirota bacterium | reverse complement strand
AAGATGCTGGATATATTCAAAGAACACGGTGTCGAAATAAATCTGGAATATGAGGATTACCTGAAGGGACTAAAGTCATTGAAAAAGGTCTGGTAACGCCTTTTATCAATAAAGATATAGTTCGTGAGCAACTCCTCTTCCGTGATAAGAAACCCGGTGCAATATGTTAAATTTTAAATATTAAGTCATGAAAAAGGGTAAATCAGAGATCATAAGATTGAGGGGGCATCATCTTATATGCCTCCATTTCTTCTCTGGCGAAGGCTATAGCAGGGATTTCACAGAAAATCTCAAGGTTGTCCTGAGAATGGCGAAAGAGGAAGTAATTGAAATCCGTGAAGGACCTGACGACATCTGCAAAAAATGTCCCTATCTTAAATCAGGGAAATGTCTCTTTGATGAAGACGCCGAGGAAGAAATAAGAGAGATGGATAAAAAGGCCTTGAACCTTCTTAAACTTTCTCCGGGAAGAAAGATAAAATGGGATGAGATAGAGAAAGGACTTCCCGAAATATTCAGGGAATGGTCCGAATCCTACTGTGGAGATTGCGACTGGAGATGGGCCTGCGAGAAGAAAGTTTCTTACCAAGAATTGAAAAATAAATTCCACAGTAAATCATTTTAATGTATTATTTATATGTTCTGTTGAGTTAGTACTCATCATTAATATATAAATTTCAAAACTTTTCCGAAGGAGGTTCTTATGTCTGTAAAGGAGTTAAAGGATTATATTGAAATCAAAGACGGTTCAGTTTTTGTAAAAGATATAAAGGGCATAAGGAACATTATTGATAGCCTTATTTATGATGCCGTTTTCGAACCTGATGAAGAAAAAAAGAAGGCCCTCTTCATTCTCATCAAGGAGATTGCAAAGTCCTGCGGAGCCATTCCTTCCTCCATCCAGAGCCTTTATGAAGAGATGGGCAGGCAATATCCAGGATTTACAGTACCCGCCATAAATATCAGAGGGCTCACTTACGATACAGCAAAGGTAATATTCAGAAAGGCAAAGGAGATGGATGTTGGTGCCCTCATCTTTGAGATTGCAAGGTCCGAGATAGGATATACAAAACAGAGGCCCCTTGAATATGCATCTGTTGTTCTTGCATCTGCGATAAAAGAGGAATTTGAAGGGCCCCTCTTTATTCAGGGAGACCACTTCCAGCTTGTGAGGAAGAATTATTTGAGTGATCCATCTGCCGAGACAAACTATGTAAAGGGACTCATAGCCGAGGCTATAGATGCTGAGTTTTATAATATTGACATCGATTCATCCACTCTTGTTGACCTTGAAAAACCTACCACAAAAGAGCAGCAGAGACCAAATTTCGAAAAGACCGCAGAGCTGTCAGAATATGTCAGGCAACTGCAACCGAAGGGCATTGAAATATCTATCGGAGGCGAGATCGGCGAAATAGGCGGTAAAAACAGTACACCGGAAGAATTGAGGGCCTATCTTGATGGCCAAAAAGAAACATACAAGAAGGAGAAGGGATTGAGCAAAATCAGCGTACAAACAGGTACAACCCATGGTGGCGTAGTTCTTCCCGATGGAAGCCTCGCCATGGTGAAGATAGATTTTGAAACACTGAGAGTGTTATCGGATATTGCAAGAAAGGAATACGGGCTTTCAGGGTGTGTTCAGCACGGAGCGTCAACTCTTCCCGAGGAGGCCTTCCATATGTTTCCTGAAACAGGTACATCAGAAGTTCATCTTGCTACAGGATTCCAGAATATAATGTATGATAGCAAGTACCTTCCTGAAGAATTCAGAAAAGAAGTCTATGATTTCATAAAGGGGGAGTTTGCTAAGGAATGGAAAGAGGGGCAGACGGAGGAGCAGTTCATCTACAGTACAAGAAAGAAAGGCTTCGGCCCTTTGAAGAAGAAATGGTGGGATCTGCCCTCCGATATGAAAGAACCCATAATGAAAGAATTAGAGGCTAAATTTGGTCTGCTCTTTGAGAAATTAATGGTGAAAAATACAGCAGATATCGTTAGAAGAAATGTGAAACCCGTGGTTGTTAAGAAGGAAGTTAATCGAACTCTTTTTGGTTTAAAACTCTAGATTGAATTTTGGAACAAAAACTTGAAGGAGGAAATCATGCCCGATATTAAAAGGATCGGCGTCATCACAAGTGGAGGGGATTGTGGTGGTCTCAATGCTGTAATCAAAGGTGTTGCAAGAGAGGCATATTCCCTGGGGATTGAGTCTGTTGTTGTACCTCATGGCTATGCAGGTCTTTATAACCTTGCGGATCTCGATGAAGTTGTTGTGCTCGATGCCGAAAGGGTAAGCCGTATAGAGGCGTCTCTCGCAGGATCCGAAGCAGGTCATTCAAGGGTCAGGATCGGTAAAATAACAGATCCCAATAAATATGAAAGGATAAAGGAAGGTCTTAAGAAATTTAAGATAGACGCCCTTGTAATAAGCGGTGGGGACGATACGGGAAGCGTAGTCGTAGATCTTCTGTCTAAAGGTATTCCCTGCGTTCATGTCCCAAAGACGATGGACCTTGATCTTCAGTCTTACAGCATTGGTGGTGATTCAGCTATCAACAGAATAGCAGTTTTTACACGGGATCTGAAGACTACCGGCTTGAGCCATAATCGTATCATTGTTGTAGAAGTGTTCGGTAGATATGTGGGACATACGGCCTTACGGGGAGGTATAGGGGCCGAGGCTGATTGCATTCTCATACCGGAAATACCCGTTGATTTTGATGTCGTCTATGAGCATATGAAGACAACCTTTTTTGCCAGGATAGAAAGAAGCGATGTGAAGGCCGGCACATATGTCATCGTTGTTTCAGAGGGCATCAAAACGGCTACCGGTGAACTGCTTTATGATGAATCTATCCTGCCGGATGCCTTCGGCCACAGGAAACTTGCCGGTGCCGGGAAATATGTGCGGCAACAACTTGAGAAGAGGTTAAAGAATGATCAGGACGTGACAGCCTTTATGAAAGAAACCGGCATGTATGCACCCGGCGTTTACGAGATACCAGAGGTGAGAGAGATAATTCCGAGCCACCTCGTTCGTTCTGGACATACTTCCGCCTTTGACGTGAACTTCGGTTACAAGGCAGGTGCTGCATCTGTCTGCCTTTTATTAGAGGGAAGGGTCGGGAATACTGTTGTCGACGTAGTCGGCCAGAAGATTTATTATCAACGAACGGAGGAAGTGATCAAACGGAGAGAGGTGGACCTCAAGGAGATAGCCGTCTTTGAAAGCATGGGCACCTGTTTCGGGAGAAAGCCTCAGAAGTTTGAATATGATCTCGTGGAGCAGAAGGGGCCCATATCGAGGCATCTGTAAGCCAATTGTTTAAGACAATTTTTTGATTATCTCTGGAAACTGACCCTTAAAGTCGGGATGTACCCTTGCAAGAAAGATTTTTAATCCCTTTATCTCAAGCTTTAAATCCTCTAACTCTTTCAGGGCCTTATTGACAATTTCTAATCTCTCCGTAAGCGTCACCAGTTCCTTCTCGAGAAGATTTATTTTTTCCATCATTATTATTTCCTGCTTCAATATTACCTCCCTTAATTAATTTGCACTTTAAGTTCACAGGACAATATCATAACATAGCTTTCTAAAGTCTTCTTCTGAAGAGCGAAAAGAAATGTTCCATTAATTTTTCTGAAAAGGGTCTTCTTTTCCATTCATCTCTTTCTATTTTGATTGAGTTCTTCAGGTCACTCTCGAATATTTCTGACAGCTTTTGTGCAAAGGAGGTATCGAGAATTCCCACGTTACCTTCATCGTTATATCGGAAAGATTGGAAATCAAGATTTGTGGAACCTATTATGCTCCAGCAATCATCGAATATATATGACTTTGCATGGAGAATCTCCCCGACATAAGTATAAATCTCCACGCCGGTCTCC
>JBFMEC010000134.1:0-6571 GCA_040753575.1 Nitrospirota bacterium | reverse complement strand
ATGCTCAGGGAGTCCTTCGAAAGAGATGAAACGCTCCAGTTGATAAAGAAAATCGGAGACAATATGCCTACTTTTCTTGCGCTCCTTGATACAATGGAAGCTGTAAAGGGCATGATAGAGGACTTTACTCCATCAATTGGAAAGATCTCAAAGGAGATAATGCCCACCATAAATATGATCAGGGAGTCCTTCGAAAGAGATGAGACCCTCAAACTGGTGAAAAAGGTGGGAGACAATATCCCGACTTTCCTGACAGTACTGGATACAATGGAAGCTGTAAAGGGCATGATAGAGGACTTTTCCCCATCAATAGGGAAGATCTCAAAGGAGATAATGCCCACTATAAATATGATCAGAGAATCCTTCGAAAGAGATGAGACCCTGAAACTTATTAATAGGGTTGGTCAGAATATCCCCACTTTTTTAAGCCTTCTTGACGTACTGGAAGCCGCAAAAGGAATGGCGGAGGATTTTGCGCCCTCCATAGGGAAGATCTCAAAGGAGATAATGCCTACCATTAATATGATCAGGGAATCCCTTGAAAAGGAAGAGGTATTAGAACTTATTCAAAGAACCGGCGAAAATATAGGGACCCTCAACAAACTTATGGGCTTCTTGAACAGGTTCGATAAGAGCGGAATCCTTGATTTCACGCTGGAAAATGTCTTAGCCAAGGAGACGGGCTTCATGATAAAGGGGCTGCAGGATGGCGTTGCAAAAACCATGAGGCATGTGGTGGAAAAACCTATTGAGCCCGGTTTCAAAAATATCTTCTCTGCTATGCGAGACCCGGAAGTACAGAAGGGCATTTTAATGATGACGATGCTTGCCAGGAATATGTCCCTTTCCATGACTGAAGCAATCCGGGAAAGTCATGAAACAGTAATGAATCCAATGACTCAATAAACTACTTTTTGAAGGAGGGCAAGATGGCCATAATAGAGTATGAAGGTATGATGATAAAGGTAGACGAGGAAGGGTATCTCATAAATTTCGGGGACTGGAATGAAAAGGTAGCCTGTGCACTGGCCGAAAAAGAGGGAATCAGTAAAACATGTCCTCTCTCAAAGGAGAGGATGGACATAATTAAGTTCATGAGAGAATACTACAAAGAAAACAAAGCTTTTCCGATATTTCGTGCTGTCTGTTTAAATGTACATCAGCCAAAAGAGTGCACATATACCGAGTTTCCGAGCCCTCTCATCGCCTGGAAGGTAGCGGGACTTCCTAAGCCAACACCTGAATTGTATGCTTACCTGACTGTTTAGGTGTGTTGTCCTTTACCATGTCTCAAAGAGTCTACTGATATTCTTCATCTCATCAGAGAGGGACCGTGCTTTTGAAATCTGAAGATCCGTATATGTCTTTATTTCAAGCCCCTTCTCTGCTTCCTTTATTTTTGTTGCTCCATCAATATCCGTCCTGAATATTTTAGCTCCCTTTAGGGCATCCAGTGTCTCTTTATGGGGATGGCCAAAGCTGTTGTCTCTACCAACACTGATCACAGCAATGCCAGGAGAGACTGCCTTCAAGAAAGGCTCATAGGATGATGTTTTTCCTCCATGATGGGGGACCTTTATGACATCGCTCTTCAACCACCGGCCGAGCTGTAAAACTTCCTTCTCTGCCTCCTCCTCAATGTCGCCCGTAAAGAGAAATGTTTTTTTTCTGCCTGCTATCTTTAAGACAAGCGAGTCGTTATTCGCCTCATCATAATCGTTTCCATACATTGTGTAAAATTCTGGATAAGGATGGAGGATATAAATTGCATACTTCGTACCTTCTAACATATCACCTTTAACAAGACTCCTGTGCTTAATATCAGAGATAGTATTATCCGGAAGGATAAGCCTTCCATTGTCCCATATCTCTTTCACATCAAATCTGTTCAACAAATAACTCAATCCACCAGTATGATCGGGATGGCTATGTGAAAGAATAAGGGCATCGATCGAATCCTTACCTCTGTATTTAAGGAATGAAGCGGCCTCCCGGCCGCTTCTACCGGTATCGATGACGATGGTTTTCCCATCGGGAAGCTCAAGGACGGAGGAATCTCCCTGGCCTACATCGAGATAAGTAATATTGATTTCCTTTCCCTTAGATAAGGATAGTAAAAGATAAATGGCTAAAGGTACAAAGGGGATTATCAAGAAATATCTTCTCCTATTGAGGAGAAGATAAAAGATGAATCCTCCATAGAAAAGAAGGACTACTATTGAAGGAAAGGCTGGTATCTTTATATCGGCAAAGGGGAATTCAGCTGACAGCCTTATAAGGTAAATGCTTAAATCAGCAAGGGTTGACACAAACGGGGTGAACAAATAATGGCCTGTCAGAAGAAATAGAAATGATGAGATCACCGATAAGGGTATGAGGACAAAGCCTATAAGAGGTGCTATGAACAAATTTGATAGGGGTGAAATAATTGAGAAATAATGGAAATGATTTGCCACGAGAGGTGCTGTACCAATAGATGCAGACAGTGTGAGTAGTAAGATATTCTTGAGATGATCGAGAAATTTTCTTATATATTGAGAAATCTTCTTCTCTATTACAGGTCCCTTCTCCCTTTCTTCAGTATCCTTATTCAACGAAAAACCTATGAACAATACAGCAAGGAATGAAAGCTGGAAGGAGAGATCGAAGATGGCCTCCGGTTCCCATAGAGCTATCACAAAGGCTGCAAAAAGAAGGGAGTTGAGCCAGAATCCCCTTCTTCCAATAACAAGCCCTAACAGGAAAAGACTAATCATAATAAAGGACCTTACTGCCGGAATAGTTCCTCCCGAAAGACCGAGATAAACAATCATGAAGGGTGTGCAGAGTATTGCTGCAGCCTGTGATGGGGTAAGAGAGATTGTTATCCTCTGTAAAATCCTGTATGGCAAGGCTGTAATTAAAAATCTGAAGACCCAGAATAAAAGTACTGAGAAGAGGCCGAAATGGGTACCTGAAATACTGAGGATATGGGCAAGACCTGTCCTATTGAAGGCATCTCTTAGTTCTTCGTCAATGTTAACCCTCTGGCCAGTTGTTATGGATGCTATAAATGCTCCTGAATCATCCCTGAAATTTTCAGCGATATATCTGTTCAGCCTGTACCTGAACTCCTGGATCTTCGAATTGAAAGATATCCTCCTCTGCTTCCAATTATTGATTTTAAGGAGCTTCGCAAAGAGCTTGTCCTGGTTCCATTCCCCGGGGTTTAGTCTTGCTCTTTTCTTTAAGAATTTAATGTCAAGGTCGTATTCAGTACATGGTCTAAGCTCTATATCCGAAAGTAGAACAATCTCCCTTCCTTCCAGTGCTTTAAGTTTCCTACCGGTCTCTGTATCCAGAGCAGACTCTGCCTTTAATGTCTGCCTGAACATCCCGCTTTCAATCATGACGGCAGGCGAATCGAAAGCACCCACAACATTGACATTATTCTTAATAGCGGGCAGATATTTCACTGGCTCATATCTTGCGAATGCAAAGGCTGTTCCCAGGAAAAGAATAAGAATAGGAAAAAATTTTTTCTTAATGGAGAAATACACGGAGAAAAAGGAAATCGCAATGACAGAAGAAAGTGGAAAATATTGAAAGGTATGGAAAAGAAGAATCCCTGCAAGGAAGGAGATAAAGAATTGCATCAGGTCATCTTTTCTTTAATAACCCTTGAAATATCCTCAGCAAGTTTCTTTATAAGCTTGAGGTCCCTACCTTCAATCATCACCCTGATCTTCGGCTCTGTTCCAGAAGGTCTCACCAGAATCCTTCCATTTCCTGCCAGTGTCTCTTCCGCCTTCTTTACGGCCTCTTCAATCTCAGGAATTGTCTTAATATCATGTTTATGTTCCACCTCGACATTCTTCAAAATCTGCGGATAAAGTTTTATCTCGGATGCCAGTTTTGATAAGGTGGAATTCCGTTTTTTCATGAGATGCAGCACCTGGATAGCCGTAAGAGGACCATCACCCGTCGTATTATGATCAAGGAAGACTACATGTCCTGACTGCTCTCCTCCGAGATTGTACCCTTCTTCGAGCATTTCTTCTACAACAAATCTGTCACCAACTTTAGTCCTGATCAGTTTAATGCCATTTCTTTCAAGATATCTCTCAAGACCTATATTGCTCATTACAGTTGCTACAACGGTATCCTTCTTAAGAATATGGTTCCCTTTCATCTCCAATGCCCACATACCCATAATCTGATCTCCGTCAACCACTTCACCATTCTCATCGCTGAGAATCGTCCTGTCAGCATCTCCGTCATGGGCAATTCCCACGTCAGCCTTATGGAATTTCACAGCCTCTTGCATTCCCTTAGTATGTAAGGAACCACAGTCTACATTGATATTTAAACCATCAGGTCTGTCATTTATTGATATGACCTTCGCACCTAATTCTCTTAGGAGCCACGGTGTTGTCTTGTAAGCAGCACCATTAGCACAATCGACGACAATCTTCATTCCCTCAAAGATCATTCCCTTTGGCAGAGTGGATTTAAGATATTCAATATAACGACCGGTTGCATCATCCAACCTGTACGCCTTACCTATGTCGGAGCCCTTCGGCCTGTTTCTCAATAAGCCGTCATCATGAACAAGTTCGTCCATCTTTCTCTCAAGTTCATCGGGAAGCTTGAAGCCGGCAGAGGAGAAAAACTTGATGCCGTTATCTTCGAAGGGATTATGCGAAGCCGATATGACAATTCCGGCATCCAGCCGCAATGTCCTTGTAAGAAAGGCAATACCCGGAGTTGGCAGGGGGCCAACAAGGGACACATTCATGCCCATCGAACATATCCCCGAAGTCAGGGCGCTCTCTATCATATAGCCCGATAGTCTCGTATCTTTTCCGATCAGGATCGTATTTCTACCATGTTTCTCCCTGAGAAGATAAGCAGCGGCCATGCCTATTCTCAAAACGGTTTCAGGAGTCATCGGGTGTCTGTTCACAGTACCTCTTATGCCATCCGTTCCGAAAAGTCTCATCTTTTTCCTCCAGCAATAATGACTTTTACCCTCACAACATCCACATCGGTCCTTATGTTTTTCCCCGCCAGGTCGAGTTTCAGATCCTGCGTAAGTGTTTCGTTCGACTCTGTTACATCAAATGGCTCTGTCCTAATAACATTGATCTTTTTTATTACAGATTGTACTCCCTCAATTATCACCGTTTGAGGCACAACCTCAACAGCCTTCAGATAAAAACCTCTTTCAGGCGTACCCACAATAACAGGCTTCACCTTCACTGTTTTGGTTATTGTTTCTTCTGTTAAAACCTTGACATAAGTGGGGTTTATATTTGTGACATTGACAGTATAGGGTAATTTTATATTATCTTTATTTATATAATAAATACCTTCACCTTTTTTCGCTTTACTGAGGTCAATATAGACCCGAATATTTTCCGCCTTGATATTCTTGATAAGCCTTTCCTGGCCTTTTATATTCAGCCGTACTGACTTCACGGTGTTATTAACAATTTCAAGACCTGAAGGAACGTTTTTAAACTCAAGAGGCACGTCCAGGGAAATCTCTGATTGTCCCCGGGAGGTCGCAAAGAACCATAATACAAGGGAAAGCAGGATAGCCACAATCTTAAGACTGAGATTCTCAAGAAAGACCTTTCTCATTTCCGGACCTTCTTCGTAGTAAACAAATCCGTGAGTGCATCTCTCAACATTCCCATATCAAGATGCGTCTCCAGCTTTCCATTAACAGCCATTGATATTATTCCGGTCTCCTCCGATACAATTACGGCCACTGCATCTGTTTCTTCTGTCAGGCCAAGGCCAGCACGATGTCTTGTGCCTAAGGACCTGCTGATCTCCGGGCCCAGCGAAATAGGCAAAAAACATCCTGCAGCAATAACCCTGTTGCCTTTTATAACAACTGCTCCATCATGAATGGGAGAGGTAGGATGAAATATGCTCATCAGCAATTCCTTGGAAACCCTGGCATCCAGAGATGTACCAATCTCCACGAAATCCTTCAAACTTGTCTCTCTTTCTATAACGATAAGTGCACCTATTTTCTTATTTGCCAGGGCAATAGTAGCCTTCACAATCTCATCAAGGGATTTGAGCTCCTCAGCAGAGGTCAGTGTCTGAAAAAAAGGGGTTTCTCCCATCTGGGCAAGAGCCCTTCTTATCTCGGGTTGGAAAAGGATGATGATAGCGATGACTATCTGGGCCCAGAAACTCTGTATCAGCCATTCGACGGTATAAAGCTCGAGGTACCTGGAGATCAAGGATGCAAAGAGAAGAACACCAAGTCCAATGAGCATCTGAGCTGCCCTGGTGCCTTTTATTATCAGTAAAAGACGGTAAAGTATGATAGACATTAATATAATGTCTATCAAATCCTGCCATCTAAATTGCCTCAGTATTTCCATCTTTGAAAAGTTAGTATTATCATACCATGTAAGCAAGATCCTCTAAAAGCTCATCTCATTTTACATCTTAAGATAAAAGATGTTTGTCGAGGATATAGAAATATCTCATATCAATGAATCACGAAAGAATCTCACAAGAAACAACGAGAAGAGGAAGATAATAAAATATAGAAAAGGGTTTGACA
>JBFMEC010000133.1:0-6642 GCA_040753575.1 Nitrospirota bacterium | reverse complement strand
TGGAAAAATTTTTCCCCTCGAAACAATAATGGCATCTAAAAATACAACCCCGATATGTCTCGATGTAGGTCACCCTGTCTTTTGGTACCAAAATGCCTTCAAGATAGGGAGAGGGAATTTCACCAAGGTCTTCAATTGGCGGCCTGTCGGGATTTTCCAGGACGTCTCCATTTGCCCTATAACAGATACCCTTTATCTCTCTTAGTGTGCCCTCTCCTAAATAATATTTCAGTAGCTCTGCAAAGGTTTCTTCACCTTCTCCCTTGACAACGACATCGACAAAAGGGTTTTCCTTCAAATATTTTGAACCGACCGGTCCTACTTCCGGACCCCCAAGGATAATTTTTGTTTCGGGCGAGATTGTTTTAAAAATTCTTGCCGTATCCAGAACCTTGTTCATGTTCCAGCAATAACAGGAAAAGCCAATAATATCCGGCTTATTCTGCAAAAGATAATAAACTACCTGCTGAACATTGAGTATTTCAGTATCAAAGTCGATGATTTCCATGCTGGCATTATCATGTACAAATCTGTCCTTTAATGCATAAGCCTTGAGATAGCCCGAGGCGAGGGAAAAATGGTTGGCCCAGTTGAAGGAAAGGAGTATAATTTTTTTTCTACCCATAGAGAGCTTTGATATCGTGGAAATATTTGCTTGACTTCACAGGCAAAAGTTCTCTATCTCCGAATTGCTTCAAATATCTAATTTCTATCCCCGGGCATATTTCATGGTAAACACAGTTTCGGCAATTCTTATGATGCCTGTAATTCCTATCATAAATGGTTTGCCAGCCGGTATAAATTTCGCTTAAATGTTGCTCGAGACCCTGCATGACGCAAAAGGGAAGGCCCTCTGTCAAAATCCAGACGCGGTTAAAGATGCTTATATTAAGTGCATTTCTAATATGAGGCAGGGCAAGTTTAAAGGCCAGATTATAATCCTCTAAAGCGAGGATGATCCGGTTGACTCCAAAATTAAGTGCCATGGCAACGGTGTTTTCGATATCTCCGTAATTTTGTTTGCAAAGGGGAATACGGATATATATGAACTTATCAGAAGAAATTCTCTGTAAATTTTCCAATCCCTTTATGGTTTCCCGGAAGCTGCCAGGGCTCTGGGTAAGATAGTCATGGAGGTCGGGATTTGATCCCCACAATTTCATCTCGAAAAGGTAACAGCCGGCATTAAATATTCGGAAAAGAAATTGAATGTCCGAAAGGATTCTCCCATTAGTTATTAACTTGATTCTTTGATAATCATTTCTTTGAGCCCCAAGAATGATCTCGAAAAAGTCAGATCTGAGGGTCGGTTCCCCACCATAGATGACAACATTCTCTCCATCTTTCTGGTTAAGAACAGTGCTTATGGAATTAAAATCAGTTTGCGCTGAGTCCTTATGTCTTGTGGAACAATAGAGGCAGTTGTTGTTGCATCGACCGCCTAAAAATATCTCTTTGTAGTGTAGCAAGAAATCCTTTTAAAGATGCCAGTTTAATTTTTAATATTCTAAAAACTTATGCTTGTGGAGGTCAATAAGAGGGGAGTCTCAAATAGTGGGATCTGGATATAAAGGGAAAGAATTTTTTATAGTAAATTTATGTATAAAGACAGCGATTATGATGTGATTGTTATTGGTGCCGGCCATGCAGGCTGTGAAGCGGCCCTTGCCTCTGCAAGGATGGGTTTCTACACCTGCCTCTTCACAATGAACATCGATACAATTGCGCAGATGTCCTGTAATCCTGCTATCGGTGGACTTGCAAAGGGCCATCTCGTTCGTGAAATTGATACCCTCGGGGGCGAGATGGCAAAAGTAACCGATAAGGCAGGTATTCAATTCAGGATGCTTAACATGAGTAAAGGGCCAGCTGTCTGGTCTTTGCGGGCGCAGGCAGACAGGGTTTTATACAGGCTTTTTATGAGAAGGGTTCTTGAATCTCAGAAAAATCTTGATATAAAGCAGGCATCGGTCGAAAGGATAATAACGCAAGATGGAAAGGTAAAGGGGATTCTGACAACCCTTGGTATCTTTTATGAAGCAAGGGCTGTAATTGTTACGACAGGCACATTTCTGAAGGGGCTCATACATATCGGCCTTGAAAACTTCCCTGCCGGAAGGGCCGGTGAATTTCCATCAATAGGGCTTTCTGATTCTCTGAAAGAGCTTGGCCTGAGCATGGGACGTCTGAAGACAGGCACTCCTCCGAGGCTTGATGCAAAGACAATAGATTTTTCAAAGACAGAACCTCAATGGGGTGACGAGCCACCGCCACCATTTTCGCATAGTACAGAAAAAATAGCCAATCCCCAGCTTCCGTGTTATATGACATATACCAGCAGCGAGACCCACAGGATAATACTTAATAGCCTTGACCGTTCACCTCTTTACAGTGGCCGTATTAAAGGAATAGGGCCAAGGTATTGTCCTTCAATTGAGGACAAGGTCGTAAGGTTTTCAGAACGCCCTCGTCATCAAGTTTTCCTTGAACCGGAGGGGCTTGAGACAAAGGAGTATTATGCAAACGGAATATCCACAAGCCTTCCCTATGATGTGCAGATAAAACTCGTGAGGACTATCCCCGGTCTTGAAGAGGCAGAAATTATGAGACCCGGTTATGCCATCGAATATGACTTTGTTTATCCATCTCAATTAAAATACAGCCTTGAAACAAAGATGATTCAGGGACTCTTCTTAGCAGGCCAGATAAACGGCACATCGGGCTATGAAGAGGCTGCGGCCCAGGGGCTCATGGCAGGTATAAATGCATCTCTGAAACTTCAGGGAAAAGAACCATTGATACTGGGAAGACATGAAGCATATATCGGTGTTCTTATTGACGATCTTGTAACAAAGGGCACCAATGAACCTTACAGGATGTTCACCTCCAGGGCAGAATATAGACTTCTCCTCAGACATGACAATGCTGATCTCCGCTTGATGGACAAAGGATATCGAATAGGACTTCTGGAGAGAGAGATCTATCAAAGATTTCAAGAAAAAAGGAGACTTATTGATAAAGAACTTCAGCGCTTAAAAAGGGTGCGCATAAAGGCAGAGGGAATAGAAAGGAGTGAATCACTGGAGCAACTTTTAAAAAGGCCTGATATAACCTATAGTTTTATAGATGAAGTTTCTCCTTCTGATAAAACTCTTACCGCCGATATTAAGAAACAGGTTGAGATACAGGTCAAATACAATGGCTATATCTTACGGCAGATGGAATTGGCAGAGAAGCTTAAGAAAGTTGAGGAAAAGAAGATTCCCGAAAAATTTAATTACAATTCCGTTAGCGGTCTTTCAAAGGAGATTCTTAGTAAGTTAGAGGAAGTTAGACCTGCCAATCTCGGCCAGGCAAGCAGAATCCCCGGTGTCACGCCGGCTGCAATTTCTTTATTAATGGTGGCAGTAGAAAGATTTAAAAGACAGGGTGGATATCAAGGAACTATTTAGAGAAGGTTTAGATGAGCTTGGCTATATTCCTGAACCAGGTTTGATAAGCCACTTTATGACCTACCTTATTGAACTCAAGAAATGGAGTCGGGTATATAACCTCACGGGTCTGAAAAAAGATGAAGATATTGTGATCAAGCATTTTTTTGATTCTTTGCTCTATCTAAAGGCAATTCCATCAGGTGAGATAAAAGTTGCCGACGTTGGAAGTGGAGCCGGTTTTCCAGGAATTCCTCTGAAAATTATAAGGCCCGAGATTAAAATGTATCTGATTGAGCCCTCGAGAAAGAAATCCGCCTTTCTAAGACATATGGTAAGAACACTTAGTCTAAAAAAGATTGAAGTAATAGAGAAGAGAATTGAAGATGTTGGGAGAGATCAGGAAACTCCTCTGTCAGTTGATGCAGCTGTTACGAGGGCACTCTTTAGTATCAAAGACTTCGTTAAAAAGGTCTCTCAAATTGTTAAAGAAGGGGGTATCCTTATCCTCAGTAAGGGTCCAACCGTAAAGGAAGAGTTAAAGGATCTAAAGAACATAACATACGAGATTTTAAATATCCGGCTGCCCCTTTCCAATATAACGAGGAATATCGTTAAGGTAAGTCTCTAATCCTGTCTCAACAATTTCGCATTTCCCTCAGCTATAAGAGTTCCATCCGATTTTCTTACCGTTCCGTAGGTTTCGGCAATCCTTCTATTAATCTTTATCACTGTTCCTTCGACAAGAACACTTTCTCCAATCAAAAGAGGGTTCTTAAATCTAACATTAATTTCCGCTGTAATAGCCGGTATGCCCTGTAGCAGGAGAGCCTTAACCATAGCTTCGTCGATGAGTGCTGAGATTATTCCTCCATGAACAATATCTTTATATCCCTGGTGAGGTTTTTCCGGAGTAAATTCAACCGTCGCTCTGCCTTCATGAAGAGAAAACCTAAGCTTAAGACCGAAGGGATTTTTTTCTCCACAGATAAAGCAATAATTATCGTCTTCTAAGTTTGTTTTCATTCAGGAAGGATCAAGAATTTTACTTGTTCATCATTTCAAGAAAATCTTTGTTGCTCTTTGTTCCCATGAGTTTACCCAGCAGAAATTCCATGCTCTCAACGGTGCTCAGAGGAGTAAGAACTTTTCTTAATATCCACATCTTGTTGAGTACATCTTTGTCGACGAGTAACTCTTCCTTTCTTGTACCGGAGGCATTAATGTCAATGCTCGGGAATATCCTTTTATCGACAAGTTTTCTATCAAGGTGCAATTCCATATTTCCAGTACCTTTGAACTCCTCGAATATGACATCGTCCATCCTGCTTCCCGTATCTACAAGGGCGGTAGCTATAATAGTCAGACTTCCACCATCCTCAATGTTTCTCGCAGTACCAAAGAACCTCTTCGGTTTCTGGAGTGCATTTGCATCAAGACCACCAGACAGAACCTTTCCGCTCGTTGGAATAATAGCGTTGTAAGCCCTGGCAAGCCTTGTTATGCTATCAAGGAGGATGACAACATTCCTTTTGCATTCGACAAGACGTTTGGCCCTATCGATCACAATCTCGGAGACCTGACAGTGCCTCTGAGGAGGTTCATCAAAGGTTGAACTTATTATCTCGGCTGTCGGAACCTGTCTCTTCCAATCCGTAACTTCTTCAGGCCTTTCATCGATCAGTACTATTATCAGATGAATATCCTTATGGTTTTTCTTAACGGCCTTTGCTATAGATTGCAAAAGCATTGTTTTTCCCGTCCGCGGTGCGGCAACAATCATACCCCTTTGCCCCATTCCAATAGGTGTTGTGAGATCCATAACCCTCATAGAATAGTCATTAGGATCATATTCCAGATTGATCTTTTTGGTGGGATAATAGGGGATGAGGTTATCGAATAATGCTCTTTTTATGTTCTCTTCAGGAGGTTCATGGTTTATCGCTTCCACCTTGAGAAGAGCAAAATATCTCTCAGTTTCCTTCGGTGGTCTTATCTGGCCGGAGACAAGATCACCCGTCCTCAGATTAAATCTCCTTATCTGTGATGGAGATACATATATGTCATCTGGACCAGGCAGATAGCTATAGTCTGGCGATCTCAGAAAACCAAATCCATCTGGCAGGATTTCAAGAACGCCTGCTGAAAAAACGTATCCTATTTTTTCTGTCTGAGCCTGGAGTATTGCAAATATGAGATCCTGTTTTCTCATGCCACTGGCACCCTCTACTTTGAGCCCTCTGGCAACATCTGTTAGTTCATCAATAGTTTTTTCTTTAAGTTCCGAAATAGAGATATTCTCCATTGTTAACTCCTCTTTGGAATTTCTTTGGGGTTTATATAGCCCAGTAGGTTTTTTTACCTATCCAGGAAGGTTGTGTTTATTGTTCAGAAGAATATTACTGAATAATAATGTACCAAAAGAAATGTATTTGTCAATATCCCCAATGATATTTACGAGTCTTTACAATTTTAGAGATGGAGTGTTAGATTTTTACATGAAATATGGAGAAAAAGCTATAAAAAAAGCAAACCCGGAAACATGGGATAATCCCTATACCGGGCATGACTATGAGATAAAGATAAGTTTTCCCGAGTTTACCTGCCTTTGTCCGCGCTCAGGATATCCGGACTTTGCCACGATTTCGATAAATTATATGCCGGATAAAAAGATCGTTGAACTTAAATCCCTTAAACTTTATCTGAACTCCTTTAGAAATATTCATATATCCCACGAGGAGGCTACTAATAAGATATATTCTGAACTTGAAAAAAGATTGAAACCAAAATTTTTAGAAGTGATCGGGGATTTTAATCCAAGGGGAAATGTAAAAACTATAATCAGAGTTTGTTCCAGAAATAATTCAGTCCGTCAGGCTAATGAACTTTCTTGTGATTTCTAAATTTTATCTTTTTTCACATGTACAATCATCATAGGGTTTGCTGCAGCCTTCACAGACACCATTCACTATAAGTCTCCCACATTTGCAAAGTGTACAACCACAGGTTTTGCACATATCTTTCACCTCCTTTCAGATTAAACAATTTTACCTGAATCTATTTCTATGTCCTTAACACCTTTCACCCTTTCTATGAACAACTTCATTTTCTTATGATCCTTCTTGCCTTTTTTTCTTTCCACTCCGCTGCTCACATCAACGGCATAAGGCCTGACCCATTTAATAGCCTTCTCCACATTATCCGGGTTTAA
>JBFMEC010000132.1:0-6645 GCA_040753575.1 Nitrospirota bacterium | reverse complement strand
AGATTATAGACTGAAAGATCAAATTCATTTATATCCACTCTTTTCCCTATAAAGCCATAGGTATCGAAATAGAATATAAGCTCATTCAGCCAGGAGACAAATAGGCCTTCCAGCGAGAAACTTTCGATAGATAGGTTAATTGTCTTTTCTTCTCTAATCTCGTCCAGATTTGTGACGAGACTGTACATACCTGAGGCGGCATTTATGAATGCTTCTTTTATATCCCTACCATAAACTCTAAGACCGACGTCACCTGTTACATCAAGAACTCTAAACTTCTCCATGAAAAAAGAATATCACCCGGAGCATTCATAGTCAAACTAAAAATAATTTCTCAAACCTTATTCCTTCTGTCCTTGCCTTTCCTTTTCAAGAGAAGTTTTTGATAAAGCCTCTTTATTTATTTCCACCTTGTAGCTTTTCCTCAATGCCTCCATATATGAATCGAACCCCTCTTTCTGTTTTTCCGCTGCAAGACGCTGCGCAATCATGCTTTTTATCTGTTCGAGTTCGACAGGCTTGCCAAGTTTCCTGCCGGTAACCTTTATTATTTCATATCCGGACTTTGTCTTTATGGGTTCACTAATATCGCCGGGCTTCAACCTGACAGCCACTTGCTCAATCTCTGGAAGCATCTGTCCTCTTGAAAGATATCCCAGATCTCCTCCATTTTTTGCAGTGGCAGTATCAATGGATGTTTCCTTTGCAACCTTCGCAAAATCTTCTCCTTTCCTCAATCTCTCCAATACCTTCTTCGCAGCATCCTCTGTCTTTAAGAGTATGTGGCTCATTCTTATCTGGCTGACGGTGGTAAAATCTTCTTTGTTCTTTTCATAATAATTTTTTATATCCTGATCTGTAACTTTAGCCTTTGACTCAATCTCCTTCTCGAGGAGTAAACCTATAAGTGAGATTTTCTTGAAGTTCTCTACTTTCCTCAGATATTCGGGATCTTTGTCCAATCCTTTCTTTAATGCCTCCTGATAGAGAATCTCTTTCTTTATTAGTTCGTCGAGGAATTTTTCTTTCCCCGCATTCCCTTCAAACATTTTTTGTGCAAAATCAGGAAGGCTCTTAAACTCACTCTCGAAATCAGCCTTTGTAATCTCCACATTTCCAACCTTTGCAAGGTACTCCCCTTTCTGTTCCTGTTTCTTTGCACAGGCAAAGAACAATACTATGATTATTAAAGGGACAAATTTCTTCATCAAGACCTCCTTGTCATTAAATTTAACTTTTATAGCACAACAGGGAACATAATGTAAAAGGTTTTTGATTGGAATTTATGATATAATGACCCCTAAAATTAATTATTCGAGAATGAACTTCAAGAAATCTCAGAATCTATACAAAAAAGCACTGAAACTGATTCCGGGGGGTGTGAACA
This sequence comes from Nitrospirota bacterium, assembly GCA_040753575.1. Classification (GTDB taxonomy): domain Bacteria; phylum Nitrospirota; class Thermodesulfovibrionia; order Thermodesulfovibrionales; family SM23-35; genus JBFMEC01. Next base: position 5,258 of record JBFMEC010000132.1, on the reverse strand, counting down.
GCCCGGTTAGAGCATTCGGGGCAGTTGGCGGAAATCCAATATTTATTGATAGGGCCAGGGGCTCGAAGATCTATGATATCGATGGCAATAGCTACATTGATTATGTTCTTTCCTGGGGACCACTTATACTCGGCCATTCACATCCGAAAATTGTAAGGGCTCTCAAAAAGGCTGTGGAAAAAGGCACAAGTTACGGCGCACCCGCAGCTCAGGAAGTTGAACTGGCAGAACTTGTTTTGAAAGCCTATCCGTCGATGGATAAGGTCAGAATGGTTAATTCCGGTACAGAGGCAACAATGAGTGCTATAAGAGTTGCTCGCGGTTTCACAGGAAGAGACAGAATAATAAAGTTTGAAGGCTGTTACCATGGTCATGCGGATGGACTGCTTGTTAAGGCCGGTTCAGGTGCAACTACCTTTGGAGTTCCCGACAGCCCGGGTGTACCAAGAGCTTATGCCCGGAATACGATAATATTACCTTTCAACGACATAGTAGCACTTAAAACAATAATTAAAAGAGAATGGAGATCTATTGCATGTGCAATAATCGAGCCTGTTGTCGGTAATATCGGATGTGTTCTCCCAAGGCCAGGTTTTCTTGAAACGCTCAGAAAACTGACAATGAGACATGGAATTGTTTTTATCTTTGATGAGGTGATGACAGGCTTCAGGGTATCTTATGGAGGTGCACAGGCTTATTATAATATTAATCCTGACATGACCTGTCTTGGCAAGGTTATTGGAGGCGGTTTACCTGTTGGTGCCTATGGAGGAAAAAAAGAAATTATGTCAATGGTCTCACCGGAAGGACCCGTTTATCAGGCAGGCACCCTCTCGGGAAACCCTCTTGCAATGACGGCAGGAATAGAGACCCTTAAGATATTGTCAAAGATCGGCACATATAGAAAACTCGAAGATATGATGTCACTCCTGGAAAAAGGGTTAATAGAGGCCTCAAAGATGGCAGGCGTGAAGACAAAATTCTACAGGGCTGGAACAATGTTTTGCACATATTTTACGGAAAAGGAAGTCTTTAATTACACAACAGCAAAGACGTGCGATACTGCCAAATTTTCAAGGTTCTTTCATGCCATGCTTAAAAAAGGAATTTATTCCGCTCCTTCGCAATTCGAGGCCGGTTTCATATCGCTTGCCCATACAGAAAAAGATATAGAAAAGACCGTAAAGGCAGCATATGAATCATTCTTAGAAGCTAAATAACCAATCACCAAATAACAAATAAAAAAATTCCAATACCCAAGTACCAATTGACCAAACAGATTTGGAACTTGGAATCTGGTTATTGTTGCTTCAGGATTATTTGGTTATTGTTATTTGGTTATTGGTGATTCATCTTAAACTTAATTTGCAGTTCGTAGCATTTTCCTGAAAGAGATATCAAAAACCAAATTTATTCTCACTATGCTACAATTTTAAAAAGATATGCCGGAAAAATCATTATTCAAACAGATCATTGATGCGAGCACTGTGGGACTCAATCTGGTAATCGCTACCTTTGTAGGGCTTGCGATGGGATATGGTATTGACTATGCTATGGATCGATGGATAGGTATCCATACATCACCCTGGTTTACAATCATCTTCCTTATACTCGGTATCATTGCTGGTTTCAGAGAGCTTGTCAAAATGGCAACCAGGCAAAAAAATGAATCTGATAAAAAGGATATATAAGCAGTTAATTATTATCCTCCTCCCTTTATCAACACTTTCAGCCTTAATTGAGTGGAAGAGACTTCCCCTAAGTATTATTATTGGAGGAATACTGGGGCTCGCAAATCTCAAAGGTCTTGCCTGGGGCGTTGAAGGGCTCATCTGGAAACACCGCTCCAGTGGAAGACTTATCTTTTTCAGTCTTCTAAGATTTCTAATCCTTGCCTTCATTCTGGCGATCCTTGTTATCTACAGGCTGGTGAATATCTTCGGGATTCTTGCCGGCTTCACTGTTGTCTTCATCCTTGTACTAAAAGAAGGCCTGAGATATGCAAGGGAGCTTTGAAGAAGATGCAAGATACAGACGCAGGATATAAGATGCAGTAGTCATGAATCATGATTTAAGGAGTGAATTATGATAGAGCTTAACTTTTCGAACATGATGGAGAAGGTAATTGGAGTCAGAGGTCTTTCCGAAAATATAGTAGAAAGTTTCCAGGAAAAGGTCAAAGAAGCACACAAACAGATTAAAGATCGGCGCTGGCCTGAACTCGCATTCATAGATCTTCTTTCTCAGGATACCTCCAAAATAAAAAGGATTGCCAAAGAGGTTATAGCAGAATCCGAAAATTTTCTAATCCTTGGCATTGGTGGCTCTGCCCTTGGTCCAAGGGCAATCCTGGAGGCACTTAGCCCCCTTCATAATTTCCAGAAAAGACCGAAGATATTCATCTATGATAATGTCGACCCCTGGACACTAAAAAGGATTCTCACTCTTACAGACCTAAAGACGACGACGGTGAACGTCATATCTAAATCCGGCAGCACTGCTGAAACGGCCGCATCCTTTATGATCCTATGGGATAAAATGGGAAAAAAACTTGGGAAAAATGCTCCGAGAAGATTTATTGTCACAACCGACCCTGAAAGAGGAAATCTCAGGAGGATTGCTAACGAAGAAGGTCTGAGGTGCCTTGACATACCACCAGGGGTTGTTGGTAGATATTCGGTCTTAAGCTCTGTTGGACTTCTTCTCTCAGAGATCATGGGTATTAATTCAAAGGAACTTCTTAAAGGTGCAGAAGATATCCATAAACGGTGCTCTGAACCTGAATTGTGGAAAAACCCGGCATATCTTTTTGCAACACTACTATTTATTATGGATAGAAAAAAACACAGAAACATAAACATTATGGTCTCTTATGCTGATAGCCTGAAATCATTCTCTGAATGGTTCTGCCAGCTCTGGGCCGAAAGTCTCGGAAAGGGCGAGAAGGGACTGACACCGTATCCTTCTGTAGGTGTGACTGACCAACATTCACAGCTTCAGTTATGGATGGAAGGCCCCCACGATAAGGTCATTATATTTGTCAGAATCAACGACTACGGCACTGATCTAAAAATCCCCCGTGTATTTAAAGATATTGATGGCTTCAATTATCTCTCAGGTCACTCATTATCGGAACTTATAAAGGCAGAGGAAGAGGCCACAGAGCTTACCCTGGCAAAGGCTGGAAGACCCAGTATGACTGTAACAATACCGCGAATTGATTCTTATCACATGGGGCAGTTATTCCACTTCTGTGAACTTGCTACGGCCTTCTTAGGATTCCTTTATGGAGTAAATCCCTTCAACCAGCCCGGTGTAGAAGAAGGCAAAAATCTCACCTATGGGATGATGGGTAAAAAAGGCTTTGAGGCAAAGAAAAAAGAGGTAGAAGAATATAGAAAAAAGTTAATCTGTTGCAAGATTTAAAGGAATTCGATTTCAATTGTCAGAATAGGGTCCGTCATGGGGACAGCGGAAACTATTTGTAATTACGGAACACTGGATACTTGATAGAGAAGCCAAAGGAAAGTGACATATCCACAGGACAAGATCGGGCCTTTTGTCCAGTGATACGCCTCTGCTTATGCGCTCCACTATCCTTTTTTCAAGATGCGAACAACGTTTTCCCTCTACCGAAGATCTGGCTTCCATGATAGGAAATCAATCTTTCTACTTATTGATTGTTTTAATCGCCTTTTTGTCATCAGATGTTTTGAAAACGCAGATCGAGCTTTTGCCGGTTCCGGCAGTTCCGTACATATAATTTATATCAATCTCTGCTCCGGCAATCCTTTTTGCGACCTTCTGAAGTTCCCCCACTTTATTAGGCAGTTCTACAAAAATAACATCTTCTTCCCGAATTTCAACTCCCAGAGGAGCGAGAGCTTTCTTGGCCTTTGCATTGCTGTCAGTGCATATCATAAAGTATGCCTTACCTTCCACTCCGTATGCACAGATGGCATTGATATTGACCTTTGCTCCTGCAATTGCTGCGGTAACTTCTGAGAGCAGACCAATCCTGTTCGTCATTGCAAAATCCAATTGCTTTGCTTTCTTAGCCTTTGCCATACTTTACCTCCTCAAATTATTTTGATCTATTTTACAATCTCCGGGTCCTTATGAAAAGTCAAAAAATGCTAAGACCACTGGCTTTTCAGAGATATCCTTTTTATATACTCAAGAGAGGAAAGCTCATCAAGAACCCTCTTAATCGGTGTCTCCCGCTTGACTTCTATAACCTACTCTCAACTCAATTCATTAAATTTGAATTTAATTTTGGGCCATGCTAAGATATCGCATTTCATTTCTGAAACTTTAAAATGGCTAAAGTAATCCCTTTCAAGGGAGTCCTTTATAATACATCCAGGGTAGACGCAGGAGTGGTATTAGCTCCTCCTTACGACATAATAACGCCTGAATTCCAGGATGAATTATACAGGAAAAGCCCATACAACATTGTTAGGGTAGATTTCGGCAAAGAGCAGCCTGGTGACGATGAAGCTGATAATAAATATTTTAGGGCTAAAAGATATTTTGAAACATGGATAAGGGATGAAATACTTGTAGTCAGCAGGAAACCTTCCTTCTATGCCTATGAAATTTCTTATGTAATTAATGGAGAAGAAAAAAGGTTACTTGGATTTCTAGGACTCGTAAAACTTGAGGAATTGGGTCAAGGCAGTATCTATCCTCACGAATGTACGTATTCTAAACCAAAGCAGGATAGGTTAACCCTTCTCAGGAGATGCATGGCAAACGTAAGCCCAATATTTTCACTTTATAGGAGTTCGGACGGAAAACTGTTTTCTCTTCTTACAGAAATAACAAAGTCAAAACCATATATAGAGGCAACAGATTCGGTGGGGGCTATTCACAGACTCTGGCAGGTTGACGAAAAAATGGATATAGATGTTATTAAGGAAGAAATGGAAGATAAATTTATAATTATTGCGGATGGGCATCATAGATATGAAACGGCTCTGGAATTCCAGAAGGCAATGAGAGAAAAAAGGGCGCTATCTGCCAACGATGAGCCCTATGATTACATACTTATGTTTCTTACAAACATGCTGGACAGAGGCCTCACTATACTCCCAACACACAGGCTGGTAAAGGAAATCCCTGATGGCATTAATACTAAACTCTCCGAGTATTTTGAAATTGAGAAGATGATAAATAATTTTGAGATCTCAGATAAGATTTCAGACGGAAAACACGTCTTTGGTTTTTTCAAGAACCAGGATAAATTCTGGTATTTA
>JBFMEC010000131.1:0-6701 GCA_040753575.1 Nitrospirota bacterium | reverse complement strand
GAAGGAGCCAGGAAAGATCTATAAAGGACTTCCCTTTGCTTTAACCTTGATGACAATCCTTCTGAGCCATGAATTATCACATTATTATGCATCCAGAAAACATCACATGAAAGCCACGCTTCCATATTTTATCCCTGCCCCGACAATCATAGGTACATTCGGGGCGTTTATTAGAATGAAATCACCTATTGCCACGAGGAGGGCCCTTATTGATGTCGGCGCCTCAGGTCCCATAGCAGGCTTTATCATTTCTGTTATTGCGTCCGTTATCGGGCTTTCCTTTTCTGAGATAGTTTCTATTAAGGTAAAAGAAGGTGCTATCTATTTTGGAAGCTCGTTACTTTTTTCTTTTCTCTCTAAGGCAGTCCTGGGCGTCACGCCTGATTCTCATGATATACTAATTCATCCTGTTGCCTTTGCGGGATGGATAGGGCTATTTGTAACATCTCTGAACCTCATACCGGTGGGGCAACTCGATGGTGGACATATTGCCTATGCCCTCTTAGGTGAAAGACATATTCACCTTTCAAATACACTGGTACCGATATTGATACTTCTCGGTCTTCTGTTATGGGAGGGTTGGCTCATCTGGGCTGTCTTATTATTGATTCTTGGCCTGAGACATCCACCTGTACTGAGGTGGGATATTCCTCTGGATCCAAGAAGAAGATTTATAGGATGGCTTGCCTTCGTAATATTTGTTATTACCTTCATACCTGTCCCCTTCAAAATTTTATGAGGCTTTGCATTATCCCCTTAGTAAATCGAGTCATGTTATACTATTAAAAATTTTTGGCCCAGAGGAGACCGAAATGAAGGTTATTCTTAGAGAAGATGTCAAAAATGTGGGAAAGATGGGTGAGATTGTCAATGTGGCTGACGGGTATGCAAGGAATTATCTGGTACCCAGGGGGCTTGCTATTGTGGCTAACACGAGAAATATAAAATTCTTGGAAAATGAGAAGAGGATTATTCAGGAAAGGGCTAAAAGGCTTAAAAATTTGTCCCGGGAACTTGCGAATAAAATATCTTCAATGGAGCTTGTTATTAAAGAAAAGGTCGGAGAAGAAGGAAAATTATTTGGCTCTGTAACTGCCATGGATATCGCCGAAGCCCTTAAGAAAGAAGGACTCGATATTGACAAAAAGAAGATTTCCCTTGATGAGCCTATAAAAAGGCTCGGCTCATACACAGTAAATATAAAGGTACATCCAGAGCTATCAGCAGAACTCAGGATACAGGTAGTAGAGGAATGAAAGAGACTGATATCCAACTGGACAGACTACCACCTCAGAACATGGAAGCAGAACAGTCTGTCTTGGGTGCCATACTTCTTGATAATGATGCATTGCCAAAGGCATTGGAGATTCTAGACCCCGAAGATTTTTACAAGCAGTCACATAGAAAGATATTTAATTCCATGATAGGACTTTTCGACAGGAGTGAACCCATAGACCTTGTCACTCTGACAGACTTCCTTAAAAGAAGAGATGAATTGGATGCAGTCGGGGGAATCCCTTATATCTCGTCTTTAGTGAATATTGTTCCAACTGCTGCAAACGTGAAATATCATTCAAAGATAGTCAGGGAAAAGGCCCTGATGAGAGGTCTTCTGAAATCAACAATGGAGATTTCGAGTAAGGTCTATGAGGACAATCTTGATGCTGATGAACTCGTTGACTATGCAGAGAAGTCAATTTTTGACATCTCGGATAAACGGATCAGGACTTCATTTGTGACCTTAAAGGATGTTATCAAGGATAGTTTCGAGATGATCGAACATCTCTATGATAAGAAAGAGACGATAACAGGCGTTCCTTCGGGCTTCAGGGATCTTGATGAACTGACGACCGGTTTTCAGGGAGGGGATCTCATCATTGTCGGCGGAAGGCCTTCCATGGGTAAGACGGCATTTGCCCTTAATATTGCCCAACATGTCGGCGTTGAATTAAAAGAACCTGTTGCCATATTTAGCCTTGAGATGTCAAAACAACAACTTGCATTTAGGATACTCAGTTCCGAGGCCATGGTGAACTCAAACAGTATCAGAAAAGGATTTATAAAAAAAGAGGACTGGCATAAATTAACAAGTGCGGCAAGTAATCTTACGGATGCGCTTATTTTTATTGATGACTCCTCGAGTATCAATGTCCTTGAGCTAAGGGCAAAGGCAAGACGTTTAAAAATGGAGCATGGACTGAGCCTTGTGATCGTGGACTACCTTCAGCTCATGAGGGGAAGAGGAAGTTTCGAAAGACGTGAACAGGAAATATCAGAGATATCACGGTCATTAAAGTCACTGGCAAAGGAATTAAACATTCCTGTTATTGCGGTTAGCCAGCTTAATAGAAGTGTTGAGCAGCGCAGGCCTCCGAAACCCATGCTGGCTGACCTGAGAGAGTCCGGAGCCATTGAACAGGATGCCGATGTTATACTTTTCCTTTATAGAGATGAAATCTATAATAAAGATAATCCAGCCAATAAGGGTAAGGCAGAGGTGGATATAGCCAAACAGAGAAACGGACCTGCCGGTGTCACAGTTCATCTATCATTTATTTCAGAGTGTACAAGGTTTTTAAACAGATCCGATAGAGAATATCATAAGCCCTTTGAGGAAGGGGAGGCATTTTGAGAAGATTACCGGCTGTTGCGGGGCAGTTTTATTATGCTACTACATCTAAATTGACTCAGCAGGTAGACCAATATATAGACAGAAATGCAAAAAAAGAAAGTGTGATCGCCATAGTTTCTCCCCACGCAGGGTTGGTTTATTCGGGTTCTGTTGCCGGTGCCGTTTATTCGAGAATAAATTTTCCGGAAACCTTTGTACTCCTGGGTCCTAATCATACAGGCCTTGGCCCGCAGATATCCTTGATGCATTCTGGTGAATGGGAAATACCAACGGGAATTTTCGAGATAGATGAAAAGATTTCCCATTTCATTTCTCTGAACGTGCCCGTTGTCACCAAAGATGACAAGGCACATATATTTGAACATTCCCTGGAGGTCCAGCTTCCTTTCATAGCATATTTTTTGAAGAAACCCAAGATTGTGCCCATCGTGATGATCTCAGCTACAAGTGAGGAATGCAGGATACTTGGAGAGGGCATCGCAAAGGCTGTCAAAAAGGCGGGCTATCCAGTTGTCATTGTGGCAAGCTCTGATATGTGCCATTATGTAACAGACCGGGTTGCACGTCAGAAAGATATGAGAGCCATTGATCGGATTCTCTCTCTTTCGCCCGAGGGCCTCTATGAAATTGTCAAGAAAGAGGGCATATCCATGTGTGGTTATTTGCCGACTACAACAATGCTCTATGCAGCTAAGGCACTGGATGCGCGGTCTGCGAGGCTCGTAAAATATTCTACTTCGGCCGAGGTGAGTGGAGATTACGATTATGTTGTCGGCTATGCAGGCATAATACTGAAATGACTGCAAATTAGATCTTATCCGTGTTTAAATCATTTAACTAATCAAAGGAATTTGACCGCGAATTTTTTAACTTCATGTCAAGATTAAATACTGGACCGTATGCCGTGTATGACGTATGACTTCTAATTTTAATGGTCGCTGTCCCCCATAATGGCACTCCCGGAGGCTGCTGCTCGCACAATAAGGCTGCCTGTTGAGGAAGTCAGATCGAAGCCAGTATGATACTTGTTATTACCAATTGCATTAAATGTGGCATAACCATTACTCATTGGGTTTGGATTATCAACTGGCCAGTGGAAGGTCGCGCTTAATGTATTATAAGGAAAAATGATATAGCTTAATAAGCAAATAAATAATACTAAAGCTGTCAGAACCCAAATCGCAATCTTTCTCTCCTTATCTTTTCTTTCTTCTCGCTTCATATCCTTACCATCCAGCTCTCTTTAACTACTACCGAACAATCCTTGCCCACATTGAGGAAATCTATTTGCCTTTAATAAGGTTGTAACTCTGAAGAATTGATCGATCTTTTACGCTTGACCTCGCTAAAACATCCCTGCTATCTGTGTAGCCAACCTGTCAGTGATACACTTGCAAGCCTCTTGCCGATTGATATTGGTTTGTGTAGCCTGAACGACTATACGGGTTCTATATTCTTGATGTGATGACTTAACATCCCTTTGAGTTGTCAGATAAGTTGCAGACCCCTGTTTTGCATCTGTCTGCATTGTGCCTGTGACACCGCCTTCCACGATTTCTTTTACTTGAACATCTATCGCTCCTAAATAAGTATCGACGTGTATCATAGACCCGACGACTCCACCGACGACACTGCCAATTACTGCTCCAGCTAACCCGCCTGCCACACTTCCTTTCCAGTCGCCTCCCATAGCGGAGCCTGCCAAAGCGCCGCCAAAACCTCCTGCAAGCATGCCATCAGCTGTCAATCCTTTCTTTTCTTCTCCTAAATAAAGGAGATTGGCTTGGATGATATATCCTGCTTGAGACGGGTTATTGGTTATAGAGTAACCTTTGGCGGCAAGCTTGCCTTTCATTACCTCGCCAAAATCTATTTCCTGAAAATCCGAGGTATTGGTCACACGAACAAAGATATTTCTATTTTTCATCAAAGTCTCGGGATCCAGAAATATCGTATCTGACATTTTTGCGGATAGAGACATTTCTCTGTGTTCTATCGCTTGCATGGTGCCTGCACATCCTGAAATTGAAAGTAATATCAAAGTTACTAACCCCATTAAAGCAATCAGTTTTAGATAAGTACTATTCATTTTCTTTCCTCCCCATTTATAAAAAAATATAAAAGGCTTGCAATGCAAGCCTCTTGTTGGTTTCTGTATTTCTTACTGATAAGATTAGAAAATCTGTCTGTCTATGCAAGACCGATTCCACGTATTTCCCCCTTGGAATCATCAACGAGACATTATAAGTACGATACCCCTCTTCTCGTGGAAAACTGTTTCTATTAAAATGGAAATTTATTCTTCCTGTCAAGAAAAATTTTTTTCGTGTTACGGAAATATCATTTATGTACTATTGGTAAAAATCATAATTGGACATAAGAGGACCTCTTTAGAAATTCCCTCCAGTTAAAGTTAAGCCATCTTAGATCTTTAAAAGGTGGTGATTTAAGATGGCAAAGAATAAATGCCATTACTGCGGCAAATTATTTATTCCTGATCCAAGGGTAGGTAATCGTCAGAAGGCATGTTCAACCGCTTGTCAGAGACTCAGGAAGAGAGAGAACAATCGGGCCTTCAGCAAGAATAATCCTGGATACTGGCATGGCAGGTATGAGTATGTGAAGGAATGGAGGCAGAAGGATCCTGGTTATCAAAGGCAATGGAGGCAGAGGAGAAAGGCAGAGAAAGGATATCTTAGTTCGGATGAGATACAAGCCGAGATATTCAGGAAAGCCCTTGATCATATTGAGAAAAAGTTGATACTCCTGCGTAAGATACAAGCCGAGATAATTTTGAAAGCCATTGATATTAAGGCAAGAAAGACATCTTTTACTTTTCAAGCCTCATAAGATACAAGCCGAGATATGATAAAAAAACCTCTGCAAATCAACAGATTCCATGCGTTGTCTTTCCTGAGATACAAGTCTATATTGCTCTTTGAGAATTTTCTGATAGACAATGTCCTCAAGATGAAGGAGAGGATACATAAGAGGTTACCAGGGGAGTTTGTTAAGGAAGTTTTAGGGGTATTCAATAGCCACAAGATATCTGAGAAGGAAGCGATGGATCTTTTAGGGATAAGGAGGAGCCGTCTTCACCAGCTGAGGAAGAGATGGCTAAAGAGCAATAAAAAGAAGCCTTTCAGTCTATGGCAGAGGGCCGGGAGTGCCTTCCATGTAATATCCCCAAAAGTGAAGGAATGGTTAGATAAAGAACTCAGATACATCCGGCAGGAGGCAGATACCTTCAGGGGAAAGTTCAACTTTGCATTCTTGGCAGAAGAGGCAGAAAAGAGATTCAATCGGCATTTCAGCAGAAACAGCATTCGCCTTTATGCCTTAAAGAATGGTTATTATCATGCCCTGCCTTCAGAAAAAGGTAAGGTATATACGAGGTTTGAGACCTCTGGTCCTGGTGCATTATTTCAGCACGACTCATCCAATCACCTGTGGCTTCCATCGACAGGCAAGAAACAGTATTTGATTATAACCAAGGATGATTACTCAAGGATGATAGTAGGTGCAAGGATTGTTGAAGTGGAAACCTCCTTTGAACATCTTCAAACTGTAAAGGAGACAGTGATCAAATACGGGATACCCTTTGCATACTATCTGGATAACCATTCTATATTCAGGTTTGTTTTACATACCGGTGTTCATGTTAGATACAAGCTCCGTGAAGACGAAGGTGAGATACAATTCAGGAGGGCACTGAGCAGCCTCGGCATAGGGCTGGTGTATACAGGGAAAAGACAGGCGCAGGCAAAGGGGAAGGTAGAGAAGGTCTTTGATTATTTCCAGAGAAGACTTCCCTATCTTTGTGAAAAGCACAAAGTGAAAAATTGCTTAGAAGCCCAGAAGATATTAGATGACCTTGTTAGCTACTACAATGAACAGAGGGTTCATGATGAGACAAAAGAGATTCCCACTAAGAGATGGGAAGAAGCAATAAACAATGGGAGAGGAAAATTGAGACTGATGGATCCTTCAACAGACCTCGATATGATATTCTCCATTCATCTTAAGAGGACAGTAAGGAAAGATGGCACTATAATGTTCATGGGAAAGA
>JBFMEC010000130.1:0-6727 GCA_040753575.1 Nitrospirota bacterium | reverse complement strand
AAAGAAATCCTTAAAAACTAAATTTGCTAAAATAGTGCATAGTTCTATTGATAATCAATAGGTCCACAGGCTGAAATATGAAAGATGAAAATAAAACAAAAAAGCAGCTTATAGATGAACTGGTTAGATTGCGCCAACGAATTAGTAAGTTGCAAAAATCAGAGACCGAGCGCAAGCATGTGGAGGTTGCAGTTCGGGAAGCGCTTAGATATGCTGAGAGCATTGTACAAACAGTGCGTGAGCCTCTGGTAGTACTGGATGTAGACCTGAAGGTACTCTTAGCCAACCGTAGCTTCTATAACACCTTCAAAGTGACACCTGATGAAACTTTAGGAAATCTCATCTTTGACCTTGGAGATCGACAATGGAACATTCCTTGGCTTCGGACATTGCTTAAGGACATTCTTCCAAAAAACACCAAGTTCGATAACTTCGAAGTTGAGCATAATTTCCCAATCATCGGTCACAAAATAATGCTGCTCAATGCCCGCCGTATCTATCGGAGAGACATCGGTACGCAGATGGTCCTTCTTGCCATTGAAGATATCACAGAACGCAAGCGGAGTGAGAAGGAATTAAAGAAATTATCAGAGGAGTTGGTACGTTCCAATGCTGATTTAAAAGATTTTGCCTACGTAGCTTCTCATGATTTGAAGAAGCCTCTACAATCAATTGAGGGCTTTGTGAAGTTGCTGGCACGGCGTTACAAGGGCAAACTTGATGCTAATGATGAGTTTATTGAGTATATCGGTAGCGGTGTTAAGAGGATGCAGATGCTTATTAAAGACTTGTTAGAATATTCGCAGATTGGAGCGAAGGAGAAAAAATTCAAACCTACTGATTGCTCAGGTGTTGTGGAAAAGGCACTTGGCAATCTGCAAGCAGCTATCGAGGAGCGAAATGCAGTAGTAACATATGATGAACTTCCAACAGTAATGATCGATACCCCGCAAATGATTAGTTTGTTTCAGAACTTGATTGACAATGCCATCAAGTTTCGCGGCGAGGAGGCACCGAGGATTCATATCTCGGCTGAACGAAAAGGAGATGAATGGGTCTTCTCCATTCGGGATAATGGTATTGGAATGGACCCAAAGGACTCAGAGCGAATATTTGGAATGTTCCAGCGCCTGCATGGCAGCACAGACTATCCTGGAACCGGCATAGGCCTGGCAATCTGCAAAAAAATTATTGAACGGCATGGTGGACGCATCTGGGTGGAGTCGGAGATTGGAAAAGGCTCAACATTTTACTTTACTATGCCATGTATGCATTGACAATCGGCTTTTTGTACTCACTTTCGATGGAAATCTTTAACCTTATATTTGCATTAACTGACAAATCTCATATTTTCTGTTACTGCCAAGATATTGATTCATTCCTAAAGTCAACACGTTCAAAATTTGACATGTCATCTTAGGTTTCAAGGATATAGTTGTAATTTGTATATTTTTGTATTACTATAAACCGTCTAATAAATCTTATCATTCAGTCATACCTGATCATCAACCTCCAGGCATCTCTGAAGAAATTTACCATTTAATAGAGAAGGAGAACTATGTCAGTAAAGACAAAACACGAAAAACTGACCGTTCTGCATGTTGCAACACTTAACCAGCCGATCAGGTCAGACCTTGGGTATGGTCCCATAGAAACAGTCATCTATAATATTGATAAAGGACTCCATTCTTTAGGTCACAGGTCTATCGTTGCCTGTTCAGGTGATTCCAGAGTCTCAGGGGAACATTATGTGACTGTTGATCACAGCATCGGTGAGTATTGTAGCGATGACACCCCGAAACAGCGTAAAACCACGAATATGCATCTTTCAAGGGCATTGTGTAGGGCAAGGATGGGCGATATTGACGTCATACACATGCATGATGCAGATGCGGTCGAGTTCATGTATGACGTTGCATTCAGCATGCATGTACCAATTGTGATGACTCTTCACGTGCCCGCCAAAGAAAGCTCATTGGAAGGAGCTTACCAGCGCTGGTGTAATCCTATGTCATCTCCCTTGGTGTATTTCGCTTCGATAAGCGAATATCAAAAAAGACAGTATAATGACTTGGTAAACACAGCGAATGTTGTTTACCACGGAATTGAGGTTGAAAAATACCCTGTTAAAGAGAAGCCGGACAAAGGAAGCTATTTATTCACTATCGGCAGGATAACCCGTGACAAGGGACAAGATAAGGCCATAGAACTTGCAAAGAAGACAGGTTCTAAACTTATCATTGCAGGTTGTGTCCAGAATAAGATCGCAGACAGGGAGTTTTTCGCAGGCTTGAAGAATTCTATAGACCTGTTTGTTGAAGTAGGTAAATACCCAGTTGATAATGACTATTATGACAGGGTAATAAAGCCGTTATTGGACTGTGACAAACAGATTATCTACATCGGAGAAATCAGCAGCGAGCATAACAAGCAATGGTACCGGCATGCTCGATCCACTTTATTCCCTATACAATGGGGTGAGCCATTTGGGCTTGTCCTGATCGAGTCAATGGCATGCGGTACGCCAGTTATTGCATTCAATAAAGGTGCAGTTCCGGAAATAATGCTGGACGGAAAAACAGGGTTCGTGGTAGATTTTATGAATGATATGATTGAGGCAGTTGACCACATCGATTCTATCGATCCTCGTGAATGCCGGAGACAGGTACAGAATCATTTCTCTATAACAAATATGGCCCATAAATATTCAGCGTTATATCAACAGACAGTCAACGATCATAAAATATTAAGTGGCTACAGCAGCTTGTCAACCAGCTATCTTTCGAAACCCCTCCACGATGCAAGGATATCCATTTAAGAAAACATGCCCAAAGACATTCCAGTAAGCAATGGCAATCTTCTTTTTAATTTTGATTCCGATTATCAGATCAGGGATGTATATTTCCCTTTTATAGGCCAGGAAAACCATTCAAAGGGGAACCCATTTAGGTTTGGAGTGTGGGTAGATGGACAATGCTCCTGGATGGGCCCAGAATGGAAAAAGGACTTAAGATATCATGATAACAGCCTCGTGACTAATGTCTTTCTGAAAAACGAGGCTTTGGGGTTGGAACTGTTCTGCTCTGACGTGGTCGATATAGACTTGAACGTATATATAAAAAAGATCGAGGTGACAAATCTAGAGGAGAAGGAGCGTCAAGTGAGGCTATTTTTCAGTCACGACTTTCATCTTTATGGCAATGATATCGGAGACACGGCTTATTTTGATCCACGAAGCCGTTCCATCATACACTACAAAGTCAATCGGTACTTTCTCATTGGTTGTTCTACGGCCGAAAAGTATGGCGTGGGTTACTACGCCTGCGGAGACAAGGAGGTGCCGGGAAGGGAAGGAACCTGGAAAGATGCTGAGGACGGCGAACTTAGCGGGAACCCAATTTCCTGGGGCTCTGCTGACTCTACAATCGGAATATGGCTGCAATTGCCCTCCCGCGGGAAAGCAGAAGCTTTTTACTGGGTTGCAGCAGGCACGCTTTACCATGAGGTGGCCCAACTCAACCATGAAGTGATAGAGAAGACGCCGACAGAACTGATCAAAAGGACGTCGAATTACTGGGATGCATGGGTCAAAAAAGAATCCAGATCCTTCGGAGATCTGCCCAAATCTGTCACTGACATTTTCCACCGTAGCCTTCTCATTTTGAGAACACAGATAGACAACAGGGGAGCGATCATTGCAGCTAATGACTCGGATATAGTCCGTTTTGGAAAGGATACATATTCTTACATGTGGGGCCGCGATGGGGCCTTTGTAGCCGCTGCATTGGCAAAGGCCGGTTACACGCATGTGTGCATGAAATTTTTCGACTTTTGTGCCCGTGTTCTATCAGAGGAAGGATATCTTTACCAGCATTACAATCCTGATGGATCACTGGCAAGCAACTGGCATCCATGGTTAGTGGATGGAAATGCAGTGCTCCCAATACAGGAGGACTCAACTGCTTTGATTCTCTGGGCGCTCTGGATACACTTTGAGAGTTCGAAAGACATAGAATTCATCAGACCGCTCTATGATGAGCTTATTAAGAAGTCTGCTGACTTTTTGGTAGCCAACCGCGATCCTGAGACTAAACTGCCCATCCCCTGCTATGATCTCTGGGAAGAGCGTTTCGGAGTACACTCCTTTACTGTCGCAGCAGTAATTGCTGGCCTCAGGGCAGCAGCGAATTTTGCAAGACTCTTTCAAGATGCTCCCTTGGCAGAGAAATATGACAAAGTGGCCAAACAAATGAAGGAAGGGCTTATCGAGCATCTGTACCACACTGGTCTGAAGAGGTATGCCCGCTCCGGTTACAAAAAAGATAAGGGCTATGAACTCGATGAAGTGATCGATGTCAGTCTTTTGGGACTTACAATTCTGGGAGCATTACCTCCCAGAGATCCACGGATGGTTGAAACAATGGAGGCAATACATAGGAAACTATGGCTCAAAACCCCTGTTGAAGGCTGTGCCCGATACCAGAATGATGTTTATCATCGTCCAAATGATAGCCCACCAAATATTCCGGGCAATCCCTGGTTTATCTCAACGCTCTGGTTAGGAGAGTATTTTATAGCCCGGGCCGAAGGTCTACAGGAACTTCACGAGGCACTTCCTTACCTTGAATGGTGTGGAAGGAATGCTCTTCCTTCCGGTGTGCTTGCAGAGCAGGTGCATCCTGTAGACAGTTCCCCCCTCTCTGTTTCACCGCTTACATGGAGCCATTCTGCTTTCGTGTGGACGGTATTACAATACATTGAAAAATTCAATTCGTTAAAAAATAATAATGGTGTTTGAGACAACCATGCTCTAAGATTTAAGAAACACACTTAACATTTGGATAAACCTACAGATTGTCGTGAAGAAACTTTTGAAAATTTTGGGTCTGGAAAAAATAGCCCGAATATTTATGGAGGTGGATATGAAAGCACTTATTGAACTAATGGCGAAGTCTCTGGTAGATAAGCCGGAAGAAGTTGTAGTAGCCGAGGCAGACGGAGAAAGAACCGCTATTTTTGAATTGCATGTTGCTGCAAGTGATATTGGAAAGGTTATCGGAAGGCAGGGAAATATAGCGCGAGCAATGAGAACAATACTGAGTGCTGCCGGCGCTAAACTCGAAAAGCGGTGTGTTCTTGAAATATTAGATTAAACTGAATAATGCCAAAAACAGAATTTTAATAGTTCAGTCTGCTAAGTATAAATAAAGAGAAGTTTATGACCTTTTCCAAGAAGGTTGCTCCTTGTCCTGAAAATAAAATGTGAAGTGATAATGTTCTTCCCCGATATATTTGCCTATATTAATGAAAGTATCAGGATGACCATTTACCCTTCTAATGGCTCTTAAACAATTTGCGGTCCCAGGTCCAGGAACCCTGACTGAGTTCTTTTGTTTAAGTCGGAGTTTCGGTAGATGCTTTAGGCTTCCTCCTCGCTGCTGGAGGCTTGCTCACCACATCTAACTCCTGCTCCCTATCTCAGTGTTTGGTCCTCAGGATTAATCCTGTCCTGGGAGTCGCAATCCCTTTTCTTAATTGTAAGATTACTCCTTTTATTAAAACATTGCAAGGGCTCAATAGATTGAAAAAAGAATGTATGCGCCCATTCCTGCATCTTAATGCGCGTTACTGATTATTTTGTCTCGATATCAACAATCTCTAAGCTCTTGGACTATAAAAGTAGACAAAGAATAACCTGACGATCTGGCTGCCTTTTTTTCTTAATTCAACATTACTACTGATAATCGTCAATCTTTATCTCACACTCTGACGCAATAGTTGTAGGTGTTGTCCGCACCCAATGAACGGTGCCTACGGTATGACTTTGATGAAGAAGTTAGCACGTTATCTGACATCGTCAGAAAGGTCAGATCTTGTCTTTTGCATTTTATAACCAATTGCTTAAAAACTCTTTGCGATTTTTCATCTGTTCAGCAGTCAAAGAAAAGACAAGTCTGCTTAACCCTCGGAGCATCTCACGAATTGGTCTCTGATCTGACAGGATTATACCGTAATGTTCTTTGCCCTCAAGTAGATATTTTTTATGAAGCAATAGGAAATCTCTCTTGTTGTGGGTCAAAATTGCTCTTTTGTTATTCGCAGCGAATTCGAGCTGTTCAGAATCGCTTAATCTCTTATGTCCAGTTTCCTGGGTAGTAAGAACATTGATGCCCTTTTGTTTGAGGGCTATAGAAAGAGAAATATCAACATCTTCATCGAGATAGAGCTTGATCCTCACGGACCAAACTCTTGTTTTATCTTCTCTTCAGAATCTGAATCAATATCCTGATCTATTTCATCTTTGAAGTCATAGTAATAAGACAGGGCATCATAAATCTGGGCAAGGTTAAGATGTGGGAGTTTTATCTGAATTTCTTCAGGTATAAAACCCATTCTATGGTAGATAACAATACTTCTAACAGGGGTCCGGGTGCCTTTTATAACAGGCCGTCCACCCTGGATTCCTTCAACTCTTTCGATATAAGCATGCTCAGCCTTTTTTATCATTTGATAAATTTGTTCCTCTCTTATTTTACCTAATAATATCGTACTTTTCTGGTTTCACACACCTTTCAAATGAATATTACTGTCCACAAGTCATAAACCAACGAAGAAGTAATACATAGGTAAGCAAATATCTTAATTAGGCAACGAAGAAGTCGATGGTCATCTGCTCTGCGAATCATAGAACTATCGGCTTTTTGTTTTTTGCCTGCCCTTGGCAGGA
>JBFMEC010000129.1:3168-6896 GCA_040753575.1 Nitrospirota bacterium | reverse complement strand
CGGTTACTCCTATTTCCCTGTGACTGATCGTTTCAATTTCACACCCGTTCAGGGAGCAAAGGATACCATGTATTGGGCATCACATAATACCACCTCCTCAATGAGAATTTACAGGTGGCAGGAGGACAGTGGAACTATCTATTGGAATGACGTAACTATACCTGCCTGGACTTCGACGCCCCGTGGTTCAGCTCTCTGCCCCACTGCTGAGGGTTATAACCCCTGTGCGAGACTGGATGACAGGATTCTTTCCGGCTGGATATCAAACTGGGATGGATACCCAGGGGAACCAGTTCTTGGCTTCTTCTGGAATGTGCAGGAGGGTGGCGGTTTTGCAATGCCTTATGTAAATTCCGCTGTTTTTAAGGAGAGAGATCGTACTTATCTCGCCAGGCCCTATATCTGGAACGCATCTTGGGCGTGGATATATGCCGCCGGTGCCCCCAATGCCCGGGGTGACCTTGGGGTATCATTAACCCATGTACCAAATGGTGGCTATCCCAACCATAGCGTGTTGATTAATGATGATGTGAATGGTGCCCCTCCTGGCTGGGAAGGATATTGGGTTGTCAGTTCTGGCTCTGCAGGCCCGAGCGACAATAAATGGGGCGACTACCACAGGGTTCGTCCTCACTTCCCGGCAGGCTTACAATGGACAGCTACAGGTTGGGTACTGAATGCAAGCGGTACTTCACTACCCAAGTATGTCATCTTCGGACGAGAGCGAGACAATAAGTCTCTGAACCGCTGGATACTGAATTAAGTCTCAAGGGGGCTGGCGGCAGCCAGCCCCCTTACTTTTCGCTAAGAGATATTCATGTTCTGCTTGAGAGATAAAATAATAGTTCTATTACTATTTCTGATAGCTGGATGCATCACCCAGGGACATCCTATCGACAGCAGGTCAAAAGAAGATGGTTTACTGACCGGTACTGTGACCTTCACCGGTGTCCCCTGTCCGCCCGACAGAATGAGAGTTCCCCCCTGTGACGGCCCCTACCCTAACTATGAGGTGCTAATATATAAAGAAGACGGAAAGACAATATTTGCCAGAACACTCACTGACAGAGACGGGATTTTTAAAATAAGATTGCCCCTGGGGAGGTATATCATATATTCAAAGCAATTTAACTCTGTCTCAAAGACCACCGAAGTACCCAATCTTATAAAGCTTGAAGCCGGAAAAACGACGCACATTAATATCAACATAGACACCGGCATAAGATAGAGGATAGTCCTGCCTGTGAAGTTTCAATATCCTTAGAATCAGATAGATTCCTCTGTAATTAACAAGTGTAATGCGTCCAACGCTTTTTCTTTACATATTTGTAGTATCAAAAACCGTCATTCCTGCGAAAGCAGGAATCCAGAAAGGCAAAAAAGACTGGATTCCGGGTCAAGCCCGGAATGACAATTAAAGTGAAGGGACTTATGACGCACTGCACTAGATTATTTGTTGATCCCTTTTAATTTGTTTTATAATTTGAATGCATTGTTATGGAGATATATCAATTAGTAAATTGTTGTCTTTTTCTGGAGAAGGCTGTTGCCTCTATTTACAGTGATTTCATGCAATTGTTTCCCGAAGAAAAAGATTTCTGGGAAGCCCTTTTTAAAGATGAAAAGAGGCATGTATCCTTTTTAATTGAAACTGCTGATCAGGGAAAATTTGACGAGATGCAGACAAAAGATCTGCCATTATCAATGCCACTTTATGACAGGACTCGAGAGTTTGTTAAAAACATAAATGACCACATTAAGTTCGACCTCCTTTCCCTTGAAGATGCCCTGAAGATAGCTTTGAAACTCGAGGAGACCATGTTCGAGATCTTTATAAACCAGTTAATAGCTAATTTATCACCTGCTGATAACGAAGCATTTCTTCAAATGTTCACGGAGGAAAGAACTCATATTGACAAAATAAGAGATATGATGATGAAGAAAGGTTTTTCAAAATTGGCGTAACGATGCAGGGATAAAATCGATAGAATGTTAATAAATTCCGTATCAGAAGCGATCGATATCATTCGGGAGATAAATGAAAGAGGCGGAGATTATCACCAGATAGATCTGGGAAATGGCCTTGTATTGAAAGGTCAGTGGGACATGAAAGGACACTTGCACTATTTTGATTTTCCAAAGGATCTGACCGGGAAGACCGTACTTGATATAGGCTGCAACACTGGCTTTTTTTCCTTTGAATCTGAAAAGAGAGGAGCAGAAAGAGTCGTTGCCCTCGATGTCAGGGAAATACCTGCCTTTTTTGCAGTAAGGAAGATTCTGAACTCTAAAGTGGAATTTATTCAAAAAGACATTTATAACATAACCCCTGATCTGGGGAAATTCGATTTGGTATTGTGCGGAAGCCTTTTATTACATCTCACTGACCTATTCCGAGTTATAAGAATCATCAGGGGCCTTACAAAGGAGATGGCGATAATCTCTACAGAAGTCCTTCTTGACGAAGATGTTCAGGATAGACCTTACTGTAAATTTGTGGCAAAACAATATCCAGGATGGAAGGACATCTCCGTATTCTGGCATCCTACCGTAAAGTGTCTCTTTGATATCCTTCTGAGGGTAGGATTTTCAAGGGTCGAGGAGGTATCAAAATTTAAACTTCAGAATACAGAGGGTGGCTTTGCCAGGGATACACATGTTGTTATAAAGGCTTACGTGTGATTAAAATGAAAGCCCAAATCCAGTGATAAGCGTGGAACCCATTGATATTATGTCACCCTGAGCGTGTCGAAGGGTGACACTCATGTCATGGTTCGACCGTTCGACAGGCTCACGGCTCACCATGACATTTATCGCCAATTATGACCAATTATCGCTGGATTTGGGGAAAGATTAAATGCCTGAAGATCTGACTGAGAAGATCAAAGAACGTATATTGGAGAACCTGAAAAGACAGCGTGGTAAAGAGGAGATACCTGTCCCTTCTCAAGTAATGGCGACTCCAGCCACAAAGAATAGTCTGGGTCCACTTGAGTCCGCTCTCTGGAGGTATGGTTTAAGATTCGCCTCCTTAATTAAAAAGATTCCTGTTTTGAGACATCTCTCTGAAAGGGTCTATTTCAGACTTGTCAGAAAACAAACGATGGCACCTTCTTTAGTTCCACCTGTACCTGACAATTCAGTGACTGACACAACTAATATTTACAGAATATTGAATTATAAAGCTTATCTTACGATGATCGAAAAAGAAGGTATCATGGGAAAAATCAAGAAGGCCGTCTATGGAATGGTGGGCTTTTCTCCATGGTGGCAAAACCGGATAAACAGTGAATTGCTGAGATTAATCGAGAATAGCAGAAACAGCCTTTACCACAATGATGATGACATCAGGGGTATGGCCACTTTAGCACTGGAAAAGATAGAAAATTATCAGGGCTCCTTGAATGATACTACCGAAAGAATATTTGACACGGTGAATAAGCTCAGGAATAACGTCAGGCATCTACATGAAATGGATAAAGAAGTCATCGACAATCTCGGAACCTCCCTTGAGAAATCATTGAACCTTGCGAACCTTGCACTTGAGAAAATCAACAGCCTTTACAATAACGAAGATGAGATTCGGGGTTTGGCCACCCTTGCACTGGAAAAAACAGAGGGTCTTAATCGTAGCGATGAAGAGATCAGGGGCCTGGCTACCCTATCACTGGAAAAGATAGAAAATTATCAGGGCTCCTTGAATGCTACAGCCGAAAGAATATTTGAAA
>JBFMEC010000129.1:0-3068 GCA_040753575.1 Nitrospirota bacterium | reverse complement strand
GCACTGGAAAAAACAGAGGGTCTTAATCGTAGCGATGAAGAGATCAGGGGCCTGGCTACCCTATCACTGGAAAAGATAGAAAATTATCAGGGCTCCTTGAATGCTACAGCCGAAAGAATATTTGAAACGATAAATGAACTCAGGGGTAACATCAGACATCTACACGAGATGGACAGGGAAATTATTGATAATTTCCGAACATCCTTCGAGAAGTCCCTGAAGGTTCTGAAGGATGAAACAAAGGAAATCACAGAAATACTAAAAACTTATAAAAGAGAAAATGCCTATTTAGACCGGAAGTTAAGCATCATTAACCAGGAGCTTAAAAAATACGGGGCTATCAAAAGTGAAGAACTGGTAAAAGATCTGCCAAAGATCAGCCTAAATGAAATGAGGTATCTCTCCTTCGAAAATAAGTACAGGGGTTCAAGGGAAGACATCAAAGAAAGGCAACGCCAGTATGTAAAATATGTTGCAATGGCCAAGGAAGATACAAAGGGGAATTTCCTTCTCGACATTGGATGTGGAAGAGGAGAATTTCTTGAGCTCATGGCAGAAAATGGAATCCCCGCAAAAGGCATTGATACAAATGAAGGCATGGTAGAAATCTGTACGAACATGGGGTTTGACGCCCATAAAGGAGATGCCCTTGAGTTCCTCAATGCCGTGCCAGATAATAGCCTGATCGGGATTACTGCCTTCCAGGTCGTGGAACATTTACCTGTTGAATATCTGCAGGAATTAATTAAATCCTGCTTTTATAAGATTAAAAATAAAGGAATAATCATACTTGAAACTGTAAATCCCTATAGTGTCATTGCAATGAGGCATTTCTGGATGGATTTAAGTCACGTAAGGCCTATAGCTCCGGAGACTTTGAAATTTCTGGCTGATACCGCAGGATTCAGAAACATCGAGATTAAATCCTCTTCCCCGGTTCCCGAAGACCTTAAATTAAGAGGTGGTAATTATAATACACAATTGTTAAACGATTTATTGTTCGGCGATCAGGACTACGCGGTCATTGCCTGGAAATAAACCTTAACGTTGTATAAGATATTATTCAATAATCGTCATTGCCCGACTTGGAGACTGTGTCGCAATGTCATTCTGAGGCTTAAGCCGAAGAATCTCAACCTTATAAGACATTGATTCCATGAGATTCTTCACGGAGTTTACCCTGAGCAGAACGGCGAGATTCTTCGCTATGCTCAGAATGACAGGCGAAGGGTTCAGAATGACAAATCTACGTTTCGGGTAATTGCGACACAGCCTCTTGATCGGGTAATCCAGATCCTTCGACAGGCTCAGGATGACTGGATTCGGAGCCTGCCCTGTACTTGATACGGGGGTCAAGCCGGAGAATGACAACAAGGAATTAACTTTTAGTGAACTTTAACCGATATAATACTCGGCTTCAAATGTATGCCAGTAGGTCATTTATGGACTCTCTCATCAAAAATTGTGCAATTGATGGATAAAAATTCGTAACAAAAAATAATCCTTGAAAGGAGGCAATTCTTATGAGCAGAAAAATTATAAGTTCATTCACATCTTCGCTTACTGTAATTTTCCTTTTAACGCTGTTCCTGTTCGGCTGTGAAAGGCAAAAGAGTTCTATAGCTGATAAACCCCTACCAAAGGAGGCTTTCAAGGCCGAGATCTCTATCAAAAATCCACCTTCCGTTTTAAAGATAAAATCTTCAGCAAAGGTTAATGTGAAGATCAAGAACGTCAGCACCCATACCTGGCCTGCCAGGGGACAACCGGACAAAACCTATCAGATCAACCTCTCCTATCGCTGGCTTGATAAAGAGGGAAAGATTCTAATAAGAGATGGCCTCAGAACACCCCTGCCCTATGATATTAAACCTGACAATGATATTGATCTCAATGCCACTGTTGCTGCTCCCGGCAATCCGGGGGAATATATGCTTGAGTTCGATATGGTGCAGGAAAGGGTGTCCTGGTTCAAAGACAGGGGATCAAAAACAGCAACGGTGCCAGTAAGAGTTGAATGAAAATTGTTATTGCAAATGCACAGGTTCCATTTGTCAGTGGTGGTGCTGAAAATTTAGCCGATGATTTACATGTGGCATTGACCTCTCATGGCCATAAAGTAGAGCTTGTCAGGATACCCTTCAAATGGTATCCGCCTGAAAGGATACCCGAACACATTTTAGCCTGCAGGCTCTTTGATCTGACTGAATCATGTGGTCATCAAATAGACCTATTAATAGGTCTTAAGTTTCCAGCCTATTTTATCAAACATTCCAATAAGGTATTATGGGTTCTGCATCAACACAGGCCTGCCTATGACCTCTGGGGAACGATATTCCAGGATATACCGGATTCAAAGGGAGGCCTTCAGATCAGAAGTACCATAATAAATGCTGATAATAATTTTCTTCCAGAGGCTAAGAAGATATTTACTATATCCAAGAATGTATCCAACCGACTTAAGAAATTTAATAACATCGATTCCATCCCTTTATATCCACCACTTCATGACCCTGAAAAATTTATATGTCATGATTCTGGAGATTATATATTCTATCCAAGCAGGATAAGTACCCTGAAGAGACAGGAACTGGCGGTTGAGAGCATGAAGTACACGAAAACGAATGTAAGGTTACTTCTCGCGGGAAGACCTGACAGCGAATATAATCTTCAGATCCTCAAGAAGATTATTGAAGATAACAAGTTGTTTGACAGGGTGAAGATCATAACGGATATGTCCGATGAGGAAAAGATCCAACTTTACTCTAATTGTCTCGGTGTTTTATTTATACCCTATGATGAAGATTATGGCTATATCACACTGGAGGCCTTTTACTCCAGAAAACCTGTTATTACCGCAACGAATTCAGGCGGACCCCTGGAATTTGTCACCAATGATATTGATGGTTTTGTAGTTCCGCCAGATCCGAAAGATATTGCAAAGGCAATGGATCATCTGTATGCGGACAAAAAAGGTTCGAAGGCCATGGGAGAGTCGGGCTATAAGAGATTATGTGAACTTAATCTTTCCTGGGATAATGTCATAGAAACCCTCCTATCGTGCAAAG
>JBFMEC010000128.1:0-6897 GCA_040753575.1 Nitrospirota bacterium | reverse complement strand
AAGCCCGATATAAAACCCGGTGAAGTTTTCGAGATATGACAAACATCTCTCTCGCTCAGAGTTATATTAAGAAGGCAAATGACAGGGTTGATATATTGGATCTGTTGTTTGCCAAAGGAGCCTACTCCGACGTTGTGAGAGAAGCGCAGGAGATTGTGGAACTCGCCCTGAAAGGTATTTTAAGATATATAGGAATAGAGCCTCCAAAATGGCATGATGTAAGTTCTGTGCTTAAAGAAAATAAGGCATTGCTTCCTCCGAAATTGGTAAAAGAACTGCCGAAGATAACTAGAATCTCCAAGAGGTTGAGAAAAGAAAGAGAGCTTGCCTTTTATGGAGATGAAGATTTCATCCCGACGGAAGAATACGATGCTAAAGATGCTCAAGACGCTATCCGGGATGCAAAATTCGTTGTAAGAATAGTCTCTCAGACAGCCAAATTGAAATAGATTCAGGATTATTTCGGGGATACAGAAAAATGAACTCGTTCACGATCGGAAAACATTCAGTAGGAGAGGACTCCCCAGTCTTCATCGTTGCTGAACTATCTGCCAACCATCGGCAGAAGTTTGACTTTGCAGTGGAAACGATAAAGGCTATGAAAGAATCAGGTGCTGATGCGGTAAAGCTTCAGACCTATACTCCTGACACCATAACAATAGATTCGGATAATGAATACTTTCAGATAAAACAGGGAACTTTATGGGATGGTAAGACTTTGTACCAGCTTTATCAAGAGGCTTATACTCCCTGGGAATGGCAGCCGAAGCTCAAAGAAATAGCAGAAGACTTAGGGCTTATCTGTTTTTCTTCGCCTTTTGATAAATCCGCAGTGGATTTCCTTGAAAAGATGGATGTCCCTGCATACAAGATTGCATCATTCGAGATTACCGACATACCGCTTATAGAATACATTGCATCTAAAGGCAAGCCGGTCATCATTTCCACCGGAATAGCAACTCTTTTAGATATAGAGGAAGCTGTAAAAGCTTGCAAGAAGATGGGCAATGATCAGATAGCCCTTTTGAAGTGCACATCGGCCTACCCTACCCCTTTGGAAGAAGTTAATTTGAAAACGATTCTGAATTTGACTGAAACATTCAGAACAGTGGTAGGACTCTCTGATCATACCTTAGGTATTTCTGTTCCCATTGCCGCTGTCGCTCTCGGAGCAAAAATAATAGAGAAACACTTCATTCTTGATAGAAAGCTCAGCGGCCCTGATGCTGCATTCTCCCTTGAACCCGAAGAATTCAAGGCAATGGTAAATGCAGTAAGAGAGGTTGAAAAGGCAGTGGGTGAGGTAAGTTATGAACTAACGGAGAAGATGAAGAAAGGCAGAGAGTTTTCCCGTTCTCTCTTTGTAGTTAAGGATGTGAAAGCCGGAGAATTGTTCACCGAAGAGAATGTCAGGTCAATAAGGCCGGCGTTCGGTTTACATCCAAGGTATCTGAACGATGTGCTTGGCAAAAAAGCTAAAGTCAATATCAAAAAAGGCACCCCATTACATTGGGATCTGATTGACTGATACTCGACCCCTTGACCCCTTGAATCCTCGAATCCTATTATATAAATAGGCTGTCCATAAAGTATTATTTCGTCATTGTCCGGCCTGACCGGACAATCCATGGTTCGACAGGCTCACCATGTCACCCTGAGCTTGTCGAAGGGTGGATTCCCTGGCTTGACCAGGGAATGACAGACTGTTCAAAGTATAATTTATGGATGGATACTAAATATGGAAGATTTCATAATCAACCCTCATGAAAAGTCGATCTGCAGAAGTTGCAGGTTCGAATATCTGCAGAGTGAGTTCTGCAGGGACTGCTACATTGATACCCATGTTGTAGAGAAATCCCGTACATGGTTTGAGAATGAGGATTTCAGGAAATTTGCTATCTACGACGGCATAAATCTGGGTGAACTTATGGATTATGACATAAAAAGAATCATCTTCGCCGCGATATCACTAAAAGAGAAGGAGATCTGGTGAAACCTGCCATTCTCATTTTAATGCGGCCGAACAATTTCGATCTGGTGAAAGAGCTTCATTCCCTCGACAAGTTCGATCTTATCCTGACCGATCCTCTCGAAGAAGAGTTCAGGAAGCGCCTTCTCGCCTGTGATAGCCTGTCGAGCTATATCAGCCACGATGTGATCATGAATGCAACAAAGGCCATATCAAATATCCTGCCTCATTGGGAAGAGTTACTGAAGAAACAAGGATTTCAGAATGGATTTGCTATCAGCGGGCGAAATTATTTTGACCTCATCAGATACGATCTCGATGCGCTTTTCCGCGACCAGACTTCGGCAAGCATTCTTTTGATCGAGGCCTTCAAGAATCTTTACTACCAGAAAAACCTCTGCCTCGTTCTCGTCTGGACCGATGTGATCAATGATACGAAAACAATTACCCGCATAGCACAGAAGTATGGCCTCAAGGTTTTGCAGGTAATGCATGGAGGCTTTTTAACTTTTAAAGTTGGACATTTTGAATCTGAAATCTACACAGATAAAGTTGCAGCATTTGGCCAGCACCATCTGGATTTCTTACAGACACAAAGTGGCTCCGGTGGGAAAGTTGTTCTGACCGGCGATCCCGAGAAGGATAAGTTTTTAGATGGGAGCATTTCATACGACAAAGAAAAACTCTGTCAGGAATTAGGTTTCGACCCTCAATCAAAGATCGTCTTCTTCGGCTCAACATGGACCGGCCCATTCACCATCGGCAGCTTCAGGAACATTCAGGAAACTACCATTAAAGAATTTCTGAAAGCCTTCAGTAAGCTTCAGCAAGAGAAACCGACTTTACAGTTAGCGATTAAACTGCATCCGACAGAATATGGGAAATCAGCTTATTACAAACAGCTCGCCGATGAAGCAGGCGTAAAAAATTATCGCATCTTTGAGAGTCATTTGCATGAACTATTGTTTATATCGGATATTTATACCGGTTTTAAGTCATCAATTATTATTGAAGCCCTCATTTTTAACAAGCCTGTATTGCTCATTGACCTTCAGGATATTTCCGATGAAAACTTTTATAAAGGTCTCGCTATCAAATGGGTTTCCCGGTCTGAAGATATTTATCCGAACCTCAAGACCTATCTCTATGACGAAGATGCAATTAATGAGATGAAAAAACTGATACCGAAATCTGTTGAATACTTTAACTACAAATCCGACGGGAAGGCCACAAAAAGGGTTATCGACCTCATCTGCGAAATAGCTGAAGAAACACTGTCCAACCCGGTAAAGGAGAGAATCGTTGATATCGGTGCTGGACAAAGGAGAGCAAGGGATAATTTCATTCTTGATGCCATTGATTTTAGGAACAATAGGAGTCTGTTCATAAATTCTTTGAGGAACCTCGACATGGATGAGGTGATGAAAAGAAAGGGCGACTCGATATTGGTTTTTGTTGAAGAGAGATCACCCTCCCCTCCATCCCCTCCCCTCAAGGGAGGGGGAAAAAATGAAGATTCAATCTTCTGCCTCGACCTAAGAAGCGATTCCATTCATTCCCTCGGTCTTGAGAAGGACTCCTTTGACTATATTGTTTTTAAAAATTCTCTCGAAACGTTGTATGACCCGTGGGCATGGTTGAAGGACATTCATCCGTACGTAAAACCGGATGGGAGAGTCCTCATCGAGTTCGCCAACATGCGGAACATAAATATTTTTTCTTCAATTATCAACGGATACTTCACATATTCGGATGATGGGATTCTTCCCTTCGATCATATAAGGTTTTTTACGCCTGTCGAACTCTCGATGCATGCCCTGCATGCCGGATATGAGATTATCGATGTCCATTATATTCCAGATGAGTCTTTAGGGGAACGTCCCTCGGTGCAGACGGGTCGTGTTTACACATTGCAGGGCAATAATTTTATCCTGAAAAATGTTCCGGCCGAAAGTGTCACAGAACTGTATTCAAACCGCGCTTTTATTCTTCTCAAAAAGCAGAGTTTGAATGACTCTTACACCTCTCCCCTGCACCTACCTAGGCCTGAAAATTATTTCGAGAACCCCCGATTGGACCTGATCGAAATGATGGACAGGCCGCCGGAGGCAATCCTCGAAATAGGATGCGGGGTCGGCGCAACCTGCAGGGCGATAAAAGAACGTTATCCGCAGTGCGAAACTGCAGGGATAGATATCGATGAAGAATCCATACAGAGGGCATCTGCCGTTGTTGATAAAGCCATAAAGGCGAACATTGAAAAGATCGAATTACGGGAACTCGATGTAGAAGAAGAGAGCCTCGATTATATCCTCTACGGCGATGTGCTGGAACATTTCGAAAACCCCTGTGAAGTGCTCAGAAAACATAAAAAATATCTGAAGAGTGACGGAAAAATCCTTGCCAGCATTCCGAATATCAGGCACAATTCCGTTCTCGCTTCCCTTCTCTACGGACGATGGACTTACACGCCTTCCGGCATTCTCGATGTCACGCACCTGAGGTTTTTCACGCTCAGGGAGATCAGGAGATTGTTCCGGTCGGCAGGACTCTTTATTTATGACATTAAAAGTTTCCCTGAGATTAAGCCTGAAGACCTTAAACTGTCTCCGTTGCATTCGTATTTCAATTTCAACATCCAGGACCTCGCATTGCAGAATATTCCGCGGGAAGAAGTGCCGGAATTCTCGATCATCCAGTTTCTGGTTAAGGCGGGAAAAGAGGGGAGAGGTCTAATAAAATATAAGAGACTCGATGGAGACTCATGGTAACTGATAGAGACTCGTGGCCCTCGGCAAAACAATGTTTTGATATTGTCTTTCTTCATCCACCATCGAGTTTTATCAAATTAAAATACCCTTTATCAGGAATTTTTGGGGCTCTGGTGGGCTCTACAGATATTCTGGGACATGAGCCGGTGGGCATGATTTCGATGGCCCATAATTTGCGCCGGAAGGGATACAAGACAAAGATATTCAATGTTGGTAAAATGCTGCTGGATTTGCGGAACAGGGGAGTAACCGACTATGGTTCCATTGAGAATTTCATAAAAGACCTGAGATCCGGAATTTACGCTATAGGGCTTCATTGGGCAGCACATTCACCTGGTGCTGTTGAGTTGGCCAGGATGGTGAAAAAATATCACCCGGATAGTTTGGTGCTGTTCGGAGGTCTCACCTCCACTTATTATCATGAGGAAATTCTGAAGAAGTTTGAATTTGTCGATCTGGTGGTATTAGGTGAAGTTGACGGGATCATAGAGGAAATAGTGGATAAGCTTTTGAACAGACACAAATACAGAAACATTCCTAACATTTCATATAGAGAAAACAGTGATGTAGCTTCAACGAAGATCGGGCGACCAAGAAAAGACAGCCTTGTTTATATCAGAGGTTCCGGTGATGAACTTATAGAACCTAACCGGGACTTTTCAAAGCTGGATTGTGGATATATGGCTAACTGCATGATCCCTCTTGTACATGGCTGCGGACGGAATTGTCCCTTCTGTGGAGGCAGCAAATATTTCTACCGAAAATACTTCCACAGGAGCAATGCAGGAGTTATGCAGGTAGAACAAGTCGTTGAGAATATTAGACAGTCTGTCCATCAAGGGGTGCTTAGTTTTTCGTTATTTGGAGATATCAGACTCTACGGCGATGAATATTGGAAGAGATTGACAGAGCGTCTAAGTAGGGAAGGAATGTATTTTGATGTATATTTGGAATTATTTTCGCCTGCAACAAAAGAATATTTAGAAGCGTGGCGAAAAGTAACATCGGGCGAAGTCTCGATTGCATTTAGTCCCGAGTCTGCCGACGAAAATGTCAGGAAGGCGATAGGTAAACACTATACTAATGAACAGATCGATCAACAGGTTTCATGGGCGATGGATCTGGGGATAAATCTGTCCCTAAGTTTTCTGTTCGCACTGCCCGAACAGGATTTTGCCTCCGTAAAAAGAACACAGGATTTCATAAATGAGTTATGCCATAAGAATAACAGATTGTTGACCTACATGTTCGAACCATTTCTCTTTGTGGATCCAGGATGTCCAATATTTGATTACCCGGAAAAATACGGCTACATAATTGAGGACCGCACTTTGGAGGGCCTGATAAAGGCCCTCACAAGGCCTCATTGGTATTATGCTCTCAATTATTCCACCAGGTGGTTGAGCAAAAAAGAGATAATCGAGGCTATATTTTTTGTCGGCTCCTCAAGAAATGAGCTTTACATGGAGTTCTTGGGACCTTCTCATAACAATTTATTACACAGAAAAATAATTCTGCAACAGAAAGAATTAATTAATACTTTGATGAGCAGCCCGGACCTGGAGGATGAAGAGGTTGAAGGCCTTATCGAAAGACTGATTGATCAGGAAATCAGGCAAATGAATTTCTCCATAACGGGACCGGATATGGACTTCGCACAACAGAAGATAAGCGTCTGCTCTATTGGCGAAATTTTCAGGAATACGTTAAAAACCATAAACAGGTGCTACAGAGAGGCAGGGGGACAGAAGGACGTACTAACAGTCCTTCAGGAATTGGATTTTTTCTGCAGCGTGGATATTCCTGAAGACAGCTACAGAGAAGAATTAATTCTCATGAGAAACACAGGGAAAGAGCCGGATGAAATATCTTATAAAATTCCCGAACAGGTATACGCTAAATTTCGTGAACTCGTGTCAAGTTTGGAATTAAGCCTGGAAGAAGGTCTTATCGAGGAATTTGTCCGTTACGATTGGTCATTATTTTTGGTCAATCTCTGGAACAATGTATATCTGGAAGATTTAAGTAAAGGAGGCATATACTTGCCAAAAGACGTTAACAAGTCCGATGTACTTCTTCCGTTAAGAAACGCATATGTAAAACTTAATTACAAGCCAAACGGCAGAATAATTCACAAAAATGGTCGGCTTGCATTGG
>JBFMEC010000127.1:0-6919 GCA_040753575.1 Nitrospirota bacterium | reverse complement strand
CAGAATTGATGAATTGGGACGCCGTTCTCCATCACGTTTAAAGTGCGATCTCCGAAATTAAAGCCATAAACTTATCAAAAATTGTCTTCAGCCGCCGGTTGCCTCAGTTTGATGGTGGATTATGGTTCTATTGCTTCCTTGACAAAGAAGAAAATCTATGATAAGAAATCAAAGCCTTAGAAACCTTGTAAAGGAGGAGGAGAAGAATGTATCCAGACGATCTCAAGTACCATAAAGAACACACATGGGTCAAGGTATCGAACAAGAGGGCGACAGTCGGAATAACCAATTATGCTCAGGAAGCCCTTGGCGATATCGTCTACATTGATCTACCTGAAGTGGATACGACTGTCGAGATAAACAGCGAGATCGGTGAAATCGAATCAACGAAAGCCACCTCTTCCATAATCTCACCTGTGAGCGGCAGGGTTATAGAGGTAAACGAGGAACTTTCGGATTCTCCAGAGATAATAAACGAAGACCCCTATGGCAAGGGATGGATAACAGTCTTCGAAATGCAGGATGCATCAGAACTTGATGATTTGATGGATGCCTCTGAATATGAGAAATTCATCGAAGAGGAAGCAAAATGAAATTGACCATCCTCGGTGCCGGTCCGGGAGGATATGTTGCTGCTATTAAAGCTGCTCAGATAGGCGCAGAAGTAACCGTCATCGAAAAGGAAGAAGTTGGCGGCACATGTCTTAACTGGGGTTGCATTCCCACAAAAACAATCTTAGCTACAACGGAACTCTTACATAAGTTTAGAAACGCCGAAGAATATGGGATAGAGGTCTCGGGTCAGGTCATACCCAATCTCTCCAAGATCATGGAACGTAAAAATAAGGTCGTTTCAACGCAGATTAGGGGAATCCGTTCTTTATTCAAGAGTTGGGGAATAAGCCTTATTGAAGGAAAAGGTATGATTCTGACGCCGGAAAAGATAGAGGTTGAAAGAAAAGATGGCTCCACTGAAATAGTGGGATCTGACAAAATAATAATAGCCACCGGTTCCAAGCCGGCCCAGTTGCCCCTGTTCCCTTTCGATGGTGAGCACATCCTCTCAAGTGATGATGCGGTGACAATAAAATCTGTTCCAAAAAGTCTGATCATCATTGGCGCCGGAGTAATAGGTTGTGAATTTGCATCCATATTTAGAGAACTCGGGACAGAGGTAACAATGCTTGAAATACTGCCACGGGCAATCTCCACGGAGGAACCCGAGATATCAGAAATATTGGAGAGAGAACTTAAGAAGAAAGGGATAAAACTTCTGACAGGGGTTAAAGTAACAGAGATGAAAGCTCTCTCCGATGGGATTCATGTGTTTCTTGAAGGGGACAGAGAGCTTGTGGCGGAAAAGCTGCTGGTATCTGTTGGCAGGTCACTCAACACTGAAGGTATAGGCCTTGAGGCAGTGGGAATAAGAAAGGGTTTAAAGGGAGAGATAGTCGTAAACGATATGATGGAGACGAACATAGGTGGAATTTACGCAATAGGAGATGTGATTGGCGGTCTTTTATTGGCCCATGTTGCCTCAAGAGAGGGCATAACGGCCGCAAAGAATGTAATGGGAGCAGATGAAAGGATGGACTATCATACAGTTCCAGTTGCAATATTTACTTCACCAGAAATAGCCTCCGTAGGATTAAGAGAAGCCGGGGCAATAGAAAGGGGAATGAAAGTAAAGAACGGCTATTTCCAGTTCAGGGCCCTCGGCAAAGCCCATGTAATTGGAGAAATTGCGGGTTTTATTAAGATTATCTCCGAGGAAGTGTCTGACAGGATATTGGGTGTTCATATCATAGGCCCCCATGCTTCCGACCTTATACATGAAGCCGCCTTAGCTGTAAATAAAGGTCTTAAGGCGAAGGATATTTCAGAGACAATCCATACCCACCCCACCCTTTCAGAAGGAATCATGGAAGCCGCAGAGGACGTTCATGGTGAAGCAATCCATATTCCCAAAAAGTCAAAATAAGGAGACCCGATGGGTGAGATCATTTCTTTAACAGCCAGAGAGATAATTGACTCAAGGGGAAATCCCACAATAGAGGTCGAGGCTTTACTTGACAGCGGTGCCCTGGGAAGGGCCTCCGTTCCATCAGGTGCATCAACAGGTGAAGGGGAGGCTCTTGAACTGAGAGATGGCGGAAAGCGCTTTCACGGGAAGGGGGTGCAGAATGCCATCAGAAATGTTCATGAGGAGATTGCACCCAAGCTTGAGGGACTCTATTCTGAAAACCAGGCCAATATAGACAAACTTCTAATCGAGCTTGACGGAACAGAAAATAAAAGTCGCCTTGGTGCGAATGCGATATTGGGAGTCTCGATGGCCGTCTGTAAGGCTACGGCAATTGAAGGGGGCATGCCCCTCTATAGATACATAGGTGGATGCAATGCAAAGGAACTCCCTCTTCCCATGATGAACATACTTAATGGAGGAGCTCATGCTGATAACAAATTAGACGTACAGGAGTTCATGATAATGCCGGCAGGATTAAGTGATTTTGCCAGCGCCCTTAGGGCAGGTTCAGAGGTTTTCCATACCCTCAAGGGAATACTTAAAAAGAAAGGGTTTAACACCTCAGTGGGCGATGAAGGAGGTTTCGCTCCCGATTTATCAAGTAATGAGGAGGCTCTTGCTCTCATAATGAATGCGATAGAAATGTCCGGTTACACCCCGGGTAAGGATATCTATCTTGCCCTTGATGTGGCAGCATCGGAGTTTTATGAGAATGGATACTACAACTTTGAAGGTAGAAAAATAAAATCCGATGATTTAATAGGCTACTATGAAGAGATAATTTCCAGGTACCCAACGCTCTCAATAGAGGATGGACTATCTGAAAATGACTGGGAAGGATGGAAAAAACTTACGGAGATACTGGGCAAAAAAATCCAGCTTGTGGCAGATGATATTTTCGTAACAAACACTAAGATAATTAAAAAAGGAATCGAAGAAGGGATTGCGAATTCCGTGCTGATAAAACTGAACCAGGTGGGAACCTTAACGGAAACGCTGGATGCTGTAGAGATGGCAAAAAGGGCGGGCTATACCGCTGTAATCTCCCACAGATCAGGGGAAACCGAAGACACAACAATAGCAGACCTGTCAGTGGCCTGTAATACCGGTTTTATAAAAACGGGCTCTCTTGCAAGGGGTGAACGTGTGGCAAAATATAACAGGCTTCTCAGAATCGAGGAGGAATTATCAGATTCTGCGGTATTCAAAGGAAGAGAGGCCTTTTATAATTTAAGATAATGGATGATCCAAATCTTTTAAGAAAACAGGTATTATCCGAGGTTAGAAGGCAGAAACTTATATTTCTCACAGTAATTCTCCTGAGCCTTATTTATTTTATTACGACCTTACTCTTTGGCGATATGGGACTGATCAAATATTTTGAACTGAAGAAGACGAAAACAAATCTTGAAAAAGAGATAAGCGAGATAGAAAAAGAGAACCAGCAGATCAACTCTGAAATAAAATTATTAAAGGAAGACCCCTTTTATACAGAGAAACATGTCCGGGAGCAATTTGGATTAGCAAAGCCTGACGAATATATCTTCCAGTATGAAGACAGATAGGCCGCTTTATATAGCCTTTCTGTGGCATATGCACCAACCATTTTACAAGGATCCAATGACGGGGCTTTATAGGCTCCCCTGGGTGAGGCTTCATGGAACAAAGGATTACCTCGATATGGTGGAAGTCCTCAGAGATTTCCCGGATATAAAACAGACTTTCAATCTAACACCTTCTCTCCTTGAGCAGATTGTAGACTATACGGAAAACAACGCAAAGGATCAATATCTTGAACTTACTCTTAAAAAGGCCTCTGACCTTACTGCGGAAGAAAGGATATTCATGCTGGAAAATTTTTTTCTTGCAAACTGGGAGAATATGATAAAGCCCTTTCCAAGATATCGTGAACTTCTTGTAAGGAGGGGGTTGCGTCTTGTAAAGAGTGAACTTGCGCTGGCCGCAAGATATCTTAGCGATGCCGATTTCCTAGATCTTCAGGTTCTCTTCAACCTCTGCTGGATCGACCCGGTTCTGAGAATTAGCGATCCTTTCATCGACGGACTTGTCAAAAAAGGAAGAAATTACACGGAAGAAGAGAAACTCTTACTCGTCGAGAAGCAGCGCTCAATCCTAAAGAAGATAATCCCTGCATATAAGGAGATGGCCGGGACGGGGCAGATCGAACTTTCTTTCTCACCCTTTTTTCACCCTATTCTTCCACTTCTTTATGATGTAAATTCTGCAAGGATTGCTATACCTGATGTGAGGCTTCCGCAGAGACGTTTTTCCCATCCAGAAGACGTGGAAAAGCATATCAAAATGGGTATTGATTATTTCGAAAAACTCTCTGGATACCGTCCTGCTGGAATGTGGCCCTCGGAAGGTGCTGTCAGCGAGGACATTTTAAGAATAGCCCTCAGGCAAGGTATAAAATGGGCAGGAACGGATGAGAATATTCTTTCGAATTCCCTGGGAAAAAAGCTAAGGGATGTTTCAGGAAATGTTACCGAGCCGGACATCCTCTATAGACCCTATTTTTTCGAGAATGTCTCTATTATATTCAGGGACCACCAGATATCGGATCTCATTGGTTTTGTGTATTCGGGCTGGGACTCAAAGAAGGCAGCAGAGGATCTTATTAAAAGGCTTCTGAATGCACAGGCCTCTGTCCCAAAGCACAGGCCTCATCTCCTTTCAATAATACTCGATGGCGAAAATGCCTGGGAGTACTATAAAAATGATGGTCATGACTTTCTCCGTTTTCTCTATGAAGGAATATCAAAGGAAGAAAGGTTAAAGACCGTCAAAGTCTCGGAATATCTCAATGAATACGATAGGGGTGAACCTCTGGGAAGGCTTCACGCGGGTTCGTGGATCAATGCAGATTACGGAGTATGGATCGGTCATGAAGAGGATAACATATCCTGGGAATATCTTGCAGAGGCAAGGGATGACCTCGAAGTATTCCAGGAATTGAATCCCGAAAAGGATCTGTCAGAGGCGTGGAAGGCGATATATGTGGCTGAGGGGAGTGACTGGAACTGGTGGTATGGCGATGAACATACCACAGAAAACCAGAAGGATTTCGATGAACTCTTCAGATTAAATCTGATGAAGGTTTATAAGGAGATGGGAAAGGAGATACCCCAGCAACTCTTTGTTCCGGTACTGAAAGAAGACAGGACCGTATCTCCGATAATCACAATAAGAGGGTTCATAGAACCAAAGATTGATGGAATTGTGACAAGTTATTATGAGTGGTACCAGGGTGCCTTCATGGATATTAAGAAAACCGGCGGGAGCATGCATAAGGCAGAAAGTATTCTATCGGGTCTTTATTACGGTTTCAACAAAGATCACCTTTTCTTAAGGATAGATCCGAGGATTCCTTTTATTGAATTTCCCGATAATACTAAATTTTCTATTAACATGGTGAAACCCTCAAATCTGAGGATTATCATACCCATTAACCCCCCTTCTTCCAGGGCAGAACTTTTCAGAAAGACCGATGGAGATTGGGAAAAGATAAAAGATATTACCACCTTTGCCTTTCAGGATATTTTTGAGATTGCTATCCCCTTCTGTGACATAAATGCCGTAGAAAAAAGCGAAATAAATCTTTTCATTTCCATTATAAAAAATAGTGAAGAGGTGGAAAGGTGTCCGTGGAGAGGTTATATCACTCTTACAGTCCCCACTCCTGATTTTGAAGCCATGATGTGGTACTAAATAATAACCAATAACCAAATTACAATAATCAAAAATGACCAATGATTTAATAATCAATAATCAGATAACAACTACCCGGCGTGAACCCTTAGTTTGGTTATTGGAACTTAGTTGGTATTTGATTATTGGTGTTTGGTTATTTTGTTAAGTTAAGGTTGATTAAAAGTAATGAAGGCCTTACTGCAACGTGTTAAAGAAGCAAAAGTTGATACAGAAGGAAGACCAGTTGCCAAAATTGGCAAAGGCCTTCTCGTATTCCTCGGGATTGAAAGGGGGGATACAGAGAGAGATTTCGAATATCTTCTTAAAAAAGTCTCCAATCTCAGGATATTTGAAGATGCCCGGCAAAAGATGAACCTTTCTATCAGGGATGTGAATGGCGAGGTTCTTGTCATATCTCAGTTCACCCTTTCAGCTGACTGTAGAAGAGGCAACCGCCCTTCCTTTGACGATGCTGAAGAACCTGAAGAGGCTAAAGAAATGTATACAAAATTCATAGACAGGCTGAAAGAAGAAGGCATCAGGGTTTCAACAGGAGAGTTCGGCAGCTACATGCAGGTATATCTCGTCAATGACGGACCTGTAACAATAATGCTGGACTCTAAGAAATA
Organism: Nitrospirota bacterium; assembly: GCA_040753575.1. Classification (GTDB taxonomy): domain Bacteria; phylum Nitrospirota; class Thermodesulfovibrionia; order Thermodesulfovibrionales; family SM23-35; genus JBFMEC01. The sequence goes on along the minus strand of JBFMEC010000127.1, from coordinate 550 downwards.
GGATTAGGAAAGTAACCCTTAAAATTTATTAAAATGAAAAATTATGAAAGATCTGAAAAAACAGATAAAGCTTATTATAAACGCTGATCACTGGGATCCCTTTCAGTTGCTCGGCATTCACATCATTGATCTGGAGGGTAAGAAGGTCGCCGCAGTGCGTGCCTTTCTTCCGGAAGCCGAAAGGGCCTCGGTTCTGGATCTAAAGACTATGAAATCTTACCAGATGGCTAAGATCCATAAAGCAGGTTTTTTTGAGGTACTAATCGGGGATAGAAAAGAAGTATTTCCCTATCGAATATCGGTTAAGTCCCTTGACGGAACAAAATCTGAGTTTTACGAACCCTATTCGTTCCTGCCTGTCCTCACTGACTTTGACCTTCATCTTATGGGTGAGGGCAGCCATTATAGACAATACGAAAAGCTCGGAGCCCATTTAATGGAAATAAAGGGGATAAAGGGTGTTCATTTCGCGGTCTGGGCACCGAATGCAAAGAGAGTCAGTGTTATTGGCAATTTCAATAAATGGGACGGTAGAAGACACCCCATGAGA
>JBFMEC010000126.1:0-6927 GCA_040753575.1 Nitrospirota bacterium | reverse complement strand
CAAACGTCCGGCGCTGTACGCTCCAACCCGAAGAGGTTGCCAGTATATTTATGGAATATCTGAGGAGGAAAAGGGTCTTTGGCCTCTTCCTGAGTTCCGCTGTTATCAATAACCCGGACTATACTATGGATAAAATCAATGCCGTCGCCCGTCTCATCAGAAACAAGCACAATTTCAAAGGCTATATACATCTGAAAATTATCCCTGGCGCCTCAGACGCAGCGGTTGAGGATTCTCTTTCACTGGCTAGTGCCGTATCGCTCAACATCGAGACGCCAGGCAAAAAACATTTTGCGGTGCTTTCGAATAGAAAAGATTACATCAGGGATATTATTCACCCCTTGAATCTGCTGAGTAAGTTAACTGCACAGGGTAGCAGGTTTTCGAGGGTCAAATGCACCACCCAGTTCATTGTAGGGGCCTCTGATGAGAGGGACTCGGAAATCATAGAATACATGTCCGGCCTGTATAATCGTTTGAATATCAAGCGGGTGTACTTTTCGGCATACCAGAAGGGTCTCGGTCACCCTGACATTCCTGGTGAAAGGAAATTTTTTTCGAATCCTGGAAAAATTTTTATGCGGGAGCACCGCTTATACCAGGTTGATTTTCTTATTCGCAGATACGGTTTTACCGATGGAGATATTCTTTTCGATGAATGCGGCAATTTGAGATTGGATAAGGATCCAAAAGAAACCTGGGCCGACAGCCATCCAGAATTTTATCCCGTCAGGCTCAATACATCAGACAGAGAGGCATTGCTGAGGGTACCCGGTCTGGGTCCATATACAGTCCGCAGGATACTGAAGGTACGGCGCTATAGAAAGATCACCCGCCTCGATGATCTGGGCATAAAAGGGAAGAGACTCGAAAGGGTCAAGAGGTACGTGATTTTTGAGTGAAGCAGATTGCTTACATTTTCTTTTTTAAAACAGTCCTGTCTGTCTCTCTTTCTTGCCCTTCTTTATTTTATCGGGTATAAACCTGGTTTTTATGAACTCTCCGGGAATTTCTCGAAGCAAGGGAGATTCCGATTGTGTAAGTCTCTGGCCATGTAAGAACCTTTTCCTTGCGTGTAGAAGGAAGAGTTCGTCTTTTGCCCTTGTAATGCCTACATAGAATAGCCTTCTTTCTTCCTCGATATCAACGTCTTCTTTTCTCGTGTAGGGAATTAAGCCATTCTCAAGGCCTGCAATAAATACGACCTTAAATTCAAGACCTTTCGCCATGTGAAGGGTCATCAATGCGACTGCATCTGCTTCTGAATCAAAGGCATCGGCAGGGGTCAGAAGGCTCAATTCGTTGATAAATCTATCCAGCGTCTCTTCTGGCTCCATATCCCGGTACCGTATAACAATGTCCTCAAGGAGTAAGAAATCCTCTTCACTGAGAAGGTCCTTTATGCCAGACTCTTTCCATAGAACCTTCAAGAACTCATCGAAAGGTATCTTATCCTTTAAATTCCTGAATCTTTCTGGCGACATATCTGATCCCTCTTTTATCGTACTTAATACCTTAGGATGAAGCTCACAGGCGGGATTAATTATAGCTTTAAGAAGAGAAAGGATGTTCATTATTCCCCTTCTTTTAAGAAGATATTTCTCCCCTATTACCTGATAGGGTATCCCTGATTCAATAAGGCACCCTTCTATTGCCTTTGCCTGTGCATTTGTTCTGTAAATCACTGCAAAATCGGAGAAGCTGTAAGAGCATAAGGCGGAATGCGTCCGCCTTGTGCTGATCTGATAGTGGCTTGTGCCACCTATTCTTTCTTCTATCTCCCTGACGATTATCTCTCCCTCTGCCTTCTCATCAGGCACGGAGATTACAGTTATGGGAATCCCTTTTTCTCTAACCGGTCTCACTTCTTTATCTATCCTTCTCGTATTATTTTTAATGAGGCTACTTGATGCATTGAGTATCACACCCGTTGAACGATAATTCTCTGTCAGGCTGATCATCCTTGCATCCTCGAAATCCCTTTCAAAATTGAGGAAGTTGCTCACATCGGCGCCTCTGAAGGCATAGATTGCCTGATCTGAATCTCCGATGGCACAGAGGTTTCCCCTGGTCTTAGCGAGAAGTGTCAGTAACTTATACTGCGAGGGATTTATATCCTGGTATTCATCCACCATGATATATTGGAAAGTCTCCCCATATTTTTCTGACATTTTACTGTCATTGAGTATCTCTATGGGTCTGAGTATGAGGTCGTCAAAATCGAGGGAAGAATTTTCTGTGAGTGCAATGTTGTATTCCTCATAAACCTCTTTTATCCCTTCGTCCATATCTTCTATAAAGTTCTTAATTCTTGATATTTTTTCAGCAATCAGCCAGGGACTTTTTTTATTTTGAGGAATCTCCCCTGCCCCGGAATCCCTGATCAATTTCTTCAGGAGATTGATCTGGTCTTGCCTGTTATAAATAACGAAACTCTTCTGGTATGAATCCCTTATAATTCTGAGACCGAGCAGGTGGAATGTACCAATGAACACCTTTCTGACGTCTCTGCCCAGGAGGAACTCAGTTCTTTCCCTCATTTCCTGTGCTGCCCGGTTGGTGAATGTCACCGCTAAAATGTTTTCAGGTTTGATGCCACGTTCAATAAGATGGGCTATCCTGCGTACGATGGTGAAGGTCTTTCCGGTCCCTGGACCGGCGACAATCAACACAGGGCCTTCAACGGCCATCACAGCTTTTTTCTGTGATTCGTTTAAATCATCAAATATGCGGGACATGTATTAACTACCCCTCTAAAAAACAGCCTCTTTGACGTCAGCTCTGGATAATATCTTAATAGATCAAGGATTTTATTTGAAGTCAGGGACTGGACAAATCTGTCACGAGTCCAAATTTTATTAAAAATTGTGATATATTTAAATTAATGGATATCCATCAATTGAAGGTCTTTGTCTCAGTATTTAAAAACAGAAGCTTCTCGAAGGCGTCGGAAGAACTTTACCTGACACAGCCAACCATAAGTGATCATGTGAAGGCACTGGAAAAGGAATTTGATTGTAAATTATTTGACAGGCTGGGAAGAACAATAATTCCTACAAAAGAAGCCGAGGTCTTATATAGTCATGCACTTGAAATCATAGAAAAAGCCAACATCATTAAAGAGGTTATCGGGCACTTAAAAAAGGAAATCTCGGGTGAGCTGATTATCGGTGCAAGCACAATCCCCGGAACATATTTAATGCCTCACATAATGGCTGAATTTAAGAAAAAGTATCCTTCTGTTTCTTTCCAGATACCTGTATCTGATTCAAAGGGTATCACAGATATGGTATTAAAACACGAATTGCTCATGGGGGTTGTAGGAGCAAAACTCAGTAATACCCAGATAAACTACTTGCCCTTTATAGATGATGAACTAATCGCTGTCTCAGCACCATCTCTCATAAAAAAAGAACAGATAGCATTAAGGGAGTTGATCAAATTTCCCATTGTTCTGCGAGAAGAAGGCTCTGGTACACGAAAGGAGACCGAAAAGATTCTCGAAAACAAAGGCGTTTCTCTTGAAAACATTAAGATTGGAGGTATCTTTGGTTCTACAGATGCGGTAAAACAGGCTGTGAAGGCAGGACTGGGAATTTCAATACTCTCAAAACTGTCGGTGAAGGATGAATTAAAGCACAATATACTGAAGGAAATAAAACTCACTGATATCCAGATGAGAAGAAAATTTTACATAATAACTCACAAGAAAAGAACACTTCCTCTTTTGTATAACATCTTTTTGGAACATATTAAGACTGAATCAAAAAGCATCTAAATCTATAAGACCATAGTCCTAACAAAACCTGCCATTTAAATTAAAAGGTTTATCAGGAAGCATTTCTAATTCCGTATTCTTCGTCTGTAATAACACTTACTTAACCCTGTTCGAGGAGAGGCAATGATGCTTATGGTTCAGAAAGGATTATGGATAAGACTTATAGATTTACCCTTTTTCTATAGATATTAACTATTTGACTTATAGCTTTTATTTATTTGAGAATGGATAAAAAGCCTTAATTTTTGGAATAAGAGGGCTTTTATGGGGGCAATGGTGCTGGGCGCCCCGCGGGCTGCAAACCCGTTGGCCCTGTCTAAAAAACGGGGAGGAGGTTCGATTCCCCTTGCCCCCTCCACCTAATGACGGTATGGATAAAACCTCGAAACACATAGTTGTGGGCACAGCAGGGCATGTTGATCATGGAAAGACAGCCTTGGTTAAAGCCCTGACTAGTATTGATACCGAAAGGCCGGAGGAAAAGCGCAGGGGGATGACTATTGAGCTAGGCTTTGCTCCATATACGCTCCCTTCTGGGCAAAGGATAGCCTTTATAGATGTCCCAGGCCATGAGTGTCTTATAAAAAACATGATTCGAGGCGTATGGGGGATAGATGTTGTGATATTGGTGGTGGCAGCAGATGACGGAATTATGCCTCAGACCAGGGAGCACTTAGATATCTTGAATTTATTGGGAATTAAGCAGGGATTTGTGGTTCTTTCCAAGATAGACCTGGTTGAAGAAGAGATCATAGAGATGGCCATCGAAGAGATTAAGGGCCTGACGAAAGATACATTCCTAAAAGATTCTCCTATAATACCTTTCTCCGCCAGGACAGGTCAGGGTAAGGCAGAGATTGAACAGACCCTGGAAACATTTTACGAGAAAACCCTTGAGAAAGACTCAGAGGGGATTTTTTATATGCCTATTGATAGGGCCTTTCATATGGATGGCTTTGGGGCCATTGTTACCGGAACAATAGCCTCAGGGATAGTAAGAGCTGGGGATGTAGTAGAGATTTATCCCACAGGGAGGCAGGTTAAGGTTCGGGCTATCCAGGTTCATCATCAAAAGGCAGATAGAGCCCAGGCCGGGGAGCGGGCAGGACTGAATCTGCGTGATATAGAACTAAAGGAGATTCAAAAGGGGATGGTGGTAAGCGAGGCCGAAACCTTAAGGTCCTCCTATTTTCTCAATGTCCACTTTCATTATCTGTCTTCCCAGACAGACCCTTTGAAAAACCGTAAACGTGTGAGGTTTTATACAGGAGCGAGTGAGACAAATGCCCTGATAGTCTTTATGGATAGAGATGTTATGCATGCAGGTGAAACGGCCTTTGTGCAATTCCGCCTGAGTGATAAACTCTCTCCCCTTCCTTTCGATCGATTCATTGTCCGAACCCTGAGCCCTGTTACAACCATCGGAGGAGGCACTATTTTAGAGATTGATAGCCAGAAATACAGGAAAAGAGATGAATGATAAGATCTACCATCTGAGGCTTCTCATGGAAGGAAGGAATGAGGAACTCATCGAAGACATATTAAAAAGGGAAAGGCACTCCTTGATTAGTATCAAAAACTTTAGACAGGGTACCCGCCTGAGTATAAAAAGAATTCTGGAAATCCTTATTTCCCTCCAGATGGCAGGGAAGGCAATTTCTTTAGGAATTGATTTATTCTTTCACAAGGAAAACTATGAGGCATTGAAAGACCAGCTTTTAAATATCTTGAAGGAGTTCCATAAGAAAAACCCTCTTGGGGTAGAAATCCAGAAGGATGAAGTAAGATCATCCTATTTTAAGGATCTGGATCATACACTATTCGACCATATAGTTGAAGATCTGACCTCCGAGAGGCTCATCTTTTCTAAAGGAGGAGTCCTTCGCTTGGTCGATTTTGATTCGAGGCTAAAACCTGTTCAGGAGACTATTCGTCAAAAGATCATGGAATTTGCCGACCGGAGCGGGCTTAAGCACTTTACACTCAACACGTTACTCATGTCAATGGATCACTTTGATCCCCATGAGGTGCAGAAAGTTGTGACGTATTTGAGAAAAACAGGGTATCTTATTCTTATAGACCAGCCTCGATACGGTAATCGGCAAGTCTACATACACAGAGAGAGCCTTGGTCAAATCAAAAATATTGTAAAGGAATACTTACTTAGACATGGTCAGATTGATATTAATCGGCTTAGAGAACTATTAAGTATAAATCGAAATTCAGCCAGTTACATATTAGACTATCTGGACACCATCCAATTCACCTTGCGCATTGGTGATACTCACATACTGTCAAAAACTGATTAATAAAAAACCCTTTAATGATTTTCAATAAGAAAAATCTATAAATTATCTGTTTAACATAGATATAAACTATTTGACTTATAGATATTATTTATTTTAATTTTTAAGTAAATGGGGGTTAAGAGTTTTTCCTTCAAAGAGGCCATAGAGTACGGAAGGAGAATCTTTCTTTCCAATTGGTTTTATCAATCCATAAAGATTGTTGTTGCCTTTGTCTTTGTTTACTCAGGCTTCATAAAGCTTACTGACCTGAAAACCTTTGCCGGGGTAATTTCAGAATATAACCTTGTACCCGAAGGCTTACTGCCTCCAGTAGTTATTGGTTTGCCTGTACTGGAGCTCCTGGCTGGATTGGGATTAATTTTCAATATCCGTGGTAGCCTGGGTGTAATCTTTGGCCTGCTGATTACGTTCGTCACTGTCCTCTGGTATGGAATACTGAAGGATCTGAATATCGATTGTGGTTGTTTTTCCGAGGAAGAGCTCAGGGGTCAGGCAAGCCTGTGGAGGGCCTTTTATAGAGACCTGGTGATAATAGGAGGAGTGCTCTATCTGTACTTGTCTCGCTGGTTAAAGAATAGCCGTAAATCGACATTTAGTCTTCTGGCTAAAATAAAATCCGATTAGAGGAGGAGGAGAAATGTCCAAAAGATGGTTTTTGATCTGGCTGCTGTGCGGAACTCTTGTTTCTGGCCTGTGTAGCAATGGCATGGCAGCCTGGTGGGGAAGTAAAGAGATTGAGACTGAAAAGATTGCCATGAATTTCGCCAGGGAAGTGGAGAGAGGTGGATATAAGATTGTCACTGCCGAGGAGCTGAAGGGCTGGCTCGACCAGAAGAAGGA
>JBFMEC010000125.1:0-6939 GCA_040753575.1 Nitrospirota bacterium | reverse complement strand
CCGGGGCTGGCCGCCAACAAGGGCGAGCATTATGATCCCGAAGGTGCTCTCCATCTGGGTATGTTTATAAAGGTTATTCAGAACGACCTGGGAGATTTCTCCTTTCTTAAGTTCAAGGACGATTCTAATACCGTCCCTGTCGGATTCGTCCCTTAATTCGGATATTCCCTCGATCTTCTTTTCTCTCACAAGTTCGGCAATCTTTTCGATTAACCTTGCTTTGTTAACCTGGTAAGGAAGCTCCGTAATGATGATGTTCTCTCCGCCTCTGTATTCACGCTCAATTCTTGCGCGCGCCCTGATCTTTATGAGTCCTTTTCCTTCCGTATAAGCTTGGACAATCCCGTCAGTTCCGTGAATTATACCGGCCGTTGGAAAATCCGGACCTTTTATGGCCGACATCAAGTCATTCACTGTCACTTCAGGATTTTCAAGTAAAATAACAAGGCCATCTATGACCTCTCCAAGGTTATGAGGCGGTATATTTGTGGCCATCCCAACGGCAATGCCCGAAGAGCCGTTTATGATTAGATTTGGAACCCGCGATGGAAGGACGATAGGTTCATACGTGGTTTCATCGAAATTGGGGGTAAAGTCTACTGTTTCTCTATCTATGTCGGCAAGAAGTTCTTCGGCAAGAGCAGCAAGCCTCGCCTCTGTATATCGATAAGCTGCTGGCGGATCCCCATCGATGGAGCCAAAATTGCCCTGGCCATCTACGAGAGGGTATCGCATGTTAAAGTCCTGGGCGAGTCTAACAAGGGCGTCATAAACTGCTGTATCTCCGTGAGGATGGTACTTCTTTAAGACCTCGCCCACTACTCCAGCGCATTTTGAATATTTTCTTCCAGGTAGAAGCCCTTCTCTGAACATGGCATAAAGTATCCTTCTCTGAACAGGCTTCAGACCATCTCTTGCCTCAGGAAGGGCCCTCCCGATGATTACGCTCATGGCGTAATCAAGATAAGAACCCTTCATCTCCTCTTCTATACTTACTTGTGCCTGTGTCATTTTATTTTCTGAAAAGATTAAATTAACTAAATATTTTAACATATTTATTGCATTTATGGCCTTCGAAAAAATATAATTTATCCAATGCTATCAAAGGTTCTCAGCGCGAGTATAGTTGGTATCGATGCCCACACTGTCGAGGTTGAAGTGGATATCACATCGAGGGGTCTTCCCCATTTCTCAATGGTGGGGCTGCCTGATACAGCTGTTAAGGAATCGAAAGACAGGGTAAGGGCTGCCCTTAAGAACATAGGCTTTAATTTCCCCCTCAAGCAGATAACCGTCAATCTCGCTCCGGCCGATCTTAAGAAGGAGGGCTCATCCTTTGACCTTCCCATTGCCATCGGCATTGTTGCCGCTGAAGGTGTGATAGGATTGAATTCAGCCGAGGGATATCTCTTTACCGGAGAGCTTTCTCTTGACGGCAGGATAAAACCTGTAAAAGGTGCTTTATCAATGGCCATCAGAGCCAAAGAGATTGGTCTGAAGGGAATGATTCTTCCTGAGGAGAATGCACCCGAGGCGGCTGTTGTGAGAGGTATACCCATCTTCAGTATGAAGAGTCTTCCAGATGTCATCGAGTTTTTTAAAGAAAATAGTCTGAAAAAGCTCTTTGAGATAGATATAGATAAAGCAATGGAAGAAAATTTTCTCTATGAAGACGATTTCAGCGAAGTTAAGGGTCAGGAACATGCCAAGAGAGCCCTCGAGGTTGCTGCTGCCGGCGGACATAATGTGTTGATGATAGGCCCGCCCGGTTCTGGCAAGACAATGCTTGCGAAGAGGCTCCCGACGATACTACCCAGACCAACCTTTGATGAAGCCCTGGAGACAACAAGAATACACAGTGTTGCCGGTCTTCTGAGGGATGGTCAACCCTTGCTTGCCACAAGACCTTTCCGCTCGCCCCATCATACGATATCAGACGTTGCCCTAATCGGTGGAGGCCAGATCCCGAAGCCAGGAGAGGTCAGTCTCGCCCATAACGGAGTGTTATTCCTGGACGAGCTTCCAGAATTCAAAAGGAATGTCCTTGAAGTCCTTAGACAGCCTCTCGAAAACGGAGAGGTGACTGTCTCTAGGGCGGTAGCATCCATTTCTTATCCTGCCAGCTTTATGCTTGTTGCGGCAATGAACCCCTGTCCCTGCGGATATTTCGGAGATAGCCGGCATCAATGTACATGCTCTCCAGGCCAGATACATCGTTACAGGCATAAAGTTTCAGGCCCTCTACTCGATAGAATTGATATACACATAGAGGTACCCGCCGTACCTTATAAAGAGCTGTCCACAGAATATTCCGGGGAGAAATCAGAGGAGATTAGAAAACGTGTTGTCGCTGCAAGGCAAATTCAACTTGAGCGCTTTAGGGAAGACAAGAGGATTCACCCCGCATCTTTGCAAAAGTGCGGGGTTTATTCAAACGGTCAGATGAAGACAAGGCATATAAAGAGATATTGCAAAGTCAAGCCTGAGTCACAAACCCTTCTTGATACAGCCATGCATAAACTGGGATTATCAGCCAGGGCCTATTCGAGGATATTGAAACTGTCAAGAACCATTGCCGATTTTGAAGCCGCGGAATATATTGAACCCCATCATATCTCTGAAGCGATTCAATACAGGACACTGGATCGAGGATTGTTTTAAGATTGATCTTTAGATGCTCCTTATGTCCATAACAACCCCCAGGGAACCGCAAATATTTTTGTATGTAGCCGTTGAACGTTTCTGCCTGCATGGAGGAGGAATCCTCTTAAGGTTTGTGGATTCTCCTCAAGAAACATCAGAAGATTTTTTATATCATTGAATGTAGGACTTTGCGTGAGTTTTGTCTCGAAGGCTACCAGTCTTTTCCCGTGTTCAACCACAAAGTCTACCTCTTTTCCGGTTGAAGTTCTCCAGTAAAATACCTTTGCTTTTGGTATCATGAGCTCGGAAGCAATTTTCATGTGCATATACAGCATGGTTTCAAAGAAACTGCCTAACTCCCTTGCATTTCTCAGTGAATCCTCATCATAGTAGCCAGAAAGGTAAATACTCAACCCAGGGTCAATAAAAAACAGCTTTGGTGATTTTATAATCCTCTTTGTTCTGCTCTGATAATACGAAGGAACTCTATTAATAATATTTGATACCTCGAGGAGTTTTATGTATCTGTACACTGTAGGCTGACTGATGCCTGTGTCCCTTGAAATCTCTGTTTGATTCAGGACATTTCCTGTACGTAAAGCAAGAGAGTCCAATACCTTCTTAAAATCTATGAGCGATTCAATCTGTGCAAGTTCCCTTACATCTCTTTCCAGGTACGTCTTGACATATCCTTCCCACCAGAAAAGTATGTCCCGTCTTTCTGTCAAGTACAGAAGGGGTGGCATAAACCCCTGTATTTCATCGCCTCTGCCTGATAGTATGAGATACTCTTCATGATGTATTTTGATTTTTCAGGCGGATAATCAGTCTCATCAGTCCTCCATGTGCCAGACCTGTATGACCTTTGATGGGTCTTTATGAGTTCGCCGTCATAGAATATCTGCACTGTCTGCATTCCGCCCCTTACCCATACCTTTTTGCCAATATACCTCGTTGGCATGGAGTAGTAGCTTTTGTCAAAGACAATGTGGTGGTCAGGATGTACCTTTGCCTCTTTCCAAAGCGGGATCTCAAATCTTTCATCTGGCAAGGCAATAAGGTGAGCCTGTTCCTGCTCTTTGAATGTTTCAAGGGGTTTCCTCTTCGTTGTGCCATGCACCTGCATGCCATATTCTTGCAGACACCACTGTTTTACTTTTTCATTTGCGTCTTTGATGTCTGTAAAAATATAAGATGACAGAAACTGCTGCCTTACAACAGGAATCTTCCTCTCTACCTTGCCTTTATGTTCTGCCGTGCAAATCTTTGTGGGGTCTATAATGAATCCGTAGTGTTTAGAGCATTCGGCATATGCCCTGTTAAAGACAGGATCATATGTGTTGGGTCTCAGTATCCCTGACTTGAGATTGTCCAGGATTATCCTTCTGGGAACCCCTCCAAAGAATTCAAATGCATTTATATGACACCGAACCCATGTCACCTGCCCCTGGTCAAATACAAATTCCACATAATGAAGACGGCTGAAAGACAGCATCATGACAAATATATGCGACCTCCTCAGCCTGCCTTCCTCTTGATCATACATCATACCGGCAGAGCCAAAGTCCACCTGTCCTTCTTCCCCGGCTTTTGTCTCAATGCGAATATAGCTTTCAGGATGCCTGGGGTATTTGATGTTTATATAGCGGTTGAAGCTTGAGTAGCTCAGGTCGTAATCGTAATCCCTCTTTAATATGCGATATACCTGCTTGGGTTTCATATAAGGCTTTGATAAAAGCTTCTCTACGGTGCATTGGTGTACGGCTGTCTTTTTGTATGAGGCAGAACTGTCAAGCGGCGTCTTCAGTCCCCTCTGAATGCTGCTTGCAAGTTCAAGATAGTAACTATACGGCTGTGGTTGCATGTCCCTTGTAAATCCGTGCCTTTCTGCCAGTTCAATGTATTTCCGTATTGTCTTTCGGTCAACTCCAAGGGAACGCTTGATTTTACTGATACCGCTTCCCATATGCCATTGATATATTACTTCCACTAATTCCTCCATCAATATCTCCTTCCTTGCCATAAGTCCTCCTGAGTTTTTTGCAGGTAATCTTATGGCATTGCTGTGGATAAAAAGTGGGGAATTGTTTTGAAACTAATTGAGGAATTATTTTGAAACTAACTGGGGATTTTCGCTGAAACTCGACAGGCGTTGAGCGATTTGTTGTACGGGTTATTGTAAAAGTTCTTTAAATTTCTCTGCTGTCAAATCCGCATCCCTGAGAATGCTTGATAAAGTTTTTGGATGCAGGATTTTTCCTGAATGATAAGGAACAGTTGCTCTTTTTCCTGCTTCATTTTTGTAAATCTTGTGGCTTCCACTCTGCCGCGAGAAAGAAAAGCCGACTCTCTCCAATACCTTGATTGCGTCAGCAGCAGTTACTCTCGGCAGCTTTTCACTCATACAGCTACTTCCATCAGGGTGAGACTTACCGATTCCGTCTGTGGGATTTCTTCGCCGCTTTCAATCCTGTCTTCTATGTGAAGACGAATAGCGTCTTTGATATTTTCCAGAACTTCTTCATAAGTATCGCCCTGCGTATAGCAGCCTTGAAGCTCAGGGCAAAAGGCAAAATAACCCTCACTATCCTTTTCGATGACCACTGAAAACTTATATATACTCATTATTGACCTCCTATTTAATTAACCTCTGAATAAATTATAGCAGATAAAGATTCAATTATGATTATCTTTCCACACGATAGGCTTTATAATCTTTCAACCTTTGAAATATCGCAAACCTCATCATCTACAATAATTTTATCCCAAGAACATACTAAACTTTTAATAATTCTGATATCTGATGTTGAATAGATAAAACAATAAGGCATTTTAAGAAGTGCTAAAGGAGTTCCAGCACGATAAACAATAATTGTATGGGTATCGATACGAGACCAACTATTGGCACCTCCGATATCAGCGCATCCTGCAAAAACTGGACGATAACAAAACAATAAAATAATTACGATTACGGTAATTAATATGTTTCTAATCATATGGTACCCCAGTACGAGCCGAAGGCAAGGGCGATTCCGCGAGGAATGGTCTGAAGGAAGCCGGAGTGCAAACGTGCGAGACGACGAACAGGAACCGCATATAAGGCTTAGCCCTTGGGCGAGTAGGCACAACACGAACGAAGCCCATAGGTTCGGGGACAGGGTAAATGCGGCGTCTGTGCACGGAAAGCTCACGTTCTTATCCGGGGAGATCTACATGTCACGCGATAGGCGTGTTATGAGAGAAAGCCGGAACAGGTTCACCCGGTTGACCAAGAACCCGGCATATCCGCTTGCTGTTAACGGATATGAGTCCCTTTTGAGGGAAACACAAAGCAGACAGCGGCTCATAACCGACCCTGTAGCGCTCTGTATGGCAACATGCGGGGTAAGCGTGCAGAAGTCAGCAGAGGGCATAGTACTTCCGGTAAAACGGAAAGAAGGCCCGAACGTGGAAAGGAGTGTGGCGATTTCATGAGCTCGGAAAAGGCGATGAGCCCGACCGGAGGAGCCTCTTCCCGGCGTGTCATGGAAGACCGACCCCTCAATCCTGTCTCAGTTGAGTATGTGGTAAGCAGAGAAAACATGCGTAGAGCATGGAAGCAGGTCAAGGCAAATGGAGGAGCACCCGGTATCGATGGTATCACCATAGAGGAGTTTCCGCCGTATGCCAGGACAGACTGGGAAGGAATCAAGACATCCTTGCTGGATGGGACGTATAAACCCACTCCGGTAAAGAGAGTTGAAATTCCCAAAGACAACGGCGGTACTCGTAATCTCGGTATCCCCGTTGTCATGGACCGCGTGATTCAACAGGCGATCTCCCAGACCCTCACACCTGTCTTTGACCCCGATTTCTCCGAATCCAGTTTTGGGTTCAGGCCGAACCGTTCTGCCCATCAGGCCGCAAAGAAGGTATTGAAAGACATCCAGAGAGGATACCGTTATGCCGTGGACATCGACCTTGAGAAGTTCTTCGATACGGTCAACCACGACGTTCTTATGAGCCGGGTCTCCCGGTGTGTTAAGGACAAAGGTATCCTTTGTGCTATCGGAAAATACCTTCGAGCAGGTGTGGTCGTAAACGGCAGGCTGAATAAGACATCCAAAGGAGTGCCGCAGGGCGGTCCTCTTTCGCCGCTTCTAAGCAATATCCTTCTGGATGACCTCGACAAGGAATTGGAGAAAAGAGGGCATCAGTTTGCCAGATATGCCGATGACCTTATCATCCTTGTGAAGTCCAAACGTGCCGGGGAACGTGTAATGGAAAGTATCAGCTGCTTTCTTGAGAGTAAACTCA
>JBFMEC010000124.1:0-6997 GCA_040753575.1 Nitrospirota bacterium | reverse complement strand
GAGTTCTTTACAGGCATCGACCTTGCAGTCAAGTATCCTCAGTGGATTGTATTCGTATCTTCGCTTGCAATCAGGGCAGAGGCCCTCTATCCTGTCAGAAAAAAAATGGCGGAGGGCCTTTCTATAATCAGGTCTGCATTTCTCGCATCCAATAGAATTAATCTCAAAATTGAGACCCTTCAATCCAAGTCTATCAAAAAAGAGCCTGAGAGTTGAGAGTATTTCTGCATCAAGCTTCGGATCCGAAACTCCCAGGGCCTCGACTCCTATCTGATAAAACTGTCTCAAGCGGCCTCTCTGGGGTCTTTCGTATCTGAACATCGGGCCAGAATAGAAAAACTTCTGGGGTGAAGGAAGTCTATAGAGGTAGTTCTGGATATAACACCTTATGACAGGGGCCGTTCCCTCCGGGCGGAGGGTAATACTTCTGCCCCCTTTATCGGAGAAAGTATACATCTCCTTTTCAACAATATCGGTAGTTTCACCTATGCTCCTGACAAATAGATCAGTTGCCTCGATTATTGGAGGCCGTAACTCCTGAAAACCATAGACATAAAATACATCCCTGGCAATTTCTTCAACCTTTTGCCAAAGGTATATCTCCGGCGGAAAGATATCCTGGATACCTTTGAGGGTACTATACTTTATCACTCCTCTTTCATCACTCTGCCTTCTTCCTCCTCCCTCTCACTATCAAATTCAAGCATCTTCAAATGGTTCTCAATCAACCTCTTAACTTCCTCCTTGAAATGTCTTCTTATCCCTTTGAGGTCGACAATATCCTCATGTATCTTTATAACCTTCTCCTGTGATTCCCTTATGATTGTTTCGGCTTTTAATTCTGCATCCTTGATAATAAGTTCTGCCTCTCTTTTCGCATTTGCCTTATAATCTTCGACCATCTGCTGGGCAGTCATAAGGGTTTCCCTTAATGTCGTCTCCATATCCCTGTATTCTTTAATCTGATTTTCCAATCTATGGACACTTTCCTTCAGAGAGGCATTCTCTCTGAGCAGATCCTCCATTTCCTCTCTTATAATCTCGAGAAATGAATAAACTTCTTCGACATCAAATCCCCTGAATCTTGTAGGGAATTGTTTCTGCTGGATATCAAGTGGTGTTATCCTCATTCAGGCTTACCCCCCTTTCAATTTATAGGCAAGCTCAATTAATGATTTAATGAGAAAATATTTTACAAATAAAATAGCCAGTATTACAATCATAGGTGATATATCAATTCCCATCCCGAAGCCTATACGTCTCCTGATGGGCCTCAATACAGGTTCAGTTACAGCATGCAGAAATCTGACTATTGGATTATAGGGGTCAGGATTAACCCAACTTATGAGGGCTGAAATAATAACTATCCACATGTAAACAGTAAGCAGTATATTCAATACATTTGCTATGGCAAGTAATAAATTTGAAAATATGAACATCTCAGCCCTCACCCCCTAATTCCTTAGCCCTCTTAGTTGCTGCTTCAATAACAGAGATAACTGTCTCCCTAAATCCTCTTTCATCAAAGACCTTCAATCCGGCTGCCGTGGTACCCCCGGGAGACGTAACCATCTCCCTCAATTTCGAAGGATCTATGCCGGTATCAAGCAGTTTTGCAGTGCCAAGCAAAGTCTGAATCGCAAGCGTCTTAGCATCGTCCTTTCTTAATCCCATTCTAACAGCACCTTCTATCAGGACCTCAGCAAAGTATGCGAAAAACGCAGGTCCACCCCCTGAAAGGGCAGTGACGATATTCATATATTTTTCCGGTAAAACCAGTAACTTTCCGATAGATGTAAAAATATCTCTTATGAGGGCAATGTCCTTGTCATCGATGCATTCGCACAGCGACATTACTGACATCCCTTCCTGGACAAGTGCGGGCGTGTTGGGCATCACCCGAATTATCTTCTCCGTTTTAAGTCTTGCCGAAAGATATGAAAGCGTTATACCTGCTGCAATTGATACAACTATCTTATCCTTTGAGATCAAACCAGAGATCTCAGAAGTCACATTATCCATATCCTGAGGCTTGACAGAAAGTATTATGATTTTACAATTCCTGACAGCTTCTTTATTATCGTGAGTAGTTTTTATATGATACGTCCTTTCAAGATATGTCCGTCTTTCATCTCTCGGCTCCGACACCATTATATTACTGGCATGTTTAAAGGCTATGCCTTTAACAATCGCCTCTGCCATATTGCCGCCTCCAATAAAACCTATCATCGATCCATTCTTTTCCTTTTATGAGTCAAAAATCCCGGTTCCTATCCTCGCCAGTGTAGCACCTTCCTCTATGGCAATCTCAAAATCATTGGTCATCCCCATAGAAAGTTCCGTTAACCTGTATCCTGATTTCTCAGCATTATCCCTTAGTTCCCTAAGTTCTCTGAAAAAAGGTCTTGCCATCTCGGGATCTTCAAAAAAGGGTGGCATTGTCATCAAACCTTCAAGCTTGAGATTCTTCATCCCTGACACGATTTTAACCAGATCCATGAAATCTTCCTTTGCGATGCCATGCTTTGTCTCTTCTTCTGAAAGTTTTACCTGTATTAAAGTCCTCTGGACTTTTCCTGCCTTCTCTGCAGACTTGTTTAACTCCTCAGCAAGCTCTCTTGAATCAAGAGAGTGGATAAGATCAAAAAGTCCAATGGCCGTTTTAGTTTTATTCCTCTGGAGATGCCCCACGAGATGCCATTCAATTGCTGAATCCGGGATCTGAGATCTGATATCTGATATTTTCTCTTTTGCCTCCTGTACACGGCTTTCTCCAAATATCCTCAACCCCAAATCTATCGCTTCTTTTATACGCTCAGTGCTGACCGTCTTTGTAACTGCCACAAGTTTCACCTCAAAGGGATTCCTGCCTGCCTTCATAGCAGCATGAGATATCCTTCTGTAGATATTCTTAATATTTTCCAGAAGAGCGGTATACATCATCCTATAAATGACTCTCGGTTGACATAAAGCAGTGATATAGTATCACAAGGTCTTAACTATGTCATCAAGCAAGATCATAGGAGAGTGCCCTCTCGTACTCTTCCCATAACTTATCCTTCTTAATTCCCGCATCAATAAAATCCCATGGCAGGATTTCATCAAATCCTCTCTTCCTGAATATGTAAAAATCTCTTCTGATTCCCGATGCCTCGGCAGCTTCTATCCAATCCTTAATTTTCAACATCTCTTTAAGTGTCTCTGATATCCTCCTGTCTCCCCTGGAAAAGAATCCCTGCATATAGGCATATTTAGGGACATCATGAAAAACCTTTATGCCCTTAATCGGGAGTAGTTCCTTCTTGATCATCCTTAATCTTTCTTTGACCTCTAAGGGGTTCTCCATAGAATGCCATTGAAAGGGTGTAAATGGTTTTGGAACAAATGTGCTGATGCTGAGGGTAATATGTCCCTTCGGTGTAATATCTCTTATCCTTTTCACAAGTTTGATTATGCCCTCTGTATCTTTCCTTGTTTCAGTCGGTAGCCCGACCATAAAATAAAGTCTGAGGGTCTCGATACCCTCTGCAAAGATTAGTTCTGATGTCTGAAGGATGTCCTCTTCTGTAATCTTCTTATTAATAACGTTTCTTAGCCTTTCCGTACCGGCCTCTGGTGCGATCGAAATACTCCTTTGACCTTTCAACAACCCTACCAATTCAGCACTCGTTGGGTTTGCCCTGAGAGAGGTGATGGAAAAATCAATCCCAGGGATTTCCAGGACATCCTCTATGTAGGGATAATCTGAAAGCGATGGACCTATGAGACCCACCCTTTTTGTTTCAGAAAGAGCCTTTTTAATATCTTCTCCCACTATCCCTGGTTCTTTTTTCCTCACCGGATTATATATGTTGCAGGCCACACAAAATCTGCAAGACCAGGGGCACCCTCTCATCACCTCTATTAGATACATGTCTGAAAATTCCGTCTCCGGTGTCAGAATTGACATCGTAATGCCAGATTTAGATATATCTTTGAAATAGCGTCTTTTAATAATTTCTGGGGCTTCTTCCGATTTGTATCTGCCAGATATTTTTCCTTCTTTATCATAGGAAAGACTGTAGAATTTCGGAACATAGAGACCTTCTACAGTCAAGGACCTCTTTAGAACTTCTTCCTTTTTTACACTTGATTTATAGACAGCAAGAAATTCAGGAAGCATCTCCTCCGCCTCGCCGACAAAACATATATCAAAAAAATCTGCCAAAGGCTCGGGATTAAAAAAGGTACAGACACCACCCATAATTATTAGAGGATGGCTGGAATTCCGCTCTGAACTATCCAGAGGCAGCCTGGCTAAATCAAAAATCCGCGGGATGTTTGGATAGTCATTCTCAAAAGAAACGGAAAAGGCAATAATATCAAACCGGCTTAAAGGCCTCTTCGATTCCATCGAAAAGATTTCAGTATCAGTCCTTACATATTCATCCATATCCCTGTTTTCCGGGAGGAAAACTCTTTCGCAGAGAACGTCCTCCATCCTGTTTAAGAGACCGTAAATTCCCTGAAATCCGAGGTTCGACATCCCGACATAATAGGTGTTCGGATAAACGAGGGCAATATTGATCCTCCCCCCGGGATCCTTGTAGACAGTTCCTCTTTCTCTTGACAAAAGGAGGTCCGTCTTTTCAATCAGCCTGCGGTTCATTTTTTTATTATAAAGACTTTCAATATTTAACGATGTAATTTTACGGATTTAGATTCCAGCAATGTTTTACAGAAATCCCTCATTTTGTTATTCGGTTTCCTGTCCATATCCAATATTAAACCAAGGCACTGACTGGTCTGTGATACCGTTGTCAAGTGTAGACCTGAACCCTTTTTACTTTCTTTTTACCTTAATGACAAAAAACGTCATATTCTTCTGGTATACTCATCAAAAAATTTATATTTTCATTGAAAATCAATAAGTTATTTGTGAATATTTTTGGCATAAAATCTGCTTTCAAATAAACATAGATTCAAAAAAATAGATCTTTTTTATATGTAATTGCAGAATCTGCAATTAAAAGGTGAGCTAAATTGAGAGGATATAGATTTATCAAGCTTTGTTTAAGAGATGCATATTATGCAAATGCCACAGATTAGCGGCAAAATCAAAGATTTTAGTCTTCCCAGGATTCTTGTCAATTTAAACAGAAACAGAAAGACGGGAGTCCTGACAGTAAAAACGCCTGCCTTCACAAAGAAGATATATCTGGATAAAGGAGATGCAATCTTTGCATCGTCAACGAACGAAGATGACAGATTAGGAGAGATGCTTGTCAAGGCCGGAAAGATCAGGATGGAACAGTACGAAAGGTCCGTTGAACTTCTCAAAAGTACCGGAAGAAGGCAGGGGGCTATCCTTGTTGAACTCGGATATCTGACCCCCCAGGAGCTCATATGGGGTGTAAAACACCAGGTGAAGGAGATAATCTACAGCCTATTCCAGCTTGAAGATGCTCAATATGAATTCGAGGAGGGAGAGACACCTACCAATGAAATAATAACATTGAAGATGAGTACGGGCAACCTCATATATGAAGGAGTGAAGAGGATAGATAACCTTACCAGGATAAAGGAAGAAATGCCAAATATGACTACTGTTCTGAAATTGAGCACTGATCCGGTCTCACTTCTTCAGGATATCGTGCTCAGCGCCCAGGACGAGCGTATGCTCTTCCTGATTGATGGCAAAAAGACTATTAAGGATCTCATTGATAGTTCATCAGATGGCTCTTTTGAGGCATTGAAGACCTTATATGTACTGATGTGTGTGGGTATAGTCGAAGAACAAGACGGGGTAAGAGAACAGACCATGGGAGAGCCCTTAAAAGACCTGAGGCCAACTCCTGGCTGGCAAGAATCATTCATAAAGAGAGTGGATGAGATTTACTCTAACCTTGATAGGCTTAGCCCCAGCGAACTGCTTGGAATCAACGAGAACTCGGATATGGCCACTATAGAGAATAATTACTATAATCTCGTCAAGGAGTTCCATCCCGACCATGTTAACATCACCGACCTCTCGGTAAAAGACAAGCTTGTAAAAATCTTTGAGTCAATGACTGATGCATATAAATCTATGAAAGAGGATTTTAAAAGAGGAGAGTATTCGAATCTACCAAAAAAGGTTCAAGAAGAGGCAATAATCTCAAAGTATAGAAAAGAACAGCCCCTTGGAACTTTCTCGAAAGAGGAAGACATAAGCCCCTCTGAAGAGGATAGAGAACCGGAGATCGTAGTTGATGAGACCGAGAAGGCCATGAAAGAGATGGAAACTGAGGATTCCCCATCAGGTGGGAGCGATTCATATCTTAGTACGTCCCAGATCGAGGAGACATCTTATATTCAACAAGTTTCTCCACATGAAAAAAAAGAGGCTTCCCCGAAAGAGATTTTACAGAGAAGAAGGCTAAAGATTCTGTTAATATTGCTTCCCTTGTTTGCAATTTTAACAGTTGCATCAATTCTATTAATTATCAGCCCCCGGGAGGGTCAAAAGATTACCCCTTCCTCGCCTGTGGCTAAACAAGATACCCCCCTGAAAGTCACTCATGACACCCTCCATACTCTTGAACTTATTGCCACGGATATGACCTGGCTTTCTGTGAATATAGATGATAAAGGAACAAAGGATATTTTACTCAAACCAGGGGAGCGCATAAAATGGACTGCAAAAAAAGGATTCTCATTAAAGATCGGTAATGCGGCTGGGATTAAATTGCTATTCGATGGAAAAGAGGTCGGTCGACTTGGTGAAAAAGGCCAGGTTGTAAAGTTAAGACTTCCGTCTACCAAGCTTTCGTAAAGGGATTGGTTCATAATTGCTCAACAGAATATCCCTTCTTTATAAACAAATCAAGGATGCCCTTGTCCCCGACAAGATGTCCTGCCCCAACGATGACAAAGTAGGTCTTTTCCGTTTTCAAGAAATCTTCCATTTTTGTTGTCATGTTTTTGTTTCTCTCGAAGATTAATTTCTCATAAACTGCCGACATACTTTTATCTTCGG
>JBFMEC010000123.1:0-7045 GCA_040753575.1 Nitrospirota bacterium | reverse complement strand
CGGTGGAAACACAATTACCACAGCAGAGCATACAATTGCCTTGATGCTTTCACTGGCAAGACTGATACCGCAGGCAACAATGTCAATGAAATCAGGCAAGTGGGAGAAAAAGAGGTTCATGGGCGTTGAGTTGTTCAACAAGACACTTGGGATTATCGGAATAGGTAATATAGGAAGTCAGGTTGCAAAGAGGGCACAAGGTATTGCGATGAATGTAATAGCCTATGATCCCTTTTTGAGTGAAGAAAAGGCGAGAGCTATAGGTGTTGAAAAGGTAAATCTTCAGGAACTTTTCGAACGTTCTGATTTTATTACGATCCATACGCCAATAACGCCTGAAACGAAGAACATGATAAATAAAGAGACTATCGGGATGATGAAAACGGGTGTCAGGATAATAAATTGTGCCAGAGGTGGCGTTATCAACGAGAAAGACCTTTATGAAGCCTTGATCGAAGGTAAGGTTGCTGGGGCTGCCCTGGATGTATTTGAGAAAGAACCGCCAGAGGATAACCCCCTTCTTCTACTTGATAATGTAATCTGTACTCCCCATCTGGGTGCTTCAACGAAGGAGGCACAGGAAAATGTGGCGGTGGCAGTGGCAGAACAGATAGTTGACTATTTAGTTTATGGGACGATAAGAAATGCTGTTAACTTTCCGTCAATTCCCTCGGACCAGGTGGCAAGACTTCAACCCTATATTAACCTGGCAGAAAAACTTGGAAGATTTGCAGCACAGATATTTGAGGGAGGCGTTACGGAGATATCGGTTGAGTATCGAGGAGATGCGGCTGAGGTTAACACAGTTCCGGTTACGATAGCTGCCGTAAAAGGATTCCTCACGCCTATACTGGAGGAAACGGTGAACTTTATAAATGCACCTTTCATAGCAAAGGAACGAGGTATTGAGGTCAAAGAGACGAAGAGCAGTGATGCGGGAGATTATCAGAGTATGGTTGTTATCAGACTTAAGGCAAAGGAAAGGGGAATCTATCTTGCAGGCACACTTTTTAGTAAGAGAGATCCCCGTATTGTTAGTATTGACAACTTTAAGGTTGAGATTGTACCTGAAGGAGAACTCCTTTTTATGTATAACAATGATAAACCAGGTGTTATTGGAAATATCGGAACAGTCCTTGGGAAAAATAATATAAATGTTGCCAGGATGCATTTCGGAAGAGAGACCCCTGGAGGCAGGGCGATCTCAGTCGTTACCATAGATGTACCTGCAACACCACAGATAATTGAAAAAATAAAGAAACTTCCAAATATCCTTTCGGTCAAACAGATTAGTCTTTAGGTGTAACATGGCCAGTGTCATTGTTATAGGCGCTCAGTGGGGAGATGAGGGTAAAGGGAAGATTGTGGATGTCCTTTCCGAAGAGGCTCATGTTGTCGCAAGGTATCAGGGAGGGCATAATGCAGGTCATACTGTTGTGATCAATAATGAGAAGTTCATACTACACCTGATCCCCTCGGGAATACTTCATAAAGACAAGCTGTGCCTGATAGGAAATGGCGTTGTCGTAGATCCAGAGGCCCTTATCGAAGAAATAAACGAACTCAGGAAAAGAGGAGTGAGGGTCCACAGAAACCTTTTTCTGAGTAAAAATGCCCATGTCATAATGCCTTATCATAGAGAGATTGATAAAGAAAGTGAAAGGTGCAAAGGGGCAAAGATGATCGGAACCACCGGTCGGGGAATAGGTCCTGCCTATGTCGATAAAATGGCAAGAATGGGTATAAGGGTCGTGGATCTCTTGCAACCCGAGACATTTAAAGAAAAATTAAGGGCTAATCTCAAGGATATTAATTTCCTGCTTGAAAACCTTTATAAAGTGCGTGGTTTTGATCTGGAGGATATATATACAGAATATATGGGTTATGCTGAGAAACTTTCGGAATATATTGCCGATACAGACATCATAATAAACAAAATGATTTCTGAAAACAAAAATGTGCTTTTTGAAGGTGCCCAGGGTTCACTCCTTGACGTGGATCACGGAACGTATCCCTTTGTGACCTCCTCGAATCCAGTTGCCGGCGGAGCCTGTACTGGTTTTGGCGTGGGGCCAACAAAGATATCAAAGGTTCTTGGAGTTGTCAAGGCCTATACAACGAGAGTTGGAAGTGGCCCCTTCCCCACTGAAATAAAGGATTCCCTCGGAGAGAAGATCAGAGAGAAGGGTGGGGAATACGGGGCGACAACGGGTAGACCGAGGAGATGTGGCTGGCTTGACATAGTCATTCTTAGGCACTCGGTGAGGATTAATGGACTTACGGGTGTTGCTATAACTAAACTCGATGTTCTTGATGGATTGGATGTTCTTAAGATTTGCACTTCTTACAGATATAAGGGAAAATTGCTGGAAGAATTTCCCAAGGAGATGAACATCTTCGAAGAGTGCGAACCAGTTTATGAAGAATTAAAGGGCTGGAACATAAGAACCGAGGGTATAAAAGATTTTCGGGAACTTCCAGAATCGACAAAAACTTACATAACAAGGATTGAGAATTTTCTGGGAGTGAAGGTGCAATTAGTTTCAACAGGCCAGAGAAGAGACGATCTCATTCAGTTTGAAAGTCTCTTTCAATGAGAAAGAGAAGACAGAGGAGGTTCACCAAGAGACTAGAGGCAAAATTCAGTTCAGGCGGCATGAGCTTTGTCGGAATGTCAAGCAATATGTCTGAAGATGGCCTATTTATAAGAACACGGAATAGTTTTATCCCCGAGACCGTTATTGATATTGAGTTGTTTATGCCGGACGGCAAGAAGTCTTTCCTCAGAGGCAAGGTAAAAAGATCTATCAGGAAGCAAATACCGATAAGTAAGAATGGTATGGGTGTGGAACTGATTGAGAAAGATGCAGCGTACATAAATTTTCTGGCATCCCTGACCGGGGAAAACTTTTAATCTTATCTCAGATCGGGGTTTTAGAACAGTTTAGACGTTGAAATGTCTTGATATCAAAACTACTTAATATCCTTTATCCTTCCAAATGTCCGGTCTGTGGAAACACAGCTGATGTATTTTACCATTCGCCTATCTGTTCATTCTGCTGGTCTAAAATAAAGAGATACACTGGCCCCTCATGTAAGGTATGTGCAATGCCCTTTTCATCAGAACATTCAAAAATCTGCGGACAATGTCTGAAACAAAGACCTCCATTCTCAACGGTCATTAACTACGGGCTCTATGAAAGCGTACTTGCAGAAGCAATCAATTATCTCAAGTTTCATGGCATAAGAAGACTCTCAAAACCTCTCGGCAGATTGTTGATGAGTTTTGATCTTCCCCGTATAGATGGGATAATACCTGTTCCCCTGAGTATAAAAAAACTGAGAGAAAGAGGCTTTAATCAATCCTTGCTTTTAGCAAGAGTGGTATCAAAGAGCACGGGGGTTCCTCTGTTGATGGATACACTGATAAAGAAAAAGGAGACCCTGCCCCAGACGGGGCTGTCGGCGAAGGAAAGACTTTTAAACCTCAGGGGTGTCTTTGAAGTGAAGGGAAACATAAGGGGGATCCGACTTTTGATTGTGGATGATGTGATGACAACGGGGGCAACTGTTACGGAGTGTTCAAAACAAATCCTTAAGGCTGGAGCAAAAGAAACGATTGTACTCACCCTCGCAAGATCAAGTATGCTGTGATATAATTGCCCGTAGAGAATAGATAAATTCAAGAAGTTGAACATCATGAAAGAAAACTTAATCTTTTTCTCGGGAATTTTTGTGATTCTTTTAATCACGCTGAACTGCGGTTCATTATTACCAAGCATTAAAGAAACACCGAAGGCTCGCTGGAAATCCTTTGATGAAGCAAAAAATACTTTCGAGAAAATTATTCCTTACCAGACGAAAACGGAGGAACTACATCAGCTTGGCTTTGACCCTTTTTTAACGCCCAATCTGAAAATTTCGACCTACTTAGATATTATCCAGCTCTTCATGTTCAATCCCTTCATGTTCAATCCTTCAATCAAAAAAGAAGAGCTTGATGATGGGATACAGGCTTGTATTGATGCAAAGACTAAATGTACTGCCTACGAAATTGGGCTTAAGAATGTCTCGAGGGCACGGCACGGAAGCGTCTTCCTTGATCTCTTCAACTTTAAAAGGAGAACGAAAGAAACAGGATGGGAATTCAAAGCTCTCATCGTAATCGTTGATAATATTGTCGTTTATAAGCTCTGGGGAGGTAAACCCATTATAGATGAGAGCAGGGAGGTCAAGAACCCGTTGGGTCCTTTGCAGAATCCATCAGATTTACTAATAGATACAACGATAAAATGATTACGCTGATTTTTCGGAGCAAAAATCTTTAGAATAATTCCCGCCTTTTGAACACACCGGCATAATCAACCGTTGGTGATTTAAAAGAAAATCTGATAAAATAAATAACTTTTAGACATTTTTGTGACGTGAAACAATGATCGATTTGCATACACACAGTCTTCTCAGTGATGGTGAGCTCATCCCTTCAGAACTTATCAGAAGGGCTGAGGCAATTGGTTATCAGGCAGTAGCGATTACAGATCATGTCGATTCTTCAAACATTGATATAGTTATTTCCAGGATTGTGAAGGCTCTCAAAGAACTGAAGGGGTATATATCTATCGAGGCTATAGCCGGTGCCGAGATTACACACGTGCCACCAAAGATCATTCCCGAGATTGTGAAAGAGGCAAGGAATATGGGTGCGAAGATAGTTGTTGTACATGGAGAAACTATAGTGGAACCTGTTCTACCCGGAACTAATAGAGCTGCAATCGAGGCGGGAGCGGATATCCTGGCACATCCCGGGATTATATCCAAGGAGGATCTTCTTTTTGCTAAGGAGAAAGGTGTTATCCTTGAAATTACCTCGAGAAAGGGGCATTCCTTGTCAAATGGTTACGTCGCAAAGGAGGCAGTGAAGTTTGGTGTTCCCTTATGTTTAAATACAGATGCTCACAGCCCTTCGGATTTAATATCGAGGGAGACCGCTGTAAAAATACTACTGGCCTCTGGCATAGAAGAAAATCGCATTGATTCCATATTCGAAAATTCAAAGGCTCTGGTAGAAAAGGTCCTCAGGAGGGATTAATGCCCAAGGCGATTAAAAAAAGGGTACCAAAGAAGATGGTGGTCAGCGCCGAAGAAGAAGTAAAGGACAGACTTTCGGCTTTTAAAGAAAGTATAAAAGAAAAGCAGAAGAAGGTCTTAAAATATGGTATCGGTATCCTATTTATAGTCATAGTTATTTCCGGTTTCCTCCTCTATAACTTCGTATCCTATAAGAAAGGGGCTGCCCTTGAAAATGAGGCATACAAGATCTATTACAGTGTTGGGCAGTCTATGAACAAAGAAGAACAGTATAGAAAGGCTCTTGATAAGTTCAAAAAGGCCTATGATCTCAGGAAATCTCCAATGTCTCTCTTTTATATCGCGGGATGTTATTATGAGCTTGGTCAATACGATGAGGCATTAAGTACGCTTAAAGATTTTACGCAGAAATATTCAGGGGAAGAAAGATTTATTCCGCTAATCTATCATAAGATGGTGACGATTTATTTAAAGAAAGGCGAAACTAAAGAAGCAGTGAAGGCACTTGAAATGCTTTATAGTTTGAATAGCAGGATTTATAAGGATCTGGCGCTTATAGAATACGGAAGGCTTCTTGAAAAAGAAAACAGGCTCGAAGAAGCGAAGAAGAAATACAGAGAACTTGTCGAAAAATTTCCTACCTCACCGTTTCTGGATGAAGCAGAAACAAAAATATCGGAAAAGAAAGAAGGATAGTTGTATGGTTAGGTAATTGTAATTTGATGATTGGTTATAGTTTAATAATTATATGTTAAGAAACATAAGGTTTTTCACACTCCTCTTAATCTTCTTCATAATATCCTGTTCGGGAAAAGTGGCGGTCAGACCGGCAGAAAAATTTGATCCTGAAAAGTCTCTTACAAAGGCCAATGAAAAAATAGAGAAAAAGGATTATGAAGAAGCCCGGGCACTTCTTCTTGAGGTGAAAAACAGAGATCTTTCAAAAAAATTTGCACCCCTCGCCCAGCTGAAGATTGCAGATTCTTACGTTAAAGAAGAGGAACCAGATCTCGCTATAGCGGAGTATCAAAAGTTTCTCGATGTTTATCCTGACCACCAGTATGCTTCCTATGCCCAATACCAGATTGCTATGGTCTACTTTGACCAGATCGAAGGTTCCGAGCGTGGCTATGGTGCCGCAGCCAAGGCTCTCGCTGAATTTGATAAACTCAAGAAGATGTTTCCCCGAAATCCTTACAAAGATGTTGTTGATTTGAGGATCGAAAAATGTAGAAATACAATTGCCGACTATGAGTTCCTTGTGGGAGAATTCTACTATAAGAAAGAGTCCTTTAGTGCAGCGGTCGTAAGGTTCGAAGAATTGATTAAAAATTATCCTGATTATAGAAGAGAAGCGAACGTACTTTACTATACTGGCCTATCTTATAAGAAACTCGGCCAGAGAGAGAAAGCCTCTGAATATTTAAACCGCCTTATTGATAAATATCCAAATAACAAACTTGCTGCCGATGCAAAAAAAGAACTTGCCCGTTTACTACCCCGCATTCCTGAACCTCAAAAATAGGAAGGCTGTTGTTATTGGAGGTGGCAGGGTGGCAGAAAGAAGAATCTTTTCACTTATCAAAGCAGGTGCAGATATAACAGTTATAAGTCCCGAAATCACGAAGGGTATTGAAAGAGAGAAACTGAAGGGAAAATTAAAACATATTCCCCGGCATTATAAGAAAGGGGACCTGAAAAAGGTCTTTCTGGTGATTTCCGCTACGGATTCCCTTACTATAAACAAGGAAGTTTCCAGGGATGCCCCGTCTCTTTTGAATGTTGTGGACAGCCCAGATTTATGTAATTTTATCGTTCCCTCTGTTTTCAAAAGAGGTCCCCTGACAATAGCTATCTCAACAAGTGGTGTAAGTCCTGCCCTTTCGAGATCGATCCGCAGAGAACTCGAAAGGCTTTATGGTACCGAATTTACTCGCTATTTAAAATCATTAATTAA
>JBFMEC010000122.1:0-7097 GCA_040753575.1 Nitrospirota bacterium | reverse complement strand
TAACCGCAGCTCACAAGTCGGCCTGTCAATCCCGATGTGGAAACCACTGACTGGAGAGCCGGATGCGGGAAACTCGCACGTCCGGTTCGGAGGGAGGGGAGGCGAAAGCCTTCTCTACCCCTATCAACACTTTTGGTTGGTATTATTTTGAAAATATTGTAATGTCCGTTGCCCATGCCATAGGGCCTTTATTAGAAAAATCCTCGGATTTGTAATATAATACGCTAAGTTTATTTCAAGGTTCAGGAGGGAATGATGGTTAAGATTTATTATGAGAAGGATGCGGATTTGAAGATTCTTAAAAAGCAAAGGATTGCCATAATAGGATATGGGAGTCAGGGTCATGCCCATGCCAATAATCTTAAAGAGAGCGGCATGGATGTGATCGTAGGTGAAATAAAGGGACCAAACTTGGAAAAGGCAGAGAAGGCGGGCTTTACTGTTCTTTCCGCTGCAGAGGCGACAAAGAAAGCTGACTTAATTATGATGCTTGTCCCCGATGAATATATGGCAGACATCTATAAGGCCGAGATATCACCTAACATTAAAAAGGGGACCTATTTAGGCTTTGCCCATGGCTTTAATATCCATTTCGGTCAGATAGTACCTCCTCCGGAAGTAAATACCTATATGGTTGCACCTAAAGGACCCGGACATCTTGTGAGGTCCGAATATCTAAAAGGTAGCGGAGTACCGTGTCTTATAGCAGTCCATCAGGATCCTTCAAAGAACACAAAAAATGTCGCTCTTGCCTACGCATCTGCAATTGGCGGTGGAAGGGCGGGCATTCTGGAGACAACCTTCAGAGAAGAGACAGAGACAGATCTATTTGGAGAGCAGGTGGTTCTCTGTGGTGGCCTTACATCTCTTATAATGGCCGGCTTCGAGACCCTGGTGGAGGCTGGTTATTCACCTGAAATGGCTTACTTTGAATGCCTCCATGAAGTAAAACTCATCGTTGACCTTATATACGAAGGCGGGATATCCACTATGAGATATTCTATCAGCAATACTGCCCAATACGGAGACCTCACGAGGGGACCTCGAATAATAACGGAAGAGACCAGGAAAGAGATGAAAAAGATTCTTGAGGAAATACAGTCAGGAGAGTTTGCCAGGGAATGGATTCTCGAATGCAGGGCAAACAAGCCAGTCTTTAATGCACTTACAAAAAAAGGTGAGCAACATCCTATCGAGGAGGTCGGCGCCAAACTCAGGGCAATGATGCCATGGCTCAGGAAGGGGAAACTCGTCGATAAATCAAAGGCCTAATTTATAAATAACCAATGACCAAATTACAATTACCAAACAGATTTGAAGTTTAGCCTCTATTGATCAATTGATTATTGGTGATTGGAGCTTATTTGATGATTGGTTATTGGTGCTCGGTTATTCAGATAATAAGTCATGTTTAAACTTGCTCATGAGGGCTATCCTTTTGTAATCGTCTTTGGTCTTATTACATTATTCACCTATTTTTTTATAAAACCCTCGATTGCCGTTTTACCTTTAGGTATCACCCTCTTTCTGGTATTTTTCTTCAGAGATCCTGAAAGAAGGATTCCTGAAGGGGAAGGACTTTTTGTGTCGCCGGCGGATGGTGAGGTAATATTAGTAAATGATGTCTATGAACCTGATTATTTAAGGACAGTTACTAAGGAAATAAGCATCTTTATGTCACCCTTTGATGTTCATGTGAACCGTGCACCCTGTGACGGCATAGTGAGTATTATAAAATACTCACCGGGAAAATTTGTGGCAGCCTATAAGGATGAATCATCCATAATAAATGAGAATATCGTAATGGTCCTTGAGGTAAAGGAAGGTAGAATCCTTGTGAGACAGGTTGCCGGAGTTTTAGCAAGAAGAGTCGTATGCAGGGCCAAGGTGGGCGATAGAATGAAGCGAGGGGAGAGATATGGCATCATAAAATTCGGTTCAAGGCTTGATGTATATCTGCCAAAGAATGTCGAGGTTAAGGTTAAGTTGGGGAATAAAGTGAAGGCTGGAGAAACGGTAATCGCCGCCATCAAGAAAGAAGAATGAAAAAAGGGATTTACATACTTCCGACAACTCTAACACTATGTGGGATGTTTTTTGGATTTTATGCGATCCTTTCATCTCTTAAGGGAAACTATGTACATGCTGCCTGGGCAATAATTTTGGCTAATATATTTGATGGACTTGATGGCTGGGTTGCCAGACTTACCCATAGTACTACGAGATTTGGCATCGAACTGGATTCCCTCTCAGACCTTGTTGCCTTTGGCGTGGCACCGGCAGTGATGCTTTACAAGTGGGCCCTTGCTCCCTTTGGCCGTGTCGGATGGGCCGCTGCGTTCCTGTTCATGGCCTGCGGTGCCCTGAGGCTTGCCAGGTATAATGTCCAGATGGGCTCCACAGAAGCGAAGTCCTTCACTGGTATGCCTATACCGGGGGCTGCAATGGTTCTGGCAACACTTGTAATCTTCTATTATGAGGTCTGGGAGATGGAACCGGCCAAAAACTATTTCATTCTTATTTTTACATTCTTTCTTGCTGTACTCATGGTCAGCACTTTGAGATTCCATGGAGCAAAGGAGCTGGATTTCAGAAAAAGAAAGCCCTTCTGGATTCTGGTTGCCATTGTATTGGCCATTGTAGTTATAGTGATACATCCTCCTACAGCCCTTTTTGTGTTTGCAATGATCTACTTGATTGGCGGTATAATTGAAAATATAATCCTTTATTATAGAAAGAGAAAACAGAATAGGACGGTTTAACAGAATGAGAATAATAAAGATCTTCGATACCACTCTTCGGGATGGCGAGCAGTCACCTGGCGCTTCCATGAATGTTCAGGAGAAGTTGACCGTTGCAAAGCAGCTTGCCCGCCTGGGTGTTGACATTATTGAGGCTGGATTTGCCTTCAGTTCGCCCGGAGATTTTGAGGCTATAAAGACTATATCGGCAGAGGTTGAGGGGCCGGTTATATGCAGTCTTGCCCGGGCAAGAGAAGAAGATATAAAAAGGGCCTGGGAGGCCCTGAGCGAAGCCCCGAAGAAAAGGATTCATACCTTCCATTCTACTTCTGATATCCATCTGAAATATCAGTTCAGAATTAGCAGGGAAGAAGCCTTGAAAAGGTCAGTCGAGATGGTAAATTTTGTTAGAAGCTTTGTCGAGGATGTGGAGTTTTCCCCGATGGATGCAACAAGAACAGATATCAACTACCTCTGCGAGGTTCTCGAGGCGGTGATCGAAGCTGGTGCTTTAACGGTGAACATACCGGATACTGTTGGATATAGTATTCCCAGTGAATTCGGGGCATTAATTAAGACTATCCGTGAAAGGGTTAACAATATTGATAAGGCCGTAATTTCTGTTCACTGTCACAATGATCTCGGGCTTGCCGTGGCTAACTCTCTGTTAGCTGTACTGAACGGGGCCGGACAGATTGAATGCACCATAAATGGCATCGGAGAGCGGGCGGGAAACTGTTCACTGGAAGAGGTTGTTATGGCTCTGAGAACAAGGTGTGATGTCTTTGATGCCGATACCAGGATAAATACAGAGGAGATAATTCGGACGAGCAGACTTGTCTCCAAGATAACCGGTATTTCTGTACAGCCAAACAAGGCAATAGTTGGGGCTAATGCCTTTGCCCATGAATCAGGCATTCATCAGGATGGACTTCTTAAGGAGAAGTCCACCTATGAGATTATAAAACCCGAGAGTATAGGCCTCTATTCAACGAAGCTTATTCTTGGCAAACATTCGGGACGGCATGCCTTTAAGACAAGGCTAAAGGAGCTTGGCCATGTTCTTTCTGATGAAGAACTCAATAAGGCATTCGAGCGGTTTAAAAGACTTGCCGATCAAAAAAAGTATATCTTCGATGAGGATATAGAGGCATTAATTTCCGAAGATGTCACGAAAGTTCCCGAGTTTTACAGCCTCATTGATCTGTACATCGTGAGCGGCGTGAATCAGAGGCCTACGGCCACAGTAAAACTTAAAGTTGGCGAAGAAATAATTGACAAGATGGAACAGGGTGACGGTCCTGTGGATGCCACCTATAAAGCCATAGCTTCCATCACCGGAACAAAAAGCAACCTTCTGAAGTTTGAGGTAAAAAGTATTACCGGAGGGACTGATGCACTGGGAGAGGTGATGGTATCACTTGAGGAAGACGGACGGACTGTGAGGGGATATGGTGCCGACACGGATATAATAGTTGCTTCTGCAAAGGCATATCTTAATGCCCTGAATAAGCTGGAGGCCAGAAGGAGGATATCCCTATGAATTTGACTGAAAATGCCATGAAAGTTCTTCAATACAGATATCTCCGCAAAGATGAAACGGGAAAGGTCATTGAGACACATGAGGAGATGTTCAGAAGGGTTGCAAAAACGGTTGCCTCGTCAGAAAAACTTTACGGAGGTGATCCCGAGGAATGGGAAGAAAAATTCTACTCTATTTTGACGAATCTGGAATTTCTTCCAAATTCGCCGGCACTCATGAATGCCGGAAAAGAACTCGGGCAGCTTGCCGCATGTTTTGTGCTCCCCGTGGGTGATTCGATGGACTCAATCTTTGAGACCCTGAAACATGCCGCTCTAATACTCCAGAGTGGTGGAGGAACAGGATTCGCCTTTTCAAGGCTGAGACCGAAGGCAGACGTTGTTCGTTCCACAGGTGGAATAGCAAGTGGTCCCGTTTCATTCATGAAGATTTACAATATGGCCACAGAAGTTATAAAGCAGGGTGGGGCGAGAAGGGGAGCAAACATGGGAATACTTCGAGTCGATCATCCTGATATTCTTGAATTCATAAGAATTAAACGGGCTGCAGGGGAATTGACCAATTTCAATATATCGGTGGCGGTAACTGACGCATTTATGGAAGCGCTCAAGAAAGACGAAGAATACAACCTTATCAATCCTCGAACCGGGGCAGTAATTGGAAAGCTGAAGGCTAAACTTGTCTTTGACGAGATGGTCAGAAGCGCCTGGGAAACTGGTGATCCCGGTATTGTTTTTATAGACAGGATTAACAGGGCAAATCCAACGCCCCATATTGGTACGATGGAATCCACGAACCCCTGTGGCGAACAACCCCTCCTTCCCTATGAGGCCTGTGTTCTGGGCTCGATAAACCTATCAAAATATGTGAAGCAATCTATCTTTAATGTTCCTGAATTAAGAATAAAGAATATAAAAGAAGGAATTGATTTTGAACGTCTATCGAGGGATATCAAGACCTCGGTTAGATTTCTGGACAACGCTATCGATGTTAATAAATACCCCCTTCCGGCTATAGAGGATATGCACAAAGGTAACAGAAAGATCGGACTTGGTGTAATGGGCTGGGCCGATATGTTAATCCTGCTGGGCGTCCCTTATAACGCCGGCAAGGCATTCACCCTCGCCAGAGATTTAATGAAATTTATTAAAGAGACGTCATGGCAGGCGTCTTCTGAGCTCGCAGAAGTTAGGGGGGTCTTCCCTAATTTCAAAGGATCCATCTTTGACGCACCGGGTACGCCCCGCATGAGGAATGCCACAACAACAACAATAGCGCCTACAGGTACACTTTCAATCATTGCGGATTGTTCAAGCGGAATAGAGCCCCTTTTTGCCCTGGCATATAAAAGACTTATTCTGGACACAGAACTTTACGAGATCAACAAATATTTTTTCCGGCTCTCTAAAGAAAAGAGCTTCTACAACGAGGAATTGAGAGAGAAAGTAATAAAGAAGGGAGATTTAAGAGGCATAAAGGAGGTTCCCAGGGAGGTGAGGAGGCTCTTTAAAACAGCCCATGAAATTCCCCCTGAAGACCACATCGAAATGCAAGCACGCTTCCAGGAGTTCACAGATAATGCGGTTTCGAAAACAATAAACATGCCTTACAGGGCAAAACGGGAAGATGTTGGGGAGGCATTTTTACTTGCCTATGAAAAGAATTGCAAAGGGATTACTATATTTCGTTCCGGAACAGCAAGGAGGGGAACACTCGTGAGATTTACCGACGCTGATTAGAAGTAATCTCCTTCATTAATTCGTAAACCCTTTCCTTTATCTCGTCTCTTGAGCGCCTGAATTCATTCATTATTTTCTCCTCTGTTCCTGTTGCACTAACGGGGTCCTTTACAGGCCAGTGTATCCTCTTTATCTCAGGGGGAGTAACGGGGCATAAATCTTCGGCGTAACCACAGAGGGTAACAACAATATCCATCTGTCTCAGCAAATCTTCATTGATAACCTTTGATTTCTGCTTCGATATGTCTATACCGACTTCCTTCATAACTGCTATGGCTCTTCGGTGGACACCGGCAGCAATGAGACCGGCACTATAAACTTCCACTGATCCCTTGCCAAATTCACGGGCAAACCCTTCTGCCATCTGGCTTCTGCAGGAGTTTGCCGTGCACAGGAACATTACCTTTTTCATAACTATGGGGTTATCTTTTTTAAAAACAGGCTCTAACTGCAACAGGTATTCTTGGACATCCCGTTTACCACAAACCCCTGTTCATCTGCGAAATCTATTGTGGCATCCGAAAGCATGCTGTCAGCTTTCTGTTCTATAAAAATTTTCAATCCATCCTTCTCAAAAATTACATCTCCGGGAATCGCATTCTTGACTATGTCCATAGCCAGAGAAGGCCGTCACCCGCCGGGTGACACAAATATCCTTATACCATAATCCGGGTAGTTTTCCTGATCGAGGAACTCCTTGAATTTTCGAATCGCCGAATCAGTTAGATTTAACAGCGCTTCTCCCTTCAATCACATATATTTCTTCTGAACAATTCGCAACCTTCAATCGTCTAATAATTATTATACATTACTTTATCTTCATTAAAAAGCTTTTGCTCCGTCTTCCTAGGGAAAACCTGCGAGAATGAACATGGCCGGAACTCTACCAATTACCGATAGCTATTTTAATTACCATGCTTGATATAATTGTTAACGAACCCTCACAGAAATGTTACGGAAATATCATTTATGTACTATTGGTAAAAATCATTTATGGACTATTAAAGTAGCCGATTGTAATGTTAATTGGAGAATGTTACATTTTGTCATTCCCTGGCTTGACCAGGGAATCCA
>JBFMEC010000121.1:0-7235 GCA_040753575.1 Nitrospirota bacterium | reverse complement strand
AGCTGGGGACAATGCGAAAGCAATGAAAGAGCAGGTTTTTATATTTCCGTAGATGACACCGGTGCCGGCATACGTGAAGGAGAGAGCGCAAAAATATTTGAGCGGTTTTATAAGGATAAGGATTCCAGCGGAACAGGGCTGGGGCTCGCTATCGTTAAAGAACTTGCCGATGTAATGGGAGGAAGGGTTGAAGTTGACAGCACTTTAAATAAGGGGACACGGTTTACGCTTATCTTCTGATTTTACTGCTGCTAAAATTGTAATATATCACATGGGCTTAAAACCGGCTATGAAATTACCAGCTTTGAAATTTGTCTGAAATTCATTCTTTCTTCATTATTTCTTGTTAGAAATATATAGACACAATCTTAATATCATGCGATACATATCAATATTAGTAATCATTCCGGTTATCCTTGCATTATCAACTTCCATGGTTTTTGCATTGCCCGATGATGCAAAACCTGTGACCCCTTATGGAGACTGTACAGGCTGCGGCAAATACGGCATATGCAAGACTCAGATGAGTCAGGAAGATGCGAAGAAGGCGATGATAGAGTATTATGAGAAAAAAGGGCTTCGCGTTAACATTGAAAAGGCAAGCGGCAGATTTATAAAGGCCAAGGTCATGGATAACGACAAGGTAGTTGATATTATTATATTTGACTGCCGGACTGGCAGAATCAGATCAATATACTGACCTGAATACCCTTCAGTAATCCGCATATTTTCCCGAGAAACCCGGACAGCCTCGTTAGGCTGGATTATATATTGAATCTTGTATATAATCTTCAATAATGAGGAAGTCTTGCGCCTGGAATATCAAACCGTGGAAACCAAAATCTGCATCTATGAAAGCCACTTGTAAAATGCTCCGATTCAGCCTGAGAAAGATTTCAGATTCTTTGCTTATTTTCATTCTCTCAGGATTTATTGTCACTGAGGCTTTTGCGGTATCAATGAATTTAACTTCAGATTACGTGCAGTATGCTTTTTTGCCAAATGTGGAAACTTTAAGTCAGAGTCCTGAATATTCCCGACCATTTGAATTTGATCAGAAGGAACATGTTAAAGAAGAAGGATATATGAAGATTACCTCATTGGATGTTAATGCCTATAATTTTCCGGAACGAAGCCGGAACGCAGAGTCCGCAGACTTTAAAAAGCTTCTTTCGGTAAAAACAGAAGATGAAAATCCCGGAAATTTTGTTTTGCTGGAAGCTGGAAAGAAGAATTCAAATTATCAAATGGACAACCTTTCCTTAAAGAGAAAAAACAAATATGACCTTCTTTCCGAGAGTACCAATTATATGGCTTTTTTACATATCGCCGCTGCCGGGCTTCTTTACCTTATGCCTGAATCTGTAACAAATTGGGATAAGAGTACTATGTCGCTTTCAACTGTAACAGACAAGTGGGTAAGAGATGTGAGGTCCGGGCCTGTTTGGGACAAGGATGATTGGGTAATAAATTATATCGGGCATCCTTA
The DNA here is from genome assembly GCA_040753575.1 of Nitrospirota bacterium. Taxonomy (GTDB): domain Bacteria; phylum Nitrospirota; class Thermodesulfovibrionia; order Thermodesulfovibrionales; family SM23-35; genus JBFMEC01. The sequence continues at coordinate 5,746 of JBFMEC010000121.1, read as the reverse complement.
CCAAGGAGCTGCTTATTATGTTTTTGCAAGACAGAGCGGCTATGAGTGGAAAGGGGCATTTCTCTTCTCAACAATTATTTCTACATTTATGTGGGAGTACGGCTTTGAATCTTTCGGGGAGGTGCCATCCGCACAGGATTTGATTGTCACACCTATAGCAGGCTCTATTTTGGGAGAGATACTTCTAAAGGGCGGGAAGCGAATAGCTGAAAATGACGGGAAAGTTTTAGGCTCAAGAGTACTCGGCAATATTAGTCTGGTATTGATAGATCCGGCAGGTTCAGCGGTTAAGGCATTACAGAAAATTACCAATGCCCCCTCAAGGATAAAAACCCGGACAGAGGTTTTCTATGAGCCATCGTCAATGTATAATTCCAGAGATAAATCCGGCCCGCTATCGGACGCGAACAGTCAGTATGGGCTAAGAATTGTTTTTACCTATAACTAACCTCCTTTAAGAGCTTCAGCAGAAGAGAATATCTTCATAAATTCTTCATACTCTCTTCATCATTTCTTCAAAACACTGGGATAAAATGAATGCATAAAGAATTCTTTGCGTTTGCTAATTGCAAACGCGGCTGGTATGGCTTTTTCATGTATCACCCCCCTCCTTAACGGCAGTCAGGGTTTTCCCCTGGCTGCCATTTTTTGTTTTGATTTTTCTTACCAATAGAAAAATACATAGACTTTTTACCCGCATAATTAATAAAATCAATTAACCATTATCCTGTTTGTATTGAAAAATAATCTTCGTAACCGGAGGAATTTTATGAAAGAGCTTGACAGGCATAAAGCATTTGAACTCGCTTCACCATTCCCTTACGTCCTTGCCGTTACCCTGGATACAAGGGACAGGCCGAATATCATAGGGCTTTCATGGTGGATGTTTACGTCATGGGATCCTCTGATGATGGCAATTTCGGTTGGACAGCAGAGATACTCGCATGAGTGCCTGGAGCATCACAGGGAATTTGTTCTCTGTTTTCCGTCAGAAGAACAGGCAAAGGATGCGTGGCTCTGCGGAACTAAAAGCGGAAAAAAGGTTGACAAGTTTCAGGAGACGGGGTTTAAACCTATCCATTCAAAAATGGTAAAGCCTCCGATTATCGAAGGGGTGACAGCCGCCTTTGAATGCCAGGTTGTAAATCATGTTGAGACCGGAGATCACACAATCTATATAGCAGATGTAGTTGCAACGCACGGAGATCATGATAAGGCTATGCATCTATATTCAATACACTACACAAAACTCGTGAGCATTGACTGTAAGGGGAATATCAATTTTGATCTGAAATATTAGCGGCCTTCTTCTCAAGAACATCATAGATAGAGGTGAGGCGGGCTCTCTGCTTATCCACACATAGACAGATTGACGCCAGATTTTCTCCGGGGTAAGGCTCCATTCCGGCAATCTCAATGCAGAAGTCAATGCTCTTTTCAAAATTATCCTTAAACTCCAGGAGGGTTTTGAGTTCCCCCGGAGTGTAGCAATGATCTTTTACCTGTCTCTCAAAATAGTCAACGTACAGATCAATCTCCTTGGCAAACATATGCGGACGCTCCGGAGGTACAAGAGACGGACCCCTCCCGCAGATATGATCAACCATCTCCTTAAGGGAATATATCCTGTTAAACCATGCTATGTTGGCGCTGGGACATATGCACTGGGGCGCGTCCTTCTCCTCAGCTATCCCAAGGGCAATAAGACAGCTATTGCCAAGCTGGTCGCAGATGCACTCCTTATTTAAAACATTAGCGATCAGCTTCTCTTTCTCTTCATCAGAAGCCTCAAGCCTCTCTATCTCATCAAGCTTCTTCTTCTCGTACATGCTTGATGAAAGGCATATCGGCTTTTCAGTAAATTCAGTGTTGAATTTCAGAAATGCCCTTCTGCACGGCGAACCAGGCCTCCCCTCTTCAATCCTCTTTTTTCTCCATATGTCAGCGCCTGAACCATGCACATTACTGAACTGGATCCCTAAAGGTGATGCGTCGCTTATATAGAGATCATCTTCTCGAGCCCGCTTCAGCAATTCAAGGGTCGTATCATCTACGCAGGTAGCTTCAGGTACAAGGAGAAATGGCGTGCCCCACCCTGTCCTGTCCATGCCGAATCCTTCCATAAGCCTTCGCACCTCTCCGTTTGTCCCTATTCCCCCCTGCACGGTTATGAGGGGCAGAGCTTTTAAAGCTGATTCGGGATAATGCCATCTCATCTTCTCATAGTATTTCATTATATAAGGACGGGAATCTTCGGCCAATCTGCCGCGGTTCTCTCTGAACTCCCGAAGTATGACAGGCAGAAGCGTGCCGTTTGTGGGAAATACGTGGCCGCCGCAATTAAGTCCTGATTCTATGCGAAACTCATAGACCTCAAGCCCTTTTTTAGCGAGGAACTTCCCCTGTATTATCGAAGAGCGGAAATCGCTTACCTTCAGGATTATCTTCTTCTTTACTTCCCCGCTTTCATCCCTGTAAAAGTCCCTGAACTCTGTCATATAGTTAAAGAGCCTCTGGTTCATGCCGGCTGAAAGTACAACGCCTGACTTTAGGGAGCTCTTCGCATATCCCCTTAAGGCCGCTTTTGCATCGCTGTACTCATCGGGAAGAGGATTGCCATCGCCGGCATAATTGGTCCTGTCGAGCTTAACCATTATATTTACTTCAGTTGAACCAGGCAGCATCTTTTCAGTAAGCTCCTGTGCAAGCGCCTTCTTTTCAGTACCTTCGGGCATAGCAAGAAATTTATTGTATTTCTGTTTAAGAGCTAAATCATCCGGGAGAAGCTCAAAATATTTGGTCTTCCCGGATTCAGGCGTGAAAGGCTCTTTTCTTATCGCGTCAAAATTGATCCCTACTATCTCATTAACAGTGTCCAGATATGCCGTTATTCTTTTTGCCCTGCCGTCATCAGCATTTTTAGGTATCTCTGCATAAGGCAGGCTGAACTTATTGCAATAGTACTTCCTAAGCTGTTCAAGAAGCAGGTCGTCAACAAGTGAGATAACAGAGGTAATCCCGAGATGAGCCACGCGTATGGGGGTATCGGCGGAATAGCCGGTACCCATAACAGGAATATGAAATTTGTGATAATAATCCGTCATTTTTTTATTCTTCCGAGTTGGAAATCGTGTTAATTATAGCACAGGATGAGGGAAATTAATGAGGCAGAATCAAACAAGTATTTTTAGAATTTATTTTTCTGTAGTAATATAATAGAACCATGGTTGAATTAAAGGAAATAAACACGATTGACGCCCTTATTGACAGGGTCTATTCGTATAATCCCGAAGCTGAGGGTAATCTCCTTAAAAGGGCTTACTCCTTCTCCTGTGAGGCGCACTTCAAGCAGAGAAGGGTAGGAGGAGAAGCCTTTATCGAGCATCCTCTGGCTGTTGCCGCAATCCTTACGGATATGCACATGGACAGCATGACGATTGCAGCCGGTCTTTTACATGACACTGTTGAAGATACAGAGACAACTGTGGAGGATGTAAGGAATCTTTTTGGAGATGATATCGCCTTTCTTGTTGCAAGCCTGACAAAGCTCAGCAAGATGGAATTCAAGACCAGCGAGGAAGCCCAGGCTGAAAATTTCAGAAGGATGTTCCTTGCAATGGCAGAGGACATGAGGGTCATACTCATCAAGTTTGCTGACAGGCTTCACAACATGCGCACTCTTGAGCACCTTTCTGAACCGAAGAGGAAGAAAATCGCCCGTGAGACGCTGGAGGTTTACGCCCCCCTTGCAAATCGTCTCGGCATTGGATGGCTGAAGACAGAGTTCGAGGACCTCAGTTTCAAGTTCCTCAAACCCGATGTTTATAACGAACTCATTCAGAAGGTTGCAAAGAAGAGGGAAGAGCAGGAGGGGTACCTGAATGAAATAATAAAGGTGGTTGAAGCATATTTAAGAGAGGCTTCCATTTCAGGCAGGGTCTTTGGGAGGGTAAAACATTACTACGGCATCTACTTAAAGATGCAGCAGCAGAAGATACCATTTGAACTTGTATATGATGTCCTCGCGATCAGGATAATAACAGATACCCAGGCAAACTGTTATGCCATTATGGGACTTATTCACTCGCTCTGGACCCCTGTTCCGGGAAGATTTAAAGATTTTATAGGAGCGCCTAAATCAAACCTGTACCAGTCTCTTCACACTACAATCATTGGGCCGAGAGGCGAAAAGATAGAGTTCCAGATAAGAACAGAAGAGATGGACAGGATTAATGAAGAAGGCATTGCCGCACACTGGAGGTACAAAGAGCAGAAGGCAGTCCGCAGAAAAGGGGACGAGTATTTTCTCTGGCTAAGGGACCTTGTCAAACTGCAAAAGGATATGCCTGACGCAAAGGAGTTTCTGGAGGCAGTAAAAGGCAACATCTTCCTGGATGTCGTATATGTGTTTACACCAAACGGCGATATAGTGGAACTTCCTTCAAATTCCACCCCGGTTGACTTTGCTTACAGTATTCACACCCAGGTAGGGCACAGGTGCACAGGAGCAAAGGTTAACGGCAAGATCGTTCCACTGAGGCAAAAACTCCAGAACGGCGACACTGTTGAGATAATAACTGCTCCGGGTCATTGGCCGAGCAGGGACTGGCTGAAATTTGTAAAAAGCCAGAGGGCAAAGGCAAGAATAAAACAATGGATTAAGGCTGAGGAAAGGAAGAAGGGGCTTGCGGTCGGCGAAGAGCTTTTGGAGAAATCCCTGAGAAAGCACGGTCTTGACCATAAATTCCTAAGGTCTAAAGAGATACTGGATGTGGTTAAACCATACAAAATAAAGACCCATGAAGATCTCTTCATTGCTGTCGGGTACGGAAGGCTCTCTGCTCACAAGGTTGTTAATAAGCTTCTGCCGGAATCAGAAAAAACTGAAAAAGCTGTGGAAAAAAAGGAGACCGTCAAGCAGGCTGAGGAGAAAGGGATAAAGATAAAGGGGATTGATGATATAATGTTTCACCGTTCCAAGTGCTGCTACCCTCTCCCCGGCGAACAGGTTGCCGGTTTTGTTACAAGAGGAAAAGGCGTATCAATACATACTATAAACTGCCCGACTCTTGAGACCCACGCGATTGACAGGGACCGCCTCGTTGATGTGGAGTGGTCCGGAAACGGTGAGACCACCTATACGGTGAAAGTAGTAGCCTATACCGTGGACAAACCCGGCTTGCTTGCGGAGATTAGCGCAATATTATCTATTAACAACATAAATATACATCATATTGATTCGTCCACAGCACAAGGCAAACAGGCAAAGATAAATTTTATCCTTGAGGTTAAGGATAAAAAACAGCTTGACGCGGTTACAACAAAGATGTCGCAGATAAAGGGTGTGCTTGACGTTAAGAGGGTCAAGTCCAAATAAAAGCGATGTCGTAGTGAGCAGTTTAATTTTCCTGTAAATGAAGAAACCTTCTTTATTTTATGATCTCTTTGAGAGTCCTGTTGGAACTCTATTCCTGATTTTCTCAGGAAAAGCGCTTTCAGGTGTCTCTTTTGAAAAACCATCTGATATTGCTTTCAAGAAAGGGGCAGCGTCAATGAGCTTTATTAAGGAGCTTGATTCATACTTTCAGGTTTCAAACGCCGGCTTCAGTCAACAGATAATATTTCTCACAGGAACGGATTTTGAAAGAAAGATCTGGACATCATTAAAAGACTTACCTTACGGCGAGACAAGGACATACAAGTGGATTGCTGAAAAAGCCGGTAATCCTTCGGCAACAAGAGCAGC
>JBFMEC010000120.1:0-7290 GCA_040753575.1 Nitrospirota bacterium | reverse complement strand
AGAAGATGCTTGGTCACTCTGATATTTCAACGACCCAGATCTATACAAAGGTGACAGCCGACAGGATCAAAAAGGTTTATATGAAACATCATCCAAGGGCCTGAAAAAAAATAACCAATAACCAAATCACAAAAACCAAACAAAATGATATTTCCGTAACATATTTACAAATAGTGATTTACAAATATTAAGTGACAAGGAACAAATTTTATTTTATACTTTTTACTCTCAGTTTATCGGACATCACTTTTTAATAAGGTGGAGGTAGCAAATGCAGGATAGTTTAAGCATTGATCAGCTTTACAGATTTTGTGACCCTAACATTTTTAGCTTCAGGACTACGAAGGATCTTCGAGATACTAAAGAGACTATAGGACAGGAGCGGGCTTTATATGCCCTTGACTTTGGCCTTAGCCTTGAAAGTATAGGATTCAATATCTTTATTCTCGGCGAGCATGGCACGGGTAAGATGACTACAGTAAGGTCATTTCTGTCACGAAAGGCCATAGATGAACCCATACCGCCAGATTGGTGTTACGTTTACAATTTCAAAGACCCCGATGTTCCCCTGGCAATCTCTCTTGATCCTGGAAGGGCTGCAGTCTTCCAGAAGGATATGGATGAAATGATCAAGATATTAAGGGCTGAAATTCCAAAGGTCTTTGAATCAAAGGAATATGAGAGGCAGAAGAATAAGATAATTGAGGAAGCTCAAAAGAAACAGAAAGACATTTTTTCGAGTCTTGAAGAAGAAGCCCAGGAAAAGAGTTTTTCCGTTAGAAAGACCATTACCGGTCTTATAATAATTCCCGTAAAAAAGGCGGGAGAGCCGCTTACAGAAGAAGAGTATGAATCCCTTGACGAAAGAACAAAAAAGAGGATAGATGATATAGGAAAGGCTCTTCAGGAAAAACTTAACGATGCTGTCCGGGTCGTCCGGGAGACGGAAAAGATTGTTAAAGAACAGCTTGCGAAACTCGAGAAAGAAGCGGCTCTCGCCGCAGTCGGCCATCTCATAGATGAACTGAAGCACAAATACAAAGACAATGAGAAGATTACCATATATCTTGAAGAAGTCAAGGAGGATATTCTTGAACACCTTGAGGATTTCAAGGTTCAGGAAGAACAGGCCCCCGCATTCCCCTTTATGAAGCTGCCGAAGGTGGAACCCACATTCACAAAATATTCCGTAAATGTCCTTATCAATAACAAGGATTGCAAAGGCGCACCCTGCGTGTTCGAAAGTAACCCGACCTATTACAATCTCTTTGGAAGGATTGAACATAAAATACAGTATGGAATCGCCATAACAGATTTTTCAATGATAAAAGGAGGTTCTCTGCACAGGGCTAGTGGAGGTTACATTGTAATTAATGTCCTTGATCTTTTAAGAAACCTCTTTGCCTATGATGCTCTGAAACGTGCACTCAGAAACAGGGAGTTGAAGATTGAAGATGTCTGGGAACAGTACAGGCTGATAACGACGACAACCCTGAAACCCGAGGCCGTACCGCTTGATATCAAAGTCATACTCGTGGGGGACCCCTTTCTTTATTATCTCCTTTACAGTCTTGATGAAGAATATAGAGAACTTTTTAAGGTCAAGGCAGATTTTGACAACAGAATGGATAGAACCGATGAGAATATTCATAAATATGCCTCCTTTGTTGCCACTATCTGCAGGGAAGAAAATCTTCTTCCCTTCGACAGGACTGGCGTTGCAAAGATCGTTGAGGTTGGATCAAGACTTGCAGAGCACCAGAATAAACTATCTCTGAAGTTCAGTGATATAACAGACACCATCAGAGAGGCGAGCTTCTGGGCGTCAAAGATAAATTGCGATGTTGTTACCAAGGAACATGTCCAGAGGGCTATAGATGAGAAGATATACAGAACAAACAGGATAGAAGAACGCCTGAGGGAAATGATCCTTGAGGGAACCATAATTGTTGACACTCTTGGAGCGAAGGTAGGGCAAGTTAATGGTCTTGCCGTTATTGACCTGGGGGATTACAGTTTTGGAAAGCCCTCGAGGATAACGGCGAGGACATATACGGGCAAAGCGGGTGTTGTTAATATTGAACGTGAGATAAAGATGAGTGGCAGGATTCATGAGAAGGCAATATTAATAATCACAAATTACATCGGGAGCAGATATGCAACAAAAAGGCCGATAAGCCTTTCAGCGTCGATAACATTCGAGCAGTTATATGAAATGGTCGAAGGCGATAGCGCCTCCTGCGCTGAACTTTATGCGCTTCTGAGCAGTATTGCCGGTATCTCCTTAAAGCAAAATATAGCGATTACAGGTTCCATGGATCAAAATGGAGAGGTTCAGCCAGTGGGCGGAATAAATGAAAAGATAGAGGGGTTCTTCGACCTGTGTAAGTTTAAGGGATTCAGTGGAGATCAAGGAGTAATAATACCGAAGAGAAATGTTAAGAACCTGATGCTGAAAGACAGCGTTATTGAGGCTGTAAAGGAGAGAAAGTTTTTCATCTATCCGATTGAGAAGGTCGATGAAGGTCTTGAGATTATTACAGGTGTGCCCGTTGGCGAACTCAGGCCTGACGGTACATATCCTGAAGGAACAGTGAATTATCTTGTTATGAAGAGACTCGAAGAAATTTCAGAGGCCCTGGAAAAGAAGAAAGAGAAGGAAGAAGAGAAAGAGGAAAAAGAAGAGGAGAAAAGGCCGAAAGAAAATGAATAGTTGAAGAACTGAGAGACTAACTAAGCGAGCCAGTCAACACTTAACCAATTCCTTTCCCGCCTCATAAACTTCCTTCAATGCTGTTGGATGTTCAAGTATAGCTCCTTTGGCATCAACTCCCAGATAACCCAGGGTCTTATGTCCGGGTACACTCACCGTCCTGAAAAATGCCTTCACCGTTGCCTCTGCACACTGAATACCGATCTCTCTTTTCTGACCACCTACTAATAACAAGAGCCCTCTTCTGCCATAGGGACCCTCGGGGATTGGTTTCTTCAACAGATATTTTTCACACCAGAGGCACTGGCATCTGTCTATCATTATTTTTATCTGGGCACTCACGCTAAAGAAAAAGATAGGGGAGGCGAGGATTATCCTGTCAGCCTCCCTGATGGCATCATAGATCTGGACCATGTCATCTTCAAAAACACAGATGCCTGTGTCTTCACATCCGCCGCAATTCTGGCAGGGTGAGATATCCATCTGATTGAGGTTAAAGAGATGAACATTTAATCCGGAATCCTCGATTCCTTTTATTGCCTCTTTGAGAAGAAGTTCTGTATTGCCTTCTTTTCTTGGACTGCCAAGGAAGGCTATTGTCTTCATTACTCGATCTTTTTGAACATCTTTTTCGGGGATCCGCAGATCGGGCATTTATCGGGTGGTTCTCCCTCAACTGTATTCCCGCAGACCTGACAGACATAATAGTCAACCTCAGGGTTATTTCCGAGATTCTCCAGAGCTTTTCTGTAAAGTCCTGCATGGATCTTCTCAACCTCATTGGCATATCTGAAGGACTGTTCAGCCTTCTTATTGTTTTCTGATTTTGCATCCTCAATCATCTGAGGATACATGCTCTGGAATTCATAGGTCTCTCCACTTATGGCTGCCTCAAGATTCTCTCTCGTGCTTTTAATTCCACCGAGTGCCCTGAGGTGATTCGTGGCATGGACTGTCTCCGCCTCGGCAGCGGCCCTGAAGAGTTTGGCAATCTGTTTGTAACCGTCTTCTTCAGCCTTCATTGCGAAGGCAAGATATTTCCTGTTTGCCTGAGATTCTCCGGCAAAGGCTTCCTGAAGATTCTTTTCTGTCTTTGGCATGATTAAACCCCTCTCAAAATTCCTTAATACTATAAACTTGCTATTGTTTGGTCATTCCGCACTTGATGCGGAATCCAGGTTCTCTTATTCTTTGATCAGTGTTATATCTGCCTGGATTCCCGCTTTTCAGGCTGTTGCAGAATTGGCAAAATCAGTAAAAATGTCATGCTGAACGCTCGGCTGATGGTTCGACAAGCTCACCATGACAAGCTCACCATGACAAGCTCACCATGACAAGCTCACCATGACAAGCTCACCATAACAAGCTCACCATAACAAGCTCACCATAACAATGTCACCCTGAGCTTGTCGAAGGGTCACGTCGAAGACTTGTTTCAGCATCTAATAAAATCAATGGGTTGTGAGACCCTGAAATAAATTCAGGGTGACAAAATACTGTTTCTGCAACAGCCTGTTTCGCGAGAATGACATAAAGGGCTGTTCTTTCAGAAATAAGGCGCTAATCTTTTTCGAGCAACGTTGAGAACGTGTTGTGATGATCTTCTTCAGCCTCAAGGATCTCTTCGAAAAGTCTCTTGGTAACAATATCACCTTCTTTTTCAGCCATAGAAACTATTTCCTTATAAAGTTTTATTGCATTTTCTTCAGCCTTTTTATCGATCTCGAGCATCTCCCTGAGAGACTTTCCAACATCAATGGGTGAAGGTTTAGTTGTCAGCTCGCCGCCGAGATAATCAAGCCTCTCGGCTATCTTCTCGGCATGCTTCATTTCTGTGATGGCAATCTGTTTAAAAACTCCGCCCACGGATTCAGCGTTTATTCCTCGAACCACCACATGCTGCCACATGTACTGAATGCTTACCTGAAGTTCATTCGCAATTGCCTCATTAAGCTTGTTGAATAATTCTTTGCTTGCCATAAGCCCTCCTTATAAAATTAATTATTTAATGAAAATAATCATATAAAAAATATCATAAAAATTTTGCTGAAGGTATCAGTGCAAGTCTGATTTTTTTGTAAGACATTGACACCCGCGATGTAGGTATTTGTCCTACAAATCACGAATCCCATCATACTCCCTTGCCTTTTGCAAGCCTTTCAAAATTTTTGAGTTTTGTTGCCTCACCTATGGCAATCAATGTATCGCCGACTTTAATCTGCGTATTATGGACAGGATTGAATTTCATATCTCCGCTGCCTCTCTTTATGGCGACTATCATGACTCCGAGATCCCTTCCTATTCCACATTCATGGAGAGTCTTATCTACAAAGGATGAAGGTTTTTCGACCTGGATCTCTTCAACCTGAAGTTCAAGGTTTCCGCTTGTAGTTGCGAACTCTAAGAAGTCGACAACAGCGGGTCTCAATACTGTGTGCGCTATCCTGAGACCCCCGATATGATAGGGAGATATAACTTTGTCAGCACCTGCCCTGAGTAGTTTCTGCTCGGACCCATCTTCGCCTGCGCGCGCTACTACGAGAAGATCCGGATTAAGTTCTCTTGCACTCAGAACGACATAAAGATTCTGTGCATCCGTGGAGAGAACAGAAATCAGGCCCTTCGCGCGATCTATCCCTGCCTGTTTTAACATTTCGTCTCGCGTGGCATCTCCCGTTAAAAAAATAATATCCTCGGCAGCTTCAATTTCCTGGGGTTCTTTCTCAATAACAATGAAGGGAACTCCCTCGGCCTTAAATTCTTTTGCGATTATTTTCCCCATGCGGCCATAACCGCATACAATATAGTGATCTCTAATTGACTGTAATTTCTTCTCCATTTTTCTTCTCCCTAATACATTCTGAAATTCACCTTCAAAAATAACCCGGATTAGATTATTAATAACATAAGCCACGACACCGACACCAAAGAAAATTAGAAAGATTGTGAATACTCTGCCATAAAAAGTTAACGGTCTTACCTCCCCATAGCCGATAGTTGCCAGGGTTATAACGGTCATGTAAAGAGCGTCAAAAAGTGACCATCCTTCAATGATGGAGTAGCCGATTGTGCCGGAAATGATTACCGTGAAAACTAATATTGCTGAAATAAGTAATCTTTTTTTCAAGATATCAATTTCTCTTTTTTTCCGGCGATTATGTTTAAATTTTTAATTGGCAACAAAACTCCGACTTTGAAGAATCAGGTGGCTTAATAATTTAAAGATTTAAACCCACTATTTACATTATAGCAGTTATCAACTACCGACAAGCTCTATGATGGCATCAGCTTCTCTGTAGCCCTGTATGACCCTTCCATCAGGCATGATCAAAGTAGGTGCACCGGTGATGCCGAGTTTTTCAGCAAGTTTTAGATTTTCGTCAATGACGGGAGTTTCGCATTTAGGTTTGGGCAACTCTTTCTTATTAAAGGCATCTTCTAAAAGAGAGAGGGATTTTTCACAGACAATGGCCTTCGCCTTTTCATAAGCACCAGGATGAATTTTTAGCGGGAACATCTTTATAAGAAAGGCGATATCTTTTCTCTTTTCTATGACCTTCTTCATCTCCTGATGAAGTTTTGCGCAGAACGGTCATTCAGGGTCGTCAAAGACAATTATTCGATATCTGGCATCTTTATTACCTATAAGAAGGGCATCTTCAATCGGGATTTGTGATACGTCTACTTTATTGATTTCAACAAGTCTTTCCTGTGTTAGATTCTTTTTATCTTTGACAGAGAAGATTGCACCTGATATGAGATGCTTCTTTGAAAAATCTATATAAACAAGACCCTTCTTTCCACCTGCTTCAACATCCACTTCCCACAGATCCTTGATAGGACTCGGCCTGATTTCCAGAATCTTCGGGTTTGGCAAAAAATCTTTCAACAGTGTTGAAGCCTCTTCGTTGGTTAAAGCGTGGCATTTAGAACAGTCCTGACCTTTTTCGCTGAAGCCAAAAGCATATACCGGCAACAACAAAAAGGCCACCGCAATTAGAAACAATATCTTTCTCATATATTCACCTCCAGAAATCCAGTCATGATAGCACAAAAGGTTTTGAGTTCACAAGTACAACATGGCTTGTATTACGGATAAGGCATGCATGAACCTAAACGCCTTTGCTTTTTAGCAGACCCTTATTGATGGTGGGGATTACTATACATAACAAATGTTAAACTATTACGTGCTTGATAAATCCTGCAAAAAATTGCTTGTTCGGGGAGTTAACTGGATCGGGGATGCTATTATGACTCTTCCGGCATTGAGGGCTTTGAGAAAGGCCATGCCTGATACAAAGATCACCATTCTCGTAAAGCCCTGGGTATTGCCAGTCTTTGAAAAGGACCCGAATATAGATGAAATAATAACCTACGGCAATGAATTCACAGGATTCATTGGCAAGCTTAGATTATCAAGAATCTTAAAGAAAAAAGACTTTTGCGGGGTCATATTGCTTCAGAACGCCTTTGAGGCGGCTCTGATAGCGTCTTTGGCCGGGATTAAAGAGAGGATAGGCTACGACAGGGATGGAAGGGAATTCTTACTTACAAAGTCAATACCTGTACCGGACAAC